>JAZRWH010000189.1:0-42080 GCA_045599585.1 Myxococcota bacterium
CTTGTCCACCCCAAATAAACTCTTGCGTTAGGCTCATAAAAACTCCCATTGCCTAGTAACAAGGGATGCCCATCGTTTCAAGTGTCCATATCGGAGGGACGCCCCTCAATTGGCGTGTCCGATTTTAAGGGGACAGTTTAAGTCCCCCCCCGTCTTGCCTTCGGCTTCGACGGACGGGGTTATTCAGGTCAGCGGTTTCCAGCCGCGTGAGCTTGCAAAAGTTCGTTCGCCAAAACATCATATTTGCATTGCGCTCATTAATATATAATCAGCACTTTTATCGCACGCGTAGCGAAGCCGAAGGCAAGCAGCGGGCGCACCGGGCGAGCGGGCGCGCATGTTGAAGCGGAAGGCAAGTTCGCGCCCGCCGATGAGTGAAAAAACATACACGCCATGACTTGCATACCCTAAGTGTCTGCCGCGCGTGCAGCATGTCCGAGCGAAGTGAGTTCTGCACGCGCGACAAAAGAGCGCGGGGATTCCCAAGGGGCGGCCGCGATATGCCGCCCCTTGGGCCCGTCCGGAGGACGAAAAAGAATAGCTGTGAACAGTGAGTACTTTGCTAAAGCTAGGGAATTCCCAAGGGGCGGCCGCGATACGCCGCCCCTTGGGCCCGTCCGGAGGACGAAAAAGAATAGCTGTTAACAAAGAGTGCTTTGCTAAAGCTAGGGGATTCCCAAGGGGCGGCCGCGATACGCCGCCCCTTGGGCCCGTCCGGAGGACGAAAAAGAATAGCTGTAAACAGTGAGTACTTTGCTAAAGCTAGGGGATTCCCAAGGGGCGGCCGCGATACGCCGCCCCTTGGGCCCGTCCGGAGGACATCAGGCATTAGGCTGTAACCGAAAGGTTTGAGGAAGTTGACGAAGAAATGTGTCAAAAGCTCTCAAAAGAGCACGGGGGCCCGTCCGGAGGACAAAAAATAGTTGGTAGGTTGTGTTTGAACTAAGCAGAAATTTGCCCACAAAACGCGCACGTAAGCGCAAAAAACGTGTTAGAACGGCACGACGATTTTGTGCGCCTCTTTTTTGTGCATGAGGAGAATTGCGATGCCTGTTTGTCCTGTCTGCGGCACTAAATCACAGCAGCTTGGAATGCTGTGTAAGTGCGGTAAAGCTTATACGATTCAAGACGATCAACCTAAAGATCCGCTCGATATTCTCGGCAAACAGATTGCCAGCAAGTTCGTTCCGATTGCGATGTATCGCAACGACAAAAGTACGATCTCTTACGAAGCTTGGCAGACGGCAGTCGAGCGTATGGTGACGCTCATCGTTATGAAGCCCGAAGTTGCGAACGATGAAAATCAGCGCCGAAGGTTCTTTAAGGTCGTCAACGGTTTTTCGGTAGTTCATCAGCAGAATTTGCCGTTGCTTTTTGAAAAGCTGGAGATGACGGAGTATGGCACGTACGCGCTTATTTGTGACGTTCGACGTGGCGAAATGCTGAAGGATTACCTTGAGCATGAAAAGCCTAATGATGTCATCTTGATCCACATCATTCACCAGATTATTCAAGGATTAGCTTCCTTTCATCGGTTTGATCTTTGTGTGCCGAACTTGGGTTATGAGCAAGCTCAGATCGTTCATTTGGGTGGTGATACATCTTTTGTGAAGTTTACCAATGTTCTCGAGACATTTTTGTCGACGCCCGAAGAAGAGGTTGCGCCGTCAGATGACGTTTGGTGTTTAGGTCAGCTAGCGCTTTCTATTTTGACGGGTCAGCCGATACCGATCACCAATGTTGAGCTCACAGAAGAACGCGCGTATTTGATGAGTATCGTTCAGATCTTTATGAGAGCGACGGCGCCCATTGAAGAGCGATATCAAAACGCGGGTGAACTGCTGACAGACTTTGAGACGGTATTAGATGTTCATCCCAAGGCACCGAAAGCCAGCATTGTTTCGCAGAACGTCATCGAAGATCCCAAACACGAGCGTCAGGTTAAAAATCTTGTTGAGCTCAAACAGGTTTTATGGATGCATCAACCGCCGCATTGCGAAAACTGAGTTAAATCTTAACGTTGATTCGACTGTTTAATAGATCTGAAGCGTAATATTGCAAAATGCCGAGTGCCAATCATCTTACCAAGTATCTTGATGTGTGGAGAGATATTCAGAAAGAACTTTGGAAGGTCGTCATTGACGGAGTCCAACCGCACAACTTTATTTACGCTGAGCTCAAAAAACACATCGATCGCACAAAGTATCTCGAAAAGACAGGGATGCTTCACATTCCGACGAGCACGACAAAGGCGCTTTCGGCGTATCGAACTTGTTGTTGGCTTGCCCAAAGTGAAGATCATTATGCATCTTTTGTGCAGTCATTTTTTACAGTCGGACGCGTCATGCGAAATTTAGGATTTAATCCGGCCGATACGATTTTTCATTTTACGTTTGATGAACATCGTTGGAAAGCTGAAGCGCTTGGAATGAATCCATTTCGTATATTAGATGTTAATTTTTATTATATGAAGGCTGAACCAAACGTTTGGGAAGCTATCTTTAAATATATCATTTCGTCATCTACGAGTGCGAAGTACGTTGCAGAAAACTACGTACGTTCGACGGATGCGCAGCAGCTTTTGGCCGTTTATACGGACATTTCGCCGCTTCGCATTCACGATGTATATTGTCTTTCGTTATTATTTGATGAGTTAAACGAAACTTATTTTGGTGGTACGCTCGTTAAACCGCTGATCGCGTGGACGCCTCGTGCGAATTATCGTCGTTTGGGGTCTTATAATTTTTCGTTGAATGTTATTTTAATATCGCGCATTCTCAACGATCGACGTGTTCCTGAATATGCCGTCAAGTTTGTATTGTATCATGAAATGTTACACATTTATCATGGTGTAAAGACGGTGAATGGTTGTCATTATGCGCATACGCCCGAGTTTAGGCGTGATGAGCAAAAGTTTGAGCAATACGTTGAAGCTGAAAAAGCGCTTCAAGGCGTACGTAAGTTGCTCGAAAAGTAGGTGCGCCGCAGGCAGAGGGGGTAGCGACGTATTCATTTCGCTGCGCGAAATGGATAGCCGCTCAGGGGGAGACTTCCCCCAAAAGCAGCCAAGAAAATATCTTATATAAAAAGAAAAATTATAATTTCTTTTGTTCGCTGACTTTAAGCGCTGGATCGAAGAGATCAGGCATATTGGGATCATAGAGCCAACGATAGCGCCAAAGGGTAGTACCGACGCGTTTGGCGTAATGTCGCGCTTCTTTGAAAGGAATTTTTTCGACGTAAAGATCTACGTCGATATCAGAATAATTATTCATCCATTTTCCGACGTTGCCTTGCCCGGCATTATAACCAGGAAGAACGAACATGGGATTTGGGACGAGAATGTGCATCAGTTTATTGATATAAGCTGAGCCGATAGGAATGGCGATTTCAGGCTTAAACAGATCGTTTGCGACGGGTTTAGCGAGCCCGATTTCGGCGGCAGTAGACTGAGCGGTAGGGAGCATAACTTGCATGAGCCCGCGTGCATTAGCCGAAGATTCAGCTTTAGGATTATAATAACTTTCTTCGCGCATGATTGCATACGTTGTATAAAAGAGATCGATATTATTTTTTGCAGCGTTCGAAACATGAGTTTTCCACGGCATGGGATAGGCGAGCACCCACGCGGCGTAAGTATGGCGGGGGAGATCTTCGGATGGGGTGATGAGGGATGCCGCGAGTCTGGCGCTATCTGAGAAGCGATTGAGCTTTTGGAGAATCATAGCGCGCGCGAGTTTAGCTTCGTAGGCCGTGGGTTTATCGGCGCTGTCGATGAGAGGCGCGAGCTCGTCGAGGGCATCATTATAATAGTTCATGTGAACGAGCTGTCGAACGGCATCGAATCGAGGGTCAGTCGAAACTGCGGAAAAGCAATAATCGTGGGCGTTTTCGGGCGTATAGACAGTGGATCTAAAAGATTCGATCCAATTTTTAGCCTGATCGGGATTCGTGGCTTCGAGTCGTCCGAGCGAGAGCATTGCATAATAAGAAAGCGGGTATTGCTCGAGGATCGCGAGGTAATTTGATGTCGCTTGCGAGGCATTGTTGAGGTGTTCGTAGGCACGAGCTTGGAAGTAACGCAGACGTCCTTGCGTATAGAGGTCGTCTTCGCCGGAGTGTGCGATGTTTGCGTCGACGAATTTAACAGCATCTTCAAAGAGGCCGCGCTCATAGAGATCTTGCAGTAGGGCCCAATAAGCATCTTTGGCCATATCGCCGTCAGGGTAAGTTTTGATTTGTGCCTGAAGTTTGTCGCGGGCTTCATCGGCTTTACCCATGCCGTTTAGGATAAGCGCCTGATAATTATAGGCATCGTCGGCGTAGGAGTGCGAGGCATAATCGTCGATGATCTGTTGATACCAATCGAGGGCTGTCGAATTTTGTCCAGCATTCCAAGCGGCTTTTGCACCTGTGTACAAAATTTTGATGTGAAGATCGGTTTTTTTGCAGGTGTTGAGCGCTTCCGAAAAGAAGGGGATAGATTTGGAGTGCTGTCGTAGTTTGACGTGGCTGCGAGCGATGGCGTAGAGATCGTCGCAGATATTCGAAGTATCTTTTTTAGCTTTATCGGTTTTGAGGAGCTTGGTGTAGGCTGCAATGGCTTGTTCGGAGCGATGTGCATTGAAGTGTGCGGCAGCCTGTTCGCGAGCTGATTTGGAAGTATCGGGTTTAGCGGCAGCGCGTGGAAATTCGAAGCCTTTGGGCCACGAATCTTTTTGGGCCATGATGGCTTCCTGGGCGAGTTGACCTTGTGCGGAGTTAGGATCGATTTCGTAGATGCGTCGATAGGTTTCGAGTGCGGCTTTGTGTTGGGCCGTTTCGTCTTGGGCGCGCGCACGTGCTTCGAGCGCTGTTAAGCGTAGATTTTTAGGAAATTTTTCGAGGCGTTCGAACTCAGCGGCAGCGGCGTCATATTGTCCCATGTTTGTGAGCGCGATCGCGCGGTAAGTGCGGTAGTCATCGATGCTCAAAAGTGCGTCGGCGAAATCGACGGTATCCTTCCAACGTTTGGCATCGAAGCTCATTTGTGTGCCATAAACAGCGGCTGTGCGCGTCAGACTGGCATCTGCTTTAAAAGCGAGCTTCATATAATCGACAGCGCGATTTTTGTCTTCGGGCGAAGAGGATTTGCTAAGCGCCTGAGCGCATAAAAAGTAGACGCGCTGTGTGTCGGCTGTGGAGAGTTTGGGTTCGGTTTTGAGTGCAGCTTCGAACCCCTTAGCCGCATCACTATATTTTTGCGCAGCGAAGAGGTTCCATGCGGATTGCGCTGCTGGTTGAGAAAACACGGGGCCGTCGGGCAGAAGTGTCGTGCAGACATCTTTTTTTTGGAGTGAACCCAAGAGGATAGGCCCATCGGTTTTAGGTGTTGCCTGTTGTTGGGCTTCGACCGGCATGTCAACGTGGACTAAACTACGCTGTTGGCGTGCATCCTCGTCGATTGCTGAGTGTGCGGAACATCCTGTGCTCAAGCAAAGCGCGGCAAAAAGGGCGAATTGGCCGATGGGCTTGCATTTCATCGTTGATCCTCCATGATCCTCATTGATGATGATATATAATCGATTAAATATTTTAGGTTAGCCGTGAATCCTCTCACGACATTTAGGCGAGATTACAGAACTTTCGGCAAAAAGAAAGCCCCGAAGGATTCGAGGCTCTTTTATATTATTCCGCTTCTTGCGCGTTAAGTTTTTCGAGATGTTCCGCTGTTTTGAGCGGTTCAATCACGAGATTAAGCTCACCGGTTTTGACGATGGTATCAAGTTTATAAATAGTAAAGTTGATACGGTGATCGGTGATGCGGTTTTCGGGATAATTGTAAGTGCGGATGCGTTCGGAGCGGTCACCGGAGCCGACCATGGATTTACGTGCGTCGGCGCGTTCGGAGTCAAGTTTGGAGCGCTGAGCGTCATAAAGGCGGCTCGCGAGTACCTTCATGGCTTTTTCTTTATTCTTGTGCTGCGAACGTTCATCCTGACATGTGACGACGGTGTTTGTCGGAATGTGCGTGATTCGGATAGCCGAAGAGGTTTTGTTAACGTGCTGACCGCCGGCGCCGCTAGAACGATAGATATCGATGCGGAGGTCTTTTTCATCGATTTTAAGGTCGACGTCCTGGGCTTCAGGCAGAATAGCGACGGTGCATGCGGACGTGTGAATTCGGCCCTGGGCTTCGGTTGCAGGTACGCGTTGAACGCGGTGTGTGCCGGCTTCAAATTTCATATTTGCGTAAACGGCATTGCCGCTGATCATGGCGACGACTTCTTTATAGCCGCCCGAAGTGCCTTCGGATTCGTCGATGATTTCAACTTTCCACTTCATTTTGTTTGCATAGCGAACGTACATTTCGAAAATATCGCCTGCAAACAGAGAAGCTTCGTCACCGCCGGTGCCAGCGCGGACTTCGAGAATAATGTTGCGCTCGTCCATCGGGTCTTTGGGGAGCATCATGACCTGGAGTTCGTCGCGTTGACGCGAAGCTTCTTGTTCGAGATTGTTGATGTCTTCTTTGATCATCGAACGCATCTCGGGATCTTCTTCCATGCTCAGAAGTTCCTCGTTATCGGCGATGTTTTTTTCGGTCTTTTGGAGATCCTGATACGCGAGGACGATTGGTTCCATCTCGGCGCGTTCGCGGGCATACTGATTAAATTTCGTGGGGTTCGAAACGACGTCGGGGTCGGCCAAACTGTGGCTGAGATCTTGGTATCGTCTTTCGAGGGCTTCGAGTTTTGAGAGAAGTTTTGAGCTCATCGGTTATATTTAGATAAAGGTTTAGGTTACGCTGAAGGCGGATATAAGTGAGGTTGTTCGCAGCTTTGGCGCGACATGGTGTTTTGCGTCTTGCGATGGATGTATTGGGTGTGGGTGGGGGAAGTGTCCCCCTGAGCGTCTATCCTCTTTGGCAAAGGGGCTGCTTTGTCGTCAACATCACGATTCTGTGTTTCGTCACGCGTTTGCTTCGCGCTCGTTTCTTCGCATCACCCTTTGCTGCCGAGAGGATACGCCGCTACCCCCTCGCTCACGCGACAAGCGCATTCATTCGTCGTAACGTAATTTGGTCGAGGTAAGAAGAAGAGGAAGACGATGTAGGGTGCTACATCGTTTAGTAGAAGCTTATAGGATGCATTTTGAGTAGCGGAGAAAACCGGGCTAAAAATGCAAAAAGCCCCATCGCGGGATTTTTGTCGTCGCGATGGGGCTTATATGCAGATAAACTACTTGGACGTACGGTTATATTTTTTGTTGAAGCGTTCAACGCGGCCGGCCGTGTCGATCATTTTCTGTTTGCCAGTGAAAAGGGGATGGCAAGCAGAGCAGATTTCGACGTTGTAGTCGCCGAGCGTGGAGCGCGTTTCAATGACGTTACCGCAGGCACATGTAATTTTGGCGGGTTTATAATCAGGATGAATACCGTTCTTCATTTGGAACCTCTCTATAAGAATCGGCGATTTCGTTATCGCCATGAAGCAATAGGAACGACACGCACAAAAAATTGCGCGCGGTTAAAAGCCGCGCGTGTATATGACGTATTACAAAATAGGTCAACTTTTTTATGAGTTTAGACGAGGGCACCGGCAATTGTAGCCGTCATAAAAGCGGCAATCGAACCGGCGATCATGGCTTTAATGCCCATTTTTGCGAGGTCAGCACGTCTTTCTGGCGCCATACCGCCGATGCCACCAATTTGGATTGCAATTGAACCGAAGTTTGCAAAGCCGCACAAGGCGTACGTCGAAATGACGATACTGCGGTATGACAGATTTTCCATAATGTTAGCCAAGTGCAAATAGGCCACAAACTCGTTGATCCCCATCTTTTCGCCCAAAAGCTGTCCTACTAAGAAACAATCCGAACTAGGTACGCCCATTAAAAAAGCGATCGGGAAGAAAAGCCATCCCAACAGATATTCGAGCGATATGAGTGGAATTACGCGTTCTTTTTCGAGTGAGGGTGTCCAAGCTTTATTTTGTGTCGTAGCGAGGACAGCACCACATGCTGCGATATTATGGTTATCTCGGCAGTCTTTGAACATGCGCGTGTTATCCAGCGATCCGCCAACGCGAGGTACGATCTCGTTGTATGCCGTTTCAATCTGCTCAATGCGTTTATTTTGATCGTCTGAAAGTGCGGTAATGCTCTCGTCTAGCGCAATGCCGTTTGCCTTAGCAATGGTCATGAGGCCGATATGCGTACAGGCGAGTGTATCGCTTGTCGTGTAGGGATTGCTGCAGTTATCGGGCATTTTTTCGCCCGAAGAAATGACGTAGCCTTCGACGTGTTGGTAAGTGTTTGCGTTAAAGGTTCGGCTGGGAAGACCAAGGAAAAAGTTGATCAACGCAATGATGGCAACGAAGGCGATCAACATGGCTGCGACGTTGATAGCGAGTTGCATACCTTCGGATGCACCACGGGCAGCAGCGTCGATGACGTTGGCGTCTTGTTTTAGGTTGTCGAGTTTGTATTCGCCGCGCGTTTCAGATTCTTCGGTTTCGGGGAAGATCATTTTGGCGACGACGAGCGTTGCAGGGGCGCTCATAACGCTTGCGGCGATCATGTGACCGGCAATATCGGGGAAGTAAGGCTGAAGCATAGCCACGTACGAAGCCATGACGCCGCCAGCGACCGTTGCAAAACCACCCGTCATGACGGCAAAGAGTTCCGATTTAGTCATCGTTTTGACGTACGGTTTAACGACTAAAGGTGCTTCCGTCTGACCGACGAAGATATTGGATACGGCCGAAAGCGTCTCGGAACCAGATGTACCCATAAAGCGGACCATGACGGCGGCTAGCCCTTTGACGATCCACTGCATGACGCCGAGGTGGTACAAGACTGTCATGAGCGAGCTGAAGAAGATGATCGGCGGTAAAATGCTCATGGCCGTGTGTACGTTGGCTGATTCGATCGTACCGCTGACGTAGCTCGCGAATAAGAACGAAGAGCCTGCCTTGGTAAAGTCGAGAAGCACCGTAATGCCATCGTTTAACACCGCGAAGATCGCTTTGCCGACAGGGGTCCATAAAATGAACATTGCGAACAAAAGCTGCAAAATTGTACCGATGGCAACGAGCTTCCAGAGGATCTTTTTGCGGTTGTTGCTCATGACATAGGCAATGCCGAGAAAGCCTAAAATGCCGACAATGCTCATCAGGCGGCCGGCAAGGCCAGTGGTGTCTTCCGCTTTTTTGCGTTCGATGAGAATGTCTGATTGAGCTTTAGCAGCACCGGGTGCAACGTAATAATCAGATTCTGGTGTGGCAGGTTGTTTGGCTTGGTCTTGGGCTACAGCGTTTGCATCGTCGACTTGAGCGGCGCTGTTAAGGGCGTCGTTTGCGGTTGCTTGAGCAGTGTCGTTTGCGGTTGCTTGAGCAGCGTCGTTTGCGGTTGCTTGAGCAGCGCTGTTAAGGGCGCCGTCGGCTGCTGCTTTAGCTGCGCTGTCGACAGCTGCTTGTGCGGCTTGGTCGATGGCGGGGGACGTAGGTGTTTCGGTTGATTCGTGGGGTGCTGTCACTGCTTCAGGCGTTTCGGCTGCAATCGCGGGCGCTTCGATCGTTGGTTCAACGACCTGCGCAGCTGCCGGACTGTTGTCTCTGACGATAATGCCTGTGATCAGCATGAGCAGACACATGCCTACGATCAGATAAGACAGCACTGTGACGATCTTGCCGGGCAGCGACATCTTGGGAAAGAGTGTGAACTTTTTCATTCAATCTCCTGACAATAAAACATAACGCGCTTCGTGCGCGTTATGACATGATGAAACGACAATATAATTGCCTCCTTTGATTTAATTCATATCTTTATAAAAACTTTAGAAAAGAGCCGATGAGTCCATCAGACTTGGATGACTTTATTATGAACATAGCGCGGCCAACTGTATCTTCCTGTTTAATAGCTCCGATGTGACGCGAATCGAATGAAGACATGCGATTATCGCCTGCCATAAAACAGGCGCCGGGTTCGGGGGTTAGCGTTCCTGTTTCGCCACCGATGATGGGATTTTGTGGAATCATGACGCGCCACGAGGTGCCATTGGCAAGCGATTCGCGCCAGATTTCAGGTTCATCTTTGGGGCGCGTGATCGCGTCGTTCGTCAGCGGAAGACGCTCAATCGGTTTGCCATTGAGTTTGAGGATATCCTCTTTGTACGAAACGGTTTGTCCGTTGCAGGCGATGGCCCTCATAAAATTTGGCGTTTTAGATTTTGGGTTGACCTTTAACAAATAAACCTGTCCTTCTTCGAGCTTCGGTTTGATAAATACGGGAGCCCAGGACAGAACGAGGTCGCCCTTGTTGAGCGTTGGCTGCATCGCAACGGTGTTTACGGTATCTACATCAAACAGGAGTACAAAAGCACTGCAGAGGATCATTGCGGCGAGCAGGATTGAACGCGCTAGAATAGAAGCCCGCGAGGCACTTGGTTTGCGCTTGGAAGACTTTTGCGTCTTATGAGGGGCTTTTGTGTCTGTTTTGCCGCGATTTGAACTTTTTGCGCGCTGTGTTCCTTTTTTTTTCGTAGAAGCGGTATTCTTATCTGCATCATTGTCGGCCTTTTTCGAGGCCGCTTGGGTATTTTTTTTTGCTGAAGCCATGAGGAGTATTGCTATGGTTACGGTTCGCAGAATTCGATCGATCATTCAACAGCACTTTCCCGTTCAGGGGGCTGAAGACTGGGATAATCCTGGACTTCAGTTGGGCCGTTTGGAATCGGAAGTCACGCGTGTATTGCTGGCGCTAGAATTGACGCCGGAAGTCGTTCAGGAAGCTCTGACGCAAGGCGTGAATCTTATTTTAACCCATCATCCATTTATCTTTAAACCCCTAAAATCTTTGACGGACGAATCGGCAGACGGGCGCATGCTGCTCGAACTCGCTGAAGCCCATATTGCACTGATGGCGGCACATACGAATCTTGATAGTGCGCCCCATGCCATTAACCAAAAACTTTGCGATGATCTTCAACTGACGGATCGTGCGATTCTTCTCAAGCATGAAGCCTTCAGTGCCTATAAGATCGTTGTGTTTGTACCCGAAGCGGATGCAGATAAAGTGGCTGAATCCATGCATCATGCGGGGGCTGGCTGTGTCGGTGACTACAGCGATGTGTCATTTCGTGCGTCCGGTACGGGCTGTTTTACGTGTGGTGAAGCATCTCATCCCGCGATTGGAGAACCTGGTTCTGTCGAGCGTGTAGCTGAGATTCGACTCGAAATGGTCGTGTCGGGTCAGCAGCTTTCAGCCGTGACACGGGCCATGTTAGCTGCGCATCCGTATGAAGAGCCAGCTTATGATGTCTTTAAACTCGAATCGCCTGTGCATGGCATGACTGACCAATATGGCTTTGGTATGACCGGTTCACTTCCCCAACCGATGGTACTCAAAGATTTCATCGCGCATATCAAAGCGTTGTGGGGGATTGATTCGCTCCGCGCAAGTGGTGATGCAGACAAATTGATTCGTCGCGTTGCGATCATGAATGGGGCAGGTGCACGATATTACACGCGCTGTGGTGCTGATATTGACGCTTTTATTACGGGCGACTGCGGGCATCACGATTTTGATAACGCTAATCGACGTGGATTGGCACTTATTGATGCGGGGCATTACGATACCGAAAAGTTTATCCCCGAGATCTTTAAACGCGTTTTGAACGACGCACTCGGTGCGTCTGTCGAACTCCGCCTTTCGAGTGCGCAAAAACGTCCTTTTGGTGTTTGGTAGGTCATTCCTTCCCTAAGGCATAGCCAATCAAGGATTGGAAAGTCATTTTCGCTCCCGCCCACTCGCCCAATGCGCGCGTTGCTTGCCTTTAGCTTTGCAACGCGCTATTTACAATAATTTTAAGTCTATTTCATGTTTAGAAATGAATATATATCGATAAAACAAAGCTACTGTAGAGTTATCAGAGTATTCTATGAAAATTTCGTTGGACAGTAGTGAGTTTTCTTATTATGGTGGGTTTATTATAATGGATTTTCTTTCTTATTTCAAAGTTTAAACTCAAAATTTAGCTCGTGTTTATATTAGGATATATCGTGATCAATGATATCATAATATTTACAGTTTAGCGTGCTAGATGCAGCAAATTAGGATGCTAATTGCATATAATTTTAAACAAATTTTATGAGCTTCTCCTTTTTTGAACTGTATTATAAAATGATACCAGATTATATTTTATATAATATATGTTAATAAAAAAGCTGTTCCGTCAAGACCTAAACTGCATAAAAAACATTTAAATAGCGTCAGGTCGTATTTGGTAAGGACGGATGGCCTAAAGGGGCGGCCACGATACGCCGCCCCTTTGGATTTCCAGTGCTCGCTCGTCGAGAGTGCTCATTGATTGCCTTCGGCTTCGCTATGTGAGCCTTTGACAGACGGTTTAGGCTTCATTCTATTTACGCAGTGGCTTTGTTAAGCGAGCGTACGACGGTCTGTCGTTAGGGGTGAAAAGACTATTGGTTAGGGCGTTATCCATAAAACAGGACGAACGCCGACGTGTCGATCTCTATTTTTGGTGTCGTGGTTAGAAATAGTGCCAAACATGCTAACTTTTTCAGTCCATTCAGAGGTGGAAGATCTGAGCCACCAACCGGCTATGCAGTGAGCCTCTGCACATGAGCCATCGTGTGTTGATTTATCAGAACTGGAACCAAGAACATTCAAACCTTTTTTGATGGCATAAGGCGTGGCATCTGCTGCGTAATCTTTGCTATCCTTGAAGTAAGTATTTACTTCTTTTTGGCTAAGTAAAAAGATCTTATCGCTCATTGCATTGTTAGGCGGTGTGATGATCTTTGCTTTTTCTTCGGCAGTAAATGCTGTGTCAATAAAGCTATTCGACGTAAAATCTTCCCCCTGTTTATTTTCGCTTACGCCATAGCCGTTTAACCATGAGCGAATCGTGCTCTTATCCCAGCCAATGTTCGCCTCATCACGTATACCGCCATTAGATTCTGGGTCGAACGCTTTGGCGTCGAGGACTTTTTCGCTAATGACGAGATATTGCCCTTTATCGTTTTTTTCGAGTACGCGCCACGAAATGGGTTCTTTGCCGTTTGCCGTGTCGTTGTCTTGTTCGTAAGTACCGAACGTGATGGTGTCATAACCTTTGCATCCCAACATGCCAGATGCGGCAAACAAGGATGCCAAAAGCAAAAGTTTCGAAACAAATTTCATGAGCTTCTCCTTTTTGTACAGTATTAATAAAACCAAGTTTGTCTTTTGTTAATACAAAAAGGCATTTGCTCATAAAAAAAGTTGTTCCGTCAAGACCTAAAATGGAGAAAAATCAATGTTCGAGCCGCTTTAGATTGTCTTTGGCAAGGGCGCGCCGCATGGCGAGAGGGGGTAGCGGCGTATCCTCGAAGCGCAGTAGGCGCGAAGAGGATAGACGCTCAGGGGGACACTTCCCCCACCAAAATAAAATAATGAGATGTAAATAATAGATGTAATCTGTAGAGAGTTTCGCTATTATAAAAAATAACATTTATGCTTGTTATGGCGTTTTCGTGGATAGCAGAGGTAAGTATATGAGAAATTCAAAACGTGGTCTTATTTATTTGGCACTCGCACTTATTGTTCCCGCATTTTATGCATGCGATGATGGAAACTGTAAATCTGAGCCAGATTGTGTTTGTGGAGACGGTTCGATAGATGCTGGCGAAGAATGCGATGGTATGAACTTTGGAGCCAAAACGTGTGCAGACTACGTAGGTGAGGGTGCGACGGGTAGTTTGGTTTGTAATGCACAGTGTAAAATCGATTCGACGGCTTGTGTGGTCAATTCTAGTGCTTGTGGCAACGGCGTTTTGGACGATGGCGAAGTCTGCGATGTAGGCATTATGAATGATCGAAACTGTGCTTCATTGGGGCTTGGCTATACGGGTATACTTAAGTGCAAAGACGACTGCAGTGGTTATGACGAATCAGATTGCAAAGGGCCCGACACGGGTTTGTGTGGCAACGGCGTTTTGGATGACGGCGAATTGTGCGATGGAGAGCTGATTCGAGATGGGATGCATTATACGTGCAAGTCAATTTTTGGGCCTGGTTCTGAAGGTGAGCTTAAATGCGATTCGACTTGTTTGCATTTTGACAAATCGAGCTGCACTGCGCCACTGACGTGTGGCAACGGGTCGGTTCAGATCAATGAAAAATGTGATACCAAATATGATTATGGTGAAAAATTGAACTGCAGTGCTTCGTACAGTGTTGGCACCGAGGGCGTTCGAGCTTGCAATGAAATGTGTCGTTGGGAAGATTCAGGCTGTGTTGTGCCTGATCATTGTGGCAATGGGATACTCGATGCTGATTTAGGCGAAGAGTGTGATCCTTCGGCACCGCAATCCTATTATAAAACGTGTGAAGATGCCTTTGGTCCCGGATCAAAAGGTAAGGTCGTTTGTACGCGTCTTTGCAAGTATAGCTATGCATTTTGTACAAACACGTCGATTTGCGGCAACGGTCAGGTCGACAACGGAACGAACGGTACGCATAATTACAATGAAGTTTGCGATCCAGGCGATCTAAAAGGCAAATCTTGTGCGTCTCTTGGGCCGGGTTATAAGGGAACACTGAAGTGTTTGGTAAACTGCTCTGGGTTTGATTTCAGCGAATGCGAAGCGCCCGCAAACTGATTTGTTATATTGACATTGAATAATGTTATGAAACTTATCTTTTTGTAATAAGTGACGTTTTGTTAACGTATATACTTAGGAAAATTTATGTCTAAAAATAAAGTTATCATTTCACTGTCTTTGTTATTAGCCCTAAGCTCAGCTGGGTGTGGCAATAAATCTATCAATAATGCTTCGAATTTGAGAACTGACAATCCCTTAGTGGCTTATATACCCAGCACCGCTGCGATTGCAGCCGAGCTCAATCGCGTTCCAGCTCCGATCATAGATAAGATTAATCGTGACATCATGGAAGATGCGATGGAGCGAAAGTCTGTTTTTGAAAGCAGGATGGAAAATGAAATTTATAGTATTCAATTCAATCGCTACAAAGAGGTCTATGAAGAATTATCCGCAGAGCTCGAGGTTGAATCATCAGAGCATTTGACCAATCAGATTGCCTATTACGAGCCGCTCGCTCAGAGGTACGACGATTTTTTGGCGACTTGTTGGACAAATCCTTCTATAGAATCGCTGCGGGCACTTGCCAAAGATATCGACTGTAGCAGTGCTCAAAACCAAAATGACTGCACTTGTCTGTATGCGAATGCGATGCGTGAAAGCTTGTTCTATGATCGTGATGATAATATTGATTTTTCGGAAGAACTCAAATCGTTCATAGAAGAATACGATTCTATAATGATGTTAGGTGATAGCCTTGACGATACGCTCGTAAAATATGGTTTTTTGCCGCTCGATCAAACGAAAGCAGTAGCTTATGTCGACGATCATGGCTTAACTTTTCACGTGACCATTGCAGATTCAGAGCTTGCTCAGCAGGGAATTGAGATCTTCTTGAGTGATTTTTTCCATGAGCGTATTACCGATCATGTGAATGGCTGGGCTTATATGTCGTCTAATGTTGAACCAGTGATCGTGGCGGCGCGTGCCGATGATGGCTTGCTTACGCTGAGCGTGGTATCTTCACTCCAAGAACTTGCTGAAGTGCCCCACAAAGCGGCTAAGCCTTTTGATCGATCTAAGTTCTTAGAGAACGCAGCTGTTGCTAACTATTGGATGGATAACAGTGCACTCTATCGCGCTCTTGTTCAACAACCGTTTAGCAGAGGATCTGATAACGATGAGGTACGCCGTTATTGTTGGAAAGATGAACACGAAGCAGAGTGTGAACAATATTATGAAGATGGCAATCTTGATGAGCTCATGCATAAGCTAGGCTATAGTGTCTGGAGTGATGATGTTTGTATTCAAGAGGTTGAATCGTTATGGGGTGGCATCAAAACTGTAGTAGCAGTTTTCAATGCAGCTGATGATGGAACGCTTTCACTCAATATCAAGTATCCCATCGAATCCAAAGAAACGTCTGAGTATATAGCCGGGCTCGTCGTGCCGCACGATATTCATTATACAGACAGCGAAGAAATGGCTGGTTCTGTAGGTATCAATTTAAAGAAAGTGTTCATGTCGCTAATGGAGCTTTTGATAAAGCAATATAAGTGTACGCCTTTAGCAAATATAGTTTCAGAGGTTTCAGTATTGTTTAATGATCTACGTAGGATCGAGCCTCAGCTTTTAAGTACGACGGTTGTGGAAGGCATATTTGATTTGAGTGATAGACGTTTAATATTTCACTCAGTTGGCAATCCTATGGAGTGGATGGATGCAATGGACATACATAATGTTCCGCAAGAAGGTCAATTGGGCGGCGATTACGGAGTGGTTTATTACAAAGGACAGGAGTTCTTCATGTCGGACCATAAGGTTGATTTGACGCTCTTGAAGCCGGTACGTCAAAGTTCATCGTTTATCGAAGGGACGCTCAATAAAAATGCTACTAGATATATTTATAATAGAATGTTCACCCGTTTAGATTTGAATGCATATTATGAAAACGATGCAATAAACGTTGATATTACATCGAAACTAAACATGGATGCTCATACAAACGAAGATGATGAATAAATAACGTTGATTTTATATATCATCACACAGTTTTTGTACTAAATCACCATAACGACTTAATCGTCCTAAGTTTGTAAGCACGTAAAATTTCATGGGGCGGCCGAGATATGCCACCCCGTGGGATCATCCGCAGGACTAATGTGGCGTGAATATCCATTGATATTGAGTTTATTTTGTTGCAGTCTGTGAATATTTTTTGTGGGACGGCAACGAATACAAATCACTTATGAGAGAACATGCGTTTAGCAAGCATGACGATCATGTGATTTGAAAAGCTTAAGACTAGTCCTCGACGATTTCGATGTCAGGAATCTGATCGATCGAACCTTTGCCCATGCGGAGTAGGCGTGGAGCATTTGTGGTTAGATCGATGACGGTCGAAGGTTGTGGCGCAATTAGGCCGCAGTCGATGATGGCATCCAAAAAAGGTAAACGTTCTGCAATGAGATCTGGGTCGTCAAACTGTGTCTGTTCGGGTGACGGAACGCTTGTCGTCACGATCGGAGCCTCAAGTTGGCGCATCAACATCTGCGTTACAGGATGATCTGGTACGCGGATACCTACAGTGGCAGTTTTGCTTTGCATTAGGCGTGGAACTTCGCGTGTTGCGGGCAAAATGATCGTGTAGGGTCCAGGGAGGATGCGTTTCATTAGGCGATAGGCAATGTTCGATACAACGGCATAGCGAGCGATATCGCTTAGATCAGGGCAAATGAAGGATAGGGGCATTTTGCGGGCTTTTCCTTTCATTTGATAGACTTTTTCGACAGATTTTTTGTGCATGATATCGCACCCAAGACCATAGATCGTATCGGTGGGATAGACGACAAGTCCGCCATTTTTGATAATTTCAGCAGCGCGGCCTACCTGGCGTTCACTGGGCCAGTCTGGATCAACGGTGATGTGGATCATAATAAAAATCCTTTGGTGTCTGCAGCGCATTTTGAGGGTAGCGTGCGTGCGAAAGCACGCACAGTCGGTTTATCTATGAATCCTCAAATCTACGTTTGGGTTATGAGGATGTGCCGTTTCCTCTATGCCCACGATGCCTAAGCATGATGTTTAAGCATGTTTGAAAGATGCTTTGCCACTAAACGACGCAGCATGCTTTAAATGTGGTTTAGCGATTTTTTGTTTTAGCAGCGGCTTTGGTGGCTTGCGTTTTTTTGAGGGGTTTGGAGGTTAAAACGATCTTAGGTTCGTCGGGATTGGGTTTGTAAAACACGAGAATGCGGCCAATCTGTTGAACGCAGGCTGCTGTTGTTTTTTCGGTGAGTGCTTTGGCGACTTCATCAAGGGTGCCTTCAAAAGTACCAATGACTTTAACTTTAATGAGTTCGTGGTCATAAAGTGCCTGGTTGACTTGAGCGACGAGCGCATCGGTCACCCCTTGCATACCAACGTTGACAATGGGATTAAGGTCGTGGGCCAGTCCACGAAGTTCACGGCGTTGATCGCCGGAGTAATTTTTAGAAAGGGCTTGTACGAGTCCGGGTTCCATATTTATCCTCACTTAAAAATGGCGAAATTAGAAATTAAATACGGCACAGAAGCGCTGTGCACGCACAAAAGCGTAGTATTGTAGGTGAATTGAAGTTTGACGGCAAGAAAATGGCGCTATGACGGCTCTGGTTAAGTTTGTAGATTCGTGATAAAGAGCGCCGCTTTTTGTTGGATGTAGCGTTTTTGTATGCCATCCAGGATTAGGGTTTAGGTTTTCGATGCGCAAAGAGCGCATAGTTAAAACGTCAATAGATGTAGCGCCGCTGTTTGTAGCGCATAAGAGGTTTGGGATGAAATTAGGAATTGTGGGTCTGCCAAATGTCGGCAAAAGTACCCTTTTTAATGCGATTACCGGTACGGCGAATGCCGAAGCTGCAAATTATCCTTTCTGCACCATCGATCCTAACGTCGGTATCGTTGCTGTACCCGATGAACGTCTCGACAAACTTTGTGAGATCTGGTCACCCGATAAGCGTACACCTGCCGTTGTTGAATTTGTCGATATTGCTGGTCTCGTCAAAGGTGCTTCCCAGGGAGCTGGTCTTGGCAATCAGTTTTTAGGCAATATTCGCAGCTGTGATGCAATCGTGCACGTTGTTCGCTGCTTTGATGATGATTCAATTCTTCACGTTGTCGAAGATGCGACGAAACCTGTTGCTGTTGATCCCGATGGCGATATTGAAACCATCGATATGGAACTCATCCTCTCGGACTTGGACGTTGTGACGAAGCGCGTTGAAAAGATGACCAAAATGGCGCGTACCAACAAAGACGCCAAAGCCGAAGTTGTTTGGCTCGAAGCGCTTTGTGCACACCTCGGCGAAGGCAAATCTGCACGTACTTTTGGGTTTGATGTCAAAGATGAAGGTCAGCAGAATGCGCTTAAAGAAATGGGCCTCTTAAGCGCTAAACCTATTATCTATGCCTGTAATATGGACGATGCCGGTGTTTCTGATCCGCTCAACAATAACTATTATAAAAGCGTCAAGGCGCGTGCCGACGTCGAAAAAGCCGAAGTAATTCCCATTTGTGCCAAGACCGAACAGGAACTTTCGGAGCTCGATGATGAAGAACGCGAAATGTTCATGGAGGAGCTTGGTCTTAAAGAATCGGGACTCGATCGTTTGATTCGTGCAAGTTACAAGCTTTTAGGCCTGATTTCATTTTTGACCGATGGCAAAAAAGAGTGTCGTGCTTGGACGATTCGTCGCGGTACGAAAGCGCCTCAGGCTGCCGGCAAAATTCACTCTGACTTCGAACGCGGTTTTATTCGTGCCCAGGTTTGTAATTTCGATACGCTGATGGAATGCGGTGGCAAAATGTCTGAGGTTAAAGCTCGTGGTCTGTATCGTGTCGAAGGCAAAGAGTACGAAGTAAGGGATGGGGATATCGTTGAATTCCTCTTTAATGTGTAGTCGATATTCATTTTTGTGAGGGGAAGGTCTTCCCCTGAGCGGCTATTTGCTTTGCAAATACGCCGCTACCCTTTCTAGCCTGCGGCGCGCCCTACGTCGACTGAACGTTAGAAAACAAACTTCTGTTTTAGAATCTCGCATTTTGTTTAATTGTAATGCTTTGCGAGATTTTTAGCTGAACTTCGTTTGGTTCAGGCTAGAGGTCTGGCCCAAATTTTGGGCCCCCCCCCGCCTCCACCACCGCCGGTTTGCTTATCCAAGCCTGCTCACCGGACAGACGCCTCCGGCAGCTTCGCCTGAGTTTTTTTTGAGAGCTCTCTCAAAAAAATTCGCGGCCAAACCGAAAAAATCCGCAAAAATTCTCTGCGCACGGAAAGCGAGCAAGTGACACAGGAATTTGCTTGAACATACTGCGCCGCATCTCATAAGCGTTCGTCAACTGCATATAATATGGGCGGGATAGTTGTAAAATAGGTGGGCTGCGTAGGTGAAATAAAAGCGCAAAAAACATCAACATCACAGCATCTCCTCTAGTCTAATCCATCAGTGAGGAGAACCCCCTTGTTTTCCTCCTTAGAGTAGTGCCATCAAGGTGGTGTTTCGTGACATTTTTTTTTTCAATTATTTCGCTTCATTGCCTAAAAATGAACCCGACCGATCTTGGTTAGTAAAGTAAAAAAAAATGGAATCAAAATCACTGCTGTCCCACGAAATTTTCATGCAATACTCGGATAACTCTACGGTAGCTTTGTTTTATCGATATATAGTCGTTTCTAGGCATGAAAAAGACTTAAGATCACTGTAAAATCGCCCGCGTCGCGAAGCCGAAGGCAAGCAGTGGGTGCACCAAGCGAGCGGGCGCATGTTGAAGAGCTTTTATTTGTTGCAACAGAATTTATATAAGCCAATAGCGAAGGCAATAGCCGCTCGGGGGGAGACTTCTTCCTATCAAACGGATCATGAATCATTTCAATTTCAGTATGTTTGAAGACCTATTGACTGGAATTGGCAAAAAAAAAGCCCGCAGCGTTGAAGCTTGCGGGCTGAAATTAGATTGAAATCAAGAGGTTACGCTCTGTGTTCTGTTTTGCAGATTTTGGACAGAACGAAAGCGACGATCATGCTGAGAAGTGAGAGAAGGGCACCAAGTTTCGCGGCATTTTTGACATCGCCCTCAGGGAATGCTTCACCAGCAACGAAGAGTGCGACTGTAAAGCCAATACCGGCAGCGGAACCCAAGACGAGCAAGTCTTTGTAGTTCATGCCATCAGGCAAGCCGAGGGTTTTGCCGGCGATACCGCCAAAGGTGAAGATACCGATCGTTTTGCCGAGAATCAGGGCGAATGCAACGGCTGCCGTGGGGAAGCCAATTGTGGTTAGACCAACGCCAGCGCTTGCCCAACCGAAGAGACCGAGGATGATTTCGGTAGGAACGTAAAACGCGGTCTGAAGTTTGTTAAGCGCGTCTTCTTTGCCGCGTTCGTCATCAGAGTGAACGCCGTCGTCTTCAGCTGCATGGGGCATACAAAAGACGATAGGAATGAAGCCGAGGGAGGTATGGATGCCTGCGTAACCAAAGCAGAACCAGGAGATGAGCATGAGGCCGAAGTAAGGCAGCCAGTTGTTGCAGTTGAGTTTTTTGTTGAGAACAAAGTAACCGAACAGCATGCACGCGACGGTAATGCCAAGGCCGATGACGGTATTGAGACCAAATCCCGAGCCAAAGACGAGTGCGATGATAACAAGACCGACAGCGTCGTCGGCGATAGCAAGCAAAAGAAGGAAGGGAACTGCCGGATGACGGCCGCCGAAGATAATGCGGGCGATCATTGCAGAGAAGGCGATATCGGTAGCTGTAGGAACGGCCCAACCATTAAAGAGGCTGTGCCACGAACCGTCGGATGCTTGGAAGGCTGCGCTCAGCGTCTGCGTTGTTCCATCTGCGAGTGTAATCGATTGCTCGCCAAATCCGAGCATGCCAGCAAAAAGGAAGATGATGAGACAGTAAACGCCGATGGGGCCAAGAACGCCGCCAGCGGTCGCGATAAGTGGAGTTGCGGCTTGTTTGGGATTGTGAAGGGCGCCGCCAGGAAACGTGGATTCGAAGATTTCTTTGCCGGCCGACATAAAAAAGAAGGCCATGAGGAAGTCATTGATCAGGTAGTGAATGTCGAAGTGTTTGAGGACAGCGCCTTTCTGAAGCAGAAAACCGCCATCTTCTTCGTTGATGATCTTTTGATGGGTTACCTCATCGATGGCATCAGAGCCAAAAATTGTATTATCCATGAAGTCGAAGTGGGCTTCCAGGATATGGTGGTAAGCGTGATAAGCCGACTCTCCACAGTTTGCCCAAACGAGTGCTATTACAGCGCCTATGACGAGCAAGAGTGAGTTGTCGAGCAGGAATTTCCAGATTTTTTTCATTACTGTCCTTTCCTTCTCAGGGTTTAGGGTAAAAAATACAGCGCAGTTCGCGCAAAATAGCGCGGGCCGATACAAAACTTATGAAACACTTGAAGACGCAGTTTTATGCGCATACAAGCCTATAAAAATTAACAGATTTGCGCGTTAAATGCCCGTGATAAGCGACATGTAGTTTTAACTTTTTTCACGTATTCATGATGTGGGCTAAAAACAGATGTTTTTTACAAAGGACGCGGTGAATTGAACGCCCCTTGGTTAGAATTGTGTGCTGATTTAGTCAGATTAGGTCGTGGTTAGGCGCAGCAAAAACAAAAAAAGACCTGCGGAATCGTTCTGCAGGTCGATTGGGGTACAAAAAAAGCCAGTGCACGGACTCGGACCGTGGACCTGCGCATTACGAATGCGCCGCTCTACCAACTGAGCTACACTGGCAAAAATTCTCGCGAAGCGAATGTCAAAGCCAGTGCACGGACTCGGACCGTGGACCTGCGCATTACGAATGCGCCGCTCTACCAACTGAGCTACACTGGCGTTCGTTCAAGCAGCTTAACCGCTTCGAACGGGCGCTGCTTATATACGCCCATGCAAATAGGGTCAAGAACTTTTTTAAATTATTTTTTCAGCTGATACGAAAGAATACTTTGAAGCTCTTGATCGTCGTAACATGCCCCTAACAGCGTACCAAGTTTGACGGCACTTTCGTGAATGCGGTTAATCGCTGCTTCGTCAGCTTGTTCCGTCGCATAATCCAAGCTTTTCATAAACGCTTCGTTTCGTTTTAACGCTTCTATGAGTGCGCCTTTCATCGCCTCACAGTCGCCTGCGTGGCCCTGGACTTCAATGACAAGCGATTCCGTCATCGAAACAAGTTGCCATGCTGCGCTCACTTCTGCTCCAACTTCGTTTTTTGATTCAGCTTCAGCTTCACCTTGCGGGGAATCGCTCGCGGGCGTGAGTTCGTCTTGCGCAAAACAAGCCGTGCTCATCAAAAAAACACTTAACAAACTGATTCCAATCCGTTTAATCATTTTCATTACCTACACACACCTACCGAACGTAGAAGTTTTATGTCGAGTGTGATAATAAACATTATTTTTGAGTATGTGCGAATTTTTTATTCGCGCGTTGTTTGCGTTTTTCTTTAGGTCCCAAGCGTTTGGGCTACACCGTAAACCTGCGGTTCCCTTGATAGGGGCCGCAATGAATAATTTTAAGGATTAAGAATCATGCGTAGATGCGGTATTCTTCTTCACCCGACAAGCCTCCCCGGCGGCCGTGCCTGTATTGGTAGTATTGGTGCAACGGCTAGAGAGTTTGTCCGCTTTTTGGCTCAAGCAGGTCAGTCTGTTTGGCAAATGCTTCCTCTCGTTCCTACGGACGACTCCGGATGCCCCTATAACTCTACGAGCGCGATGGCTTATAATACGCGCCTCATCGATCTTGACGATCTCTGCAGTGACGACTTCGCTTGCATTCTCTCGTACAACGATATGCTCGATGATCCCGAACCCGAACGACGCGACCGCGTCGAATTCGAAACAGCGCGTATCTACAAAGATGCAAAGCTCCGTATCGCGCTCGATCGCCTCAAATCTAGCAATCATTGGAATGCCGAAAACGTTCGCCGTGAATTCTCTATCTTTTGCGTCGATGCAGCTTCCTGGCTAGATGACTTTACTCTGTTCGATGCCCTGCAAAGCACGCGTCCTGAAGGCCCACTCTGGCTCAATTGGCCTAAAGGGCTCCGCGATCGCGATGCTCAGGCGTTGTGCGATGCTCAAAATGAACTTAAAGATGAAATCGAACTCCGCAAATTTGCTCAGTTCGTCTTCTATAAACAATGGAAACGTCTCCGCGAAGAATGCGCAAACCACGGCATTAAAATCATGGGCGACGTGCCTATCTTCGTTTCCCTTAACTCCGTTGACGTCTGGGCTAACCGAAGCCTCTTTGAACTCGACGCAGAAGGTAAACCGGGGTCCGTTTCGGGATGCCCGCCTGATTGCTTCGCTAAAGATGGACAGCTTTGGGGTAATTCTCTCTACAATTGGAAAAAACTCGCGGAAACTGGCTACGACTGGTGGCTCCGTCGCCTCGGCGCGCTCGCGAGCCTCGTCGATATCGTTCGCATTGACCACTTCCGTGGCTTCGCAGCTTTCTGGAGCATTCCCGCTACCGAACGCACTGCCGTCAATGGTCACTGGGTTAAAGGCCCCGGCAAGCCCTTCTTCGATGCCGTCGCCAAAGCCTATCCTAACCTCGAAATCATTGCTGAAGACCTCGGTACGATTACGCCCGATGTCGATGAACTCCGCAAATCCGCTGGATTCCCCGGCATGCGCGTCATTCACTTCGGTTTCCCCGTCGGCGAAGCGAACGATCACCACGCGCTCCACATGCATACACATGACTCCGTCGTCTACTGCGGTACCCACGACAACGATACGACCGTCGGTTGGTACTTCTCCCTTGACGATGGTCAGCGCGATCACATCCGTCGATACCTCGCTATCGACGGCAACGAAATCAATTGGCAGATGATGACCGCTGCACTCTCTTCCGTCGGCGAACTCTGCGTCCTTACCGTGCAGGATATCTTCGGACTCGGCTCCGATGCCCGTATGAACGTCCCCGGTATCGCTAAAGGCAACTGGGCTTGGCGTATGCTCTACAACGTCGCGCCTTGGTCAACAACGCGTCTCCGTAGCCTCGTTGAACTCTATGGTCGTGCTCCTGAACAACAGTTCAATAAACCGGCTGCCTCCTACGACGATTAATCCATACGCTTCGCGCGACGCGTATTGACGGCCAAAGGCCGGAGAAGCGGCGCGAGGCGGACGTATTGAGCGCAAGCGAAATAGGACGCCTAAAAAGCTTTAGCCCGATCCTCACGCTTTCTTCGTTTGGATCGGGTCTTTTTTTACGCTTTTTTTCTGGTCAATCTGCGGCGTATCATTAAATTACTTTGCCCTTAGTGCTGCTTTCCGTTAAAGTATATTCCGTTTTGTTTTGCTCTTTTTAGGGAGTTACTCATGGACAGCTCATCCTCTAAAAATATCAACGTCGCAGGTTCTCCGTCCCAAAATGGTCTTGGGGTTGTCAGCGGCTCAAATCCTTCAGTTGGACAGGTATCCAATTCCTCTCTCAGCATCAATGTCGCGGATGGCTCGATTCGTTCCAGAATTTCAAACCCTTCGCTTTCTGGTGTTTCTGTGATTCAGCGCTCAAATAATACCGCGTTCCGAATCTTTATTGGTGGACTCGTCATTGTGACACTCGGTCTTTTGGGGAGTGGGCTCTACCATACCTACAAGACTTTCAAAGATAGCAAAGATATCGTGAACCAAAAAAAGCAAGATGCTGACCAAACGAAATCCATCATTTCTCAGCCGATTCGCAAGGCCGATGATTTCTCTCAGACAATGGTCGATGTCGCTGATAATACAATTTTGTTCACGCTTCACTCCAATCCGAGCGAGGCTGAAGTCTATAAAGATGGCGAATTCATTGGCGTAACATCGATCTATGACATGAAGTTCCCCAAATCAGATAGCGATGCAGATATCGTCGTGGCGACTGACGGCTACAACGTTGCACGCCTCACTTTTGATATGAGCCGTGGCTTCTCCGAAAATATTACGCTCGATCCGATCGTCGTCGAACGTAGTCATCGCTCCGGCCCACGCCCAGAGGCTGCCCCCGTCGATCAACCTTCCGATGGTTCCATCAACTCCGCTAAACCGAAAGTCGTTGGCGTCGCGGCTGATTCCAAAACGACTGGTAAAAACAAAAAGAAAGACTCGACAGCTCCGGCAGCACCGGTGTTCGTCGTGCCTGAATAATGGATTGATTGCACAAAAAAGCCCGCAAGTCTGCGGGCTTTTTTTGTGGCTTCGCCTATTGGCCTGATGGCCAATACGGCTACGGCTACGCAGCCAGCCTATTGGCTTCGCCAATACGGCCGGCTTAAGCACGCCTAAAATCGTTCTTCCGCATGTAAAAACAGCAACCATTCACAGAACATTAGAAAAATGACAATTTAATTATCATCCTCAATGCGTTGGTTTGCTTGCAGTTCATGAAACTGTATGAAGTGTCATTGTAATGATTTATGGATTATAACTATATATAGATGATACATGCAATTCAGTTGTGAATGAAAACCTGATTTATATTGAAATATGCGGATTTCCGAGTTTTATGCGTTTAAATAATACGGAAAAATCGTTATACAAACACCGTGTCAATTGGCCAGTGTGGCCGTTGTATTATGTCATTACAAGGAGAAAAATTCATGGAGAACGAAATAACGCTTCATGTAAATGGGCGCGATTATGCGTTCAGTATCGGTACGAAATTGGGCCAGATCCCCGAGTCGGAGACGCTGGTGGAGACGCTTCGCAACCGCATGGGATTGACGGGCACCAAGCTGTCGTGCGGCGAAGGTGCGTGTGGCTGCTGCGCGGTTTTGATGGACAATAAGGCTGTCGCATCGTGCATGATGCTCACTGTCGGATGCGGCGGCAAAAAGATCGTGACGATCGAGGGGCTTCGCGATCGCGAAACGGGCAAGCTCGACGTGATTCAGGAAGCGTTTATGGAGAAAAACGCGTTCCAGTGCGGTTTCTGCACGCCGGGCATCATCATTGCGGTCAAGGCGCTCCTGATGGCCAACCCGAATCCGACGGAAGAGGAAATTGGCGAGGCGCTGTCGGGCAATTACTGCCGATGCATTAGCCATTATCAGGTCGTGGAAGCGGTGAAATACGCGATTGATAAACTGGGAGGTAAATAATGACTGAATATCGTCATATTGGTAAACCGTGCCGTCGTCAGGACGGTCCTGGTATTGTAACGGGTAAAGCGCAGTTTTGCGATGACATTTATATCCCGAACGTGTGTTACATGAAGGTGCTTCGCAGCCCGTATCCGCATGCAGAAGTCGTCGATATCGACGTTTCGGCTGCCGAAAAAATGCCCGGCGTAATCTCGGTTTTGACGCACAAAAACTGCCCGCAGTGGAAAACCGGCGTCAATGGCTGCCGTTTGGCTGTCGACAAACACCTTCGTTTTACGGGCGATGCGGTTGCCGTCGTCACGGCGACGAGCGAAAGTATTGCCGAAGAAGCGCTTGAGCTGATCAAAGTCGATTATAAGATTTTGCCTGCCGTTTACGACGTCGAAGACGCGATCAAACCGGATGCGCCGCAGCTCTTTGAAGTCGACGAAATTCCCGAAGCCAAGGGCCACAAATTCCACGACAACCAGCTGCCTCCCGGCTGCTATTTTGAAGGCAACGATCCTCCTTTCTATTTTATCCGCGAAGGCGATGCCGAACAGGGCTTGAAAGACGCCGATGTCGTCGTTTCGGGCAAAGTGTCGTACGACAAACCGACGTTCCCGGGTGCACCCGAATCGCCGTTCATCGCCTGCCGTTGGGAAGATGATTCGCATTTGACCTGCTGGGCATCTTCGCAGGGCCCGAACATGGTCAGCAAGCTGCTCGGCCTCTCCACGGGCGCTCGCGTCAACGCGATCGTACCGAACTGCGGCGGCAGCTACGGCAACAAAGACGCCCTCTGCTATTTGGCACTCCTCGTCGCGGCAGCCGCCAAAGTCGCCGGCGTGCCCGTCAAATATGCGATGAGCAAAGAAGAACACCTCCTTTGCTACGAACGCCGTTTGAGCAATAAATTCATGGGCTCCATCGGCCTCAAGAAAGACGGCACGGTCACGAGCGTCAAGGGCGATTGGCTCGTCAGCACGGGCGTCGGCGCCGAACTTACGCAGGGCCAGGTCGCAGAAGGTCTCGCCGAAACACACCTCGTCCTCAACAAAACGCAGAACTGGGACCTCGAAGCCAAAGTCGTCGTTTCAAACGTGCCGCCCGTCGGCATTGCCCGTGGTTTCGGTGGTCAGGAACTCAAATCGTGCCTGCTCCACGTGCTCAATCGCGGTCTTCGAAAGATCGATATGGATCCGGTCACGTTCTTCCGCAAAAACTTCTGCAACGCCGGTTCCGAATTCTATTGGAGAACCGGTCATAAGTATTCCAACAGCGAAATCGATTACACCAAGACGTTTGATGCCGCGGCCGAAAAATTCCGCTGGTTCGATCGCTGGAAAGGCTGGGGCGTTCCCTCCCGCGTCGAAGGCAACAAAGCTTACGGCGTCGGTTTCTCGCTGCATTCGTCGGGCGACCCGCAGAGCGACGAGTGCTTTGCCTATGTTCGTCTCGAAAATAACCAGGTCACCGTTCACTGCGTCACGCCTGAATCCGGCATGGGACAGCGCCTTTCCGTCGCCAAGACCGTCGCGGAAATCCTCAACGTCGACATGAGCGTCGTCACGCTCATTCAGTCCGATACGGGCAATAACCCCGCCGACTTCGGTCTGGCCGGTTCTCGCGGTACGATCACGAACAGCGGTGCCGCCGGTGATGCCGCCAAAGCCGCGAAAAAACTGCTCCTCGAAGAAGCCGCCGAAAAGATGGGCTGCAGCCCCGACGATCTCGATACCAAAGACATGATGGTCTTCCGCAAAGATGATCCGTCCGTCGCACTTCCCTGGATCGCAATTTGCCCGCTCTATTACTCGATCACGGGTAAAGGCTGCGTCAAAGGCGACTTCTCGCACAACAACTGTGTCATGAACTTCGTCGAAGTCGAAGTCGACCTCGAAACCGGTCTCGCCAAAATCGTCGACGCCCTCGGCGCTTCCGACGTCGGCCAGATCATCAGCCCGATCGAGCTCAAAATGCAGTTCGAAGGCGGACTCGGTTCAGCCGGTATGGATACCGCTCAGCTCGAAGAACACGTCATCGACCCCGTCATCGGCCGTACACTCACGGCGAACATGATCGACTACAAATGGCGTCCGTTCAACGAGTTGCCGCACTACGACACCTGCATTCTCGAATCCAAATGGGATACCAAGAACCCGTTCGGCGCCATCGGTATCGGCGAAATCACGGGTGCTGCTGCGCCTGCCGCCGTCCTCATGGCCATCGAAAATGCCATCGGCGGTGCGGAAATCAACGAATATCCCGCTACACCTAACCGCATCCTCAAAGCACTCGGCAAAGTCTAAGGGAGGAATTAATTTATGAAATCATTCAATCATATCAATGCAAAAAGCTTTGAAGATGCTTCCAAATCAGCCGCCAACGGCGCACAAGTCATCGCCGGCGGTACCGACCTTCTCGGCGTCCTCAAAACCCGCATTTTGAACGCCTATCCCGAATCGCTCGTCAACCTCAAATCGATCGACGGTGCCGATTACATCAAGGATATGGGCGACTCAATCGCGATCGGCGCCATGGCTAAGCTATCCGACATCGAATCGAGCGATCTCGTCAAATCGAACGTCGCCGCACTCGCCGAAGCTGCGCACTCCGTCGCCACCCCGATCATTCGCAACACCGCAACGATCGGCGGCAACATATGTCAGGACGTCCGCTGCTGGTATTATCGCTATCCCAATTCCGTCGGCGGCCGCCTCAACTGCGCCCGCAAAGACGGTAAAAACTGCTACGCCATTCAGGGCCGCAACCAGTATCATTCGATTATGGGCGGTATGAAAGCTGGCGCAACACCTTGCTCCGCGAAATGCCCCGCTGGCACCGATATCCCCGGCTATATGTCGCTGATCCGCAAAAACGACTGGGATGGCGCTGCTGAAATCATCATGCAGTACAACCCGCTCCCCATGCTGACTTCCCGCGTCTGCCCGCATAACTGCCAGGCCGATTGCAACCAGTGCGGTCACGGCGATGCCGTCAACATTCATGCCGTCGAACGCGCACTCGGCGATCACATCCTCGCCAATGCCGCCAAATTCTACGTCGCACCCAAAGCCGAAACGGGCAAAAAAGTTGCGATCATCGGCGCCGGCCCCGCTGGCCTCACCGCCGCTTATAACCTGCGCAAAGCCGGTCACAGCGTCGTCATCTACGACAAAATGGAAGAAGCCGGCGGCGTCCTCATGTACGGCATCCCCGAATATCGTCTGCCCAAACACTACGTCCGCGACGTCGTCGCCGCGATCAAAGGCATGGGCGTCGAATTCGTGATGAAAACCGAAGTCGGCAAAGACATTGCCCTCGACGACATCAAAGCCGCTTCCAACGCCGTTTTCCTCGATACCGGCGCATGGAAACAGCCCATCCTCGGCATCGAAGGCGAACACCTCACCCAGTTTGGCCTCAACTTCCTCGTCGAAGTCAAAACATTCATGAGCCGCCAGATCGGCAAAGAAGTCCTCGTCTGCGGTGGCGGTAACGTCGCCATGGACGTCGCCCTCACCGCCGTTCGCCTCGGTGCCCAAAAAGTTCGCCTCGTCTGCCTCGAACAGCGCGACGAAATGCCCGCCTCCGTCGAAGAAATTCACCGCGCCGAAGAAGAAGGCGTCGAAATTCACAACGGTTGGGGACTCGGTGCCGTCATCTCCGACGACAACAAAAACGTCAAAGGCCTCAAAGCCAAACGCTGCCTCGCCGTTCGCGACGAAAACGGCCGTTTCGCCCCCAAATACGACGAAAACGCCACCTGCGTCTTCAACTCCGACTGCATCATCCTCGCCACTGGCCAGAAAGTCGACCTCGACTTCCTCGGCAGCCGCAAAGATGAACTCAAGAGCGCACGCAACCTCATCGAAGTCGACGAATCCATGAAAACGCGCATGGATGGCATCTTCGCCGGTGGTGACGCTGCCAGCGGTCCCTCACTCGCCGTCAACGCCATTCGCGACGGTGCCGCCGCCGCCCGAAGCATCAATCGCTTCCTCGGCTGCGAAAACGCCGCCCGCAAAACCGTCGAAGGCTTCCTCACCTTCGATGTCGATGGCATCGCCGTCAAAAAAGCCCACGTCGAAGCCGACACACCCGTCGCCGAACGTTCACTCGCCCGCGAGGATTCCAGCTCGCTGAGCCGCGAAGACGCCAAAGCCGAAGCCTGCCGCTGCATGAACTGCGGTTGCTACTCCGTCAACGCCTCCGACATCAGCAACGTCCTCCTCGCCCTCGACGCCACGATCCGCACGACCGAAAAATCGATCCCCGCGCGCACCTTCTTCAGCGCCATGGACGCCAAAGGCCTCCTCAATCCCGGCGAAATCGTCACCGAAATCGTCGTGCCCAAAATGAGCGGCTACAAAACCGGCTACATGAAAATGCGCCTGCGCGAATCCATCGACTTCGCCATCACATCACTCGCCTACGCCTACAAACGCGAAGGTGACAAAATCGTCGACGCACGCCTCGCCGCCGGGGGGATCGCCCCCGTCCCCGTCCGCCTCGCCGCCGTCGAAGCCCTCCTCAAATCGAGCGCCCTCACCGATGACCTCATCTGCAAAGCCGCCAACCTCGCCGTCGCCGACGCCAGCCCGATGAAGGAAAACGCCTACAAACTCGTCGAAATCAAGACGCAGATTAAACGCTCGTTGGTTTAATGATTGGGGGGGCGCCGCTATCCTCTGTTGCCGCGTAGCATGCTACGCGGCAACATGGGATACGCGGCACCCGCTCCGGCTATTGCCCAAATGGAGACGTGTCGCGACACGTCTCTATTTGGGCAATACGCCTCCGCACCGCCCGCTATCGGCTTTCGCCGATACGCGGGCGGATTTATTTTGGGGGGCTCACGCAATTACAAAGGTGAACACGTGATTGATATTGATAATCTAAGAAAGTATTATGCAGAAGACAGCGTGTTAATTTCCGAACATGCTGCGATGCGTTTTCGTGAACGAGGGATAAAAGCTCGTGATATTCGAGCATCTATCAATAACGGAGAAATCATCGAACAATATCCTGAGGATTTTCCTTATCCTAGCTGTTTAATTTTAGGTCACTCGGCTACTGGTACACCAATTCATGTAGTGATGAGTGACAATGGCAGTATGGGTAAAATCATAACCGCTTATTACCCTAGCTCTGATAAATGGCATGAAGACTTAAAAACGAGGAAGGAGAAATTAATATGAAATGCATGAGCTGCAAAATGGAAGAAATGCAGGAAACAACACATGTCTACTTTGCAAATTTAGAACATTGTTATGTCATTATTGAAAATGTTCCGTGTTTTCGCTGCCCACAATGTAATGAGATTTATTACAAAACATCCACATTAGAAAAAATTGATGATATGCTCGAGAGTATAGAAAATATTGCAAGCAAAATCTTCATCATGGACTATCAACAGGCAGCATAAGTTTGACCTGCGCGGCACGTTTACGTGAAAGAAGATTTAATCTCTTGTTATTAACAAGGAAGACTAACCCATGCCCCATGACATATTCTCATTCGTTGTGTACATGATACACGAACTTGCCAATACGACAAAACAATCGCCATCCTATATTTATAACAAGCTAAACGCATGTGGCTGTATTCAAAATTATCTCGTTCCACATTACGATATATTGCACACACAGGGAACCGAATATATTATGAATGATATTCAAATGTATCTCCAAAAACGAGGTGAATGTTTATGATCGTATATCATGGTTCAACAGCGATTGTCGAAAAGCCTGATGTAGAGCATTCTTTTAGAAACCTCGATTTTGGCAAAGGATTTTATGTCACAACAATGCAACAGCAGGCGGAAAAATGGGCAAAACGTAAAGCCGATCTGGATGATGCTGCTAAAGCAATTGTGAATGTTTATGACTTGGATGAGGATATCCTTCAACAGCTTCACTGCAGAACATTTTCAGACAATCTCTCCGAATGGCTTGATTTCGTCTGTGCGTGCAGAAATGGCAAAGATGATTACAAATCGTTCGATGTGATTATCGGAAAAGTTGCTGATGATCAGATTTACCGAGTTGTAAATATGTATTTTAGGGGATTTTGGGATAAATCGCGTGCAATTGAGGAGATGAAAGTCTACCCCAATTACGATCAAATTGCCTTTATACACCAGCACGCAATTGATCAAGCGTTATCATTTAATCACTTCTATGAGGTTGAATATGACTGAGCCTGAAATGTTGGAACAATTCTATAAAGAAGATCTTGATGAACGCATTATTCAGTGCCTCGCCAATCAATGTCAGATCGATTTAGCGAAGGCCATGGACATTTATTATAAAAGCAAATTGAGTAACAAAATATACAACGGCGAATACGGTATTCAATATCTGGATGAAAAAGTACTGGTCGAGATATTACAGCAAACAGAACCCGAATTGTTTGGTTAGAGTAAACGCACACGTGCAACAATGTGGCGGCGTAGCTGAAAGATAATTTCTACATTGCTGCGTAGCATGCTTCGCAGCAAATGAATGATTTCACGTGTGCACTGATGCGTTCGCGCGGCAGATCGATGATTTCATGCATGCAACGATGCGGCGGGGCGGCGGATCGATGATTTCACGCGTGCAACGATGCGTTTGCGCGGCGGATCGATGATACCACGCGTGCAACGATGTATCAGGGCCTCCGTCGAAGAAATTCACCGCGCCGAAGAAGAAGGCGTCGAAATTCATAACGGTTTCAGGCTATAAAACCGGCTACATGAAAATGCGCCTTCGCCATCACATCACTCGCCTACGCCTACAAACGCGAAGGTGACAAACTCGTCGACGCTCGCCTCGCCGCCGGTGGTATCGCCCCGGTCCCCGTCCGCCTCGACGCCGTCGAAGCCCTCCTCAAATCGAGCGCCCTCACCGATGACCTCATCAGTAAAGCCGCCGACCTCGCCGTCGCCGACGCCAGCCCGATGAAGGAAAACGCCTACAAACTCGTCGAAATCAAGACGCAAATTAAACGCTCGTTGGTTTAATGGGTGCGGCCGCTATTGCCTACGGCAATACGCGGCACGCGCTCCGGCTATTCGCTACGCGAATACGCCTCCGCACCGCTCGCTATCGGCTTTCGCCGATACGCGGGCGGATTTATTTTGGGGGGCTCACGCAATTACAAAGGTGAACACGTGATTGATATTGATAATCTAAGAAAGTATTATGCAGAAGACAGCGTGTTAATTGCCGAACATGCTGCATGCGTTTTCGTGAACGAGGGATAAAAACTCGTGATATTCGAGCGTCTATCAATAAGGAGGTATTCAATGAAAGGAAGTGAAGCGCGATTGATCGATTTTATGGATGGCAGCAAAAAACGATTCATTGTACCTGTTTATCAACGAAGCTATAGTTGGAAACAAGAACAATGCAAACAGCTTTTCAATGACCTTGTTACAATGATCAAAAATGGACGAAGAACACACTTTTTCGGTAGCATTGTATCTCTGTATAATCCAAATGGACGAAATACAGAGTACCTGATTATTGATGGTCAACAACGTCTGACTACAGTTTCACTTCTTCTGCTGGCTATATATAATTTACTTCACAATAATAAATTACACTCAAATGAAGAAGGTTTAGGGCAGGAAATTCTTGAAGAATGTTTAATCGATAAACACCAGCCAACCCAAACTCGATTGAAACTCAAGCCGATTCAATCCGATGCGGAAGCCTATCGATTATTATTCGATGATCCAAATAATTCCCAAATCGGTTCAAACATTACCATCAACTACAATTACTTTTATTCTAGAATTCAGAAAGAAGAAGTTTCGATTGACCAGCTGTACGATGCAATTTGCAGTCTTATGATCATCAATATTGAGCTCAATTCTGACGATGATCCGCAGCTTATCTTCGAAAGCCTGAATTCAACAGGGCTTGACCTGAATGAAGGTGATAAAATTCGTAATTTTATATTAATGGGGTTGAGTGCACATGAGCAGGAAACTAATTATAAAAAATATTGGGAACCCATTGAGGCGAATACTGCGCTAAATGTTGGTGCTTTTATCCGTGACTATTTGAGTCTTAAAACGCAATCAATTCCATCCCAACAAAGAGTTTATCCCATTTTTAAAGATTATGTTTTTGAAAATTACCAACAAAATGGACATATAAAAACTGAGGAGTTGCTCAAAGAATTGCACAGATATGCTCAGTATTATCATATACTGTTGTCAGCATCCTCAACAAATAAAACTTTGAATGCTTGTATTTCACGATTAAATCAGCTGGAAACCACAGTAACAAGGCCGTTCTTTCTTGAAGTATTACGTATGCATCACGACAACGGACTTAGCGATCAAGATGTTTCACAAATATTTTTAATTACTGAGAATTATTTGTTTAGAAGAAATATATGTGAACTGCCAACAAATGCATTGAATAAAATTTATATGTCTTTGCATCGCGAGATTGAACGTCTGGGAAATCAATCAAGCTATCTGGAACGTTATAAATATATTTTGCTCAATAAAAAAGAACGCGCTCGTTTTCCTGTTAACCAAGAGTTCCAAGATAAGTTATGTACGCGATCTATTTATGATATGAATTCGAAAAATAAGATTTATATCCTTGAACGCTTTGAAAATCGGAATAAGGAAGATAAAGACGTTTATCGTCATTTCATGGATGGTGATTATTCTATAGAACATATCATGCCACAAACCTTGACGCCTGAATGGAGAAAACAGTTGGGCGAACAGGCCGATGAAATTCACGCAATCTGGTTAAATCGCCTAGCAAATCTAACATTGACGGCTTATAATTCACAGTATCAAAATGCTACGTTTGATAAAAAACGAGATCAAAAAAATGGTTATCGAGACAGTGGACTTTGTTTAAACAAATGGATTGCTGAACAAGAAAAATGGACAGAAACTGAACTTCAAGCAAGAAACTGTCTTTTACAGAATGAAGCCATTGAAATTTGGCCAATGCCAACGACATCTTTTGTTCCAGTGCAAAAAACTTTTGACGAATATGCTTTGGATGACGATGAATCTATTTTTACAGGCAGAACTATTGTTAAATATCGTTTCAAATCCGATCACGAAATTCCTGTAAAAAATTGGATTGATATGATGGAGTGCCTGACAAAGCAACTTCATGAAATGGATCAGTCTGTCTTTTACTTTTTGTCAAAAACTAGCAACGAAGATAAAGAACTCTCGCAGTGGGTAAGCACGTCGCCTGTTAGCTTCAGAAAAGCCATGCAAATCGATAAAAATATCTATGTTGAACGTAACAATTCAACGATTGCGAAAATCAGAATCCTGAGAAAGTTATTTGCATTATACCACGAATCTCCAACAGATCTCATTTTCTGTTTGAGTGATGAAAACGATGGTCATAATTCCAATGACTCTGAGCCAGAACGCTATGAACTACGTCGTTTGTTCTGGACATACGCATTACCTGTTATTCGTGAATATTGCCACAACCTGTCATTTAACAATGTCAATCCATCAAAAGAAAACTGGATAAATGGCTCCATTGGCATTACCGGCGTATATATATCATGCGTAGCCAATTACGATTCAGCCATGGTTAAACTCATCCTTGCCAAAAATAACTCAGACTTAAACAAGAGACTGTTTGATGACATCTACAAACAGAAATGCACTATTGAACAAAGACTTGGCGTTCCTCTCCAATGGGATCGTGGTGATAATAAAAAACAATCTCAGATTACCATATCATTATCACAGGTAAAATTGCAGGATGAAACCAACTGGAAACTAATGGCTAAATTTCTAGGTGAATGGAGTGACAAGTTTATATCAGTCATCGTTCCCATTATAAAAGCTTGTGTAGAAAGACAAAAAACGAAGTCTCAAGAAGGCTAGTGTCCGTCACTACAGGGAATTATTATCATTGCGCTCCGGCTATTCGCTATGCGAATACGCCTCCGCAACGCCCGCTATCGGCTTTCGCCGATACGCGGGCTTTTTTTGATGATTTCATGCCTACCCATTATCTATCTGAATAATTCCTCCATCCTCTAGCCAGGCCACTTCACGTTCAACTTGCCAAAATGTTTTTCCATTGAAAATAGATGCTTCCAAAAGTTGCTTTTTTAACAAATCAAAATCATTACCTTTGGCGCTAAAAACCGTTGTATAATCAACAAATTCACCATTTGGCTTAACAAAAGACTGATAATGGAGATTATCAAGATTCTTGGCTTTCCATCGATATACAGATATTTTCGACTCGTTCGTTGAAAAATCGGTTGAGCCTTCAAACCAATAAATATTATTATCATAGAATAACGTGGCTTCTTGATACCATCCTGTATCAAGAAATTGTGATAATATTCCATTTCTCATATTCCAAACTCCTTTAAGTATTTATCATATTTTTTTTCGTATTTCTGGGGTTAACAATGTGGCAGATGTGCGTTTCAGTTCATTATCGTAAAGAATGATAATAGACGACAGATTTTGAAAAATCTGGATTCAGGGCTTTTTCATTTGGTTGGATTTTAGCATAAAATCAACGAAATCGAAGAACAATGCGAGTAGACTGCGTGTGTAATTTATGAGTTGTATATATTTAAATATTTAAAGCAATGCCTGTCGGTGTGCTTCAGCCCATACAAATGGCGATCGTTTCTTTAAAAATTCGCTCGTATATTCATGATTCTTATATTCCCAAAAATGGCGGCATCGAAGCCGGCATAATTCAGCATCATTCAGCTTTAACCGATCGATTGTCTGATCTATTTTCTGGCGTATGCCCTCAGATAAACCTGGATTTGCAAAAACTTCACCACTCAGAAAATTCAGATAAAACCACTCATTTTCGATTTCAAAAGGATCGAGAACATCTTCAAATTCGCGTTTTCGACTGTTCACGCGCTGCGATGCCAGGCGATAGTTCGACCATTCATAAGCGAGTTCCGGGTATGCCGCTTTCGGTTTAAAATGGTCTACCGTGACACCACCCGTCACACGTTCGATGTAAATCGCAAGATAAGCGCAAATACCGTGATAAGCGTGATACAAATCTTCTGATGCGTCTCGCCAGTATTCATGATAATCCCAATTGGGATTATCTTTTTGCGTTTGAAGCCACTTCAAACCTTTTTGACGTACTTTGGCATCAAAATCAGAGGGTTCCGGCTGTTGTTCGACATGTATCATTCAAACCATCCTTTTTTTTCAGCCAGAAATTGCCAGCGCATCCAAAATGGATCCGTTTCTGACAACACGCTGCGAAGCTTTGCATCGAGTTCAATCGCTTGTTCTTTGGAAAATGCCGGATCACGCATAGACTTCACGGCCTCAGTCATTACAGTTTCCGCCTCCAGATTGTATTGTGTTTTCAAATCAAACGCTTCGCTCGTCAGCCAGTTGCCGATTTCTCCGTGACGGACATAGTCGCGCCTTGTCAGCGTTGCACGATAATCTGCCAGATCAAAGTCAAACCACGCGTCCCTTGTGCTGTCGAAAAGCGTTTCAGCCGAAGCCATGATGAGCGGCGAATGTGTTACGACAATCAATTGAACTTCCGGTTTCTCGATCAAATCATCCATGACGCGCATGAGCGAAGGAATAATCCTGCGCTGCCACTTAGGATGAAGATGCGATTCCGCTTCGTCGACAAGAAACGTGACCTGGGTTGCCGGTTTTTCGCCGAGCAAATCTGCGGCTTTGCGATGTTCCTCCCAACACCAGACCATGAAATACGCGAGAGCAATAATGCGACGCATTCCTGAGGAGGCATGAAGCACCGGAACAGATTGACCATACGCAGTTTTCAACGTCGGAATATCTCGAACATCATCAAGACTGATGCGCGTCAATTCTCCTGGCTCCAGCAATTCCGCTGGATCTGGCGATAAAGTGATCAATGCTTTTTTTAACAACGCAAATGATTCGCCATTTTCTTTTTGCCAGCTCGCCCAGTCGCGAATCAGACCGTTGCACAAAATAGTGCCATCCGTGCGCTCCAGCCCATCCCAGACCTCTTTAGGACTGAAAACATAGGCCCAATGTCGTGTCTGTGGTTCATCCACACTGCGATAGTTTCTGGCCGGATCCCATACGGCAAAACTGCCATCTGCCATGGCGTAAAAAACAAGTCCCGGTTTGGATGGTCGGCCACGTCTGATGGGCCAATCCTGACGCTGACGGTCAAATTCGCTTGAATCATCTATATTCTTTGTGGAACCGGAATACGAATACGCAATTCTGGCTGCACATTTTCGATCATTGGGCACCGCCATGCGTCCCGCCGTCAGCCTACTGTTGATATCTGCCGGCCATTTATGCGTTAAAATCCACCACGCAATATCGAGTAAAAATGTCTTTCCGAGTCCATTGTCGCCCGTCAGTAGATTCAGACGATCGGCGAATTCAATATTTAAATTTTCAATGGGGCCGGTATTGGTCAATTGGATATGTTTCAGCATGGCAGAATCAACTTTAACGCATAAAGAAAAGTGCTCAAAGGCACAACGTGCTTAATATACCACAAATAGGAAAACACCATAAGTCAATACGCGACGGATCAATGATTTCACGTGTGCAACGATGCGTCTATGCGGCGGATTGATGATATCATGCGTGCAACGATGGAGACGTGCGGACCGCACGTCTTTACACGCGTGTTTTGATGCGTCCACGCGGAGGATCGATGATTTCAGGCGTGCGACGACGGAGACGTGCGGACCGCACGTCTTTACACGCGTGTTTTGATGCATCCGCGCGGCGGATCGATGTTTTCTCGCATGTAACGATGGAGACGTGCGGACCGCACGTCTTTACATGCGTGTTTTCATGAGTCCGCGCGGTGGATGGATGTTTTCATGCGTGTTTTGATGCAGCGGCGTGGCGGATCGATGTTTTCATGCGTGTTTTGATGTGTCCGCGTAGCAGATCTATGATTTCGTGCGTGTTACGGCTGAACCTTATCACCGTCAAATCCGCACACGTCGAAGCCGACACACCCGTCGCTGAACGTTCACTCGCCCGCGAAGACTCGACTTCACTGAGCCGCGAAGACGCCAAAGCCGAAGCCTGCCGCTGTATGAACTGCGGTTGCTACTCCGTCAACGCCTCCGACATCAGCAACGTCCTCCTCGCTCTCGACGCCACGATTCGCACGACCGAAAAATCCATCCCGGTCCGCACCTTCTTCAGCGCCATGGACGCCAAAGGCCTCCTCAACCCCGGCGAAATCGTCACCGAAATCGTCGTGCCCAAAATGAGCGGCTACAAAACCGGCTACATGAAAATGCGCCTCCGCGAATCCATCGACTTCGCCATCACGGCACTCGCCTACGCCTACAAACGCGAAGGTGACAAAATCGTCGACGCACGCCTCGCCGCCGGTGGTATCGCCCCCGTCCCCGTCCGCCTCGACGCCGTCGAAGCCCTCCTCAAATCGAGCGCCCTCACCGACGACCTCATCGCCAAAGCCGCAGACCTCGCTGTCGCCGACGCCAGCCCGATGAAGGAAAACGCCTACAAACTCGTCGAAATCAAGACGCAAATTAAACGCTCGTTGGTTTAATGGGTGCGGCCGCTATTCGCCCCGACAACACCGTGACAGAGACGCAAAATTTTGCGTCTCTACGGTGTGGCGTGGGGCGAAGACGCGGCACGGCCCGCGCTCCGGCTATTCGCTACGCGAATACGCCTCCGCAACGCCCGCTATTTCCCACGAAATGGGAAATACGCGGGCGGTTTTATATTTTGGGCTACATAGTTCCGAACAGCACGAGCTTCTGAGCTCCTAAGCATGGTTAAACACTCAATTGCTTCGTATAACCATGGACAAACAAATCAGTATGTTCATGAAATTCTCATGGCGAACTGCTAATTGCTAACTGACTAATTCTTTCAATTTCGTGTTTTAATTCATCTTCGGTTGGTAGATAGGGTAGATATTTAGCAGCAAACATTTGTGAATTTGATTGTAGCATAGAGTATTTCACGATTGTTTCATCTTTATCTGCACATAGGATTATTCCCAGCGTTGGATTGTCATCATCGCGCTTTTTCAGATCATCAAACATTCGAATATACATATCCATTTGCCCCACATCCTGATGGGAAAGCCGAGTAGTTTTAAGATCGATCAGAACAAAGCATTTTAAAATATAATTATAGAAAACGAGATCAATATAAAAATGAGCTGTTTCTGAGCTGATTCGATACTGTTCACCAACAAACGAGTATCCTTTGCCCAATTCAAGCAGAAATCCTTTGAGGTTTTGAACGAGTGCTTTTTCAAGGTCTTTTTCCTGATAATTAGAATTTACAGGAAGCCCCACAAATTCGAGGATATAGGGGTCTTTGATAAACTCTTTTATATCGTAGGCATTTTTACGATCTATCGTATTTGTATCTTGTGACAACTGATTCGCAACGACGCGCTGATAATAAAAAGACTGAATATTGCGATCGAGTTCACGCACACTCCAACCTTGTTTCGCAGCTTCTTTTAAATACCAAGTTCTGGCAGTTTCGTCCTGAATACGCATAATCAGACGGTTATGGCTCCAACTCAATTGGCTACACAGTGTGTAGCCAATTTCGGAATCTGAGTATGTGCGGTAAAATTGCCTCATATTTTTCAGGTTTGCATACGAAAAACCGTTTCCAAATTCTGAAGTCAGCGACTTTGAAAGATTTTTTAGCAATTTCTCACCGTACTCTGCTCTATTTTGAGATTTTTGTTCTTCTTCAAAAATGCGTTTTCCAATAAGCCAGTAGGCCTGCACCATAACGGTGTTGACCGCATGACAGGTGATGCGTCTGGCATTCGTCAAAATGGTGCGTATATCGGCGATATAATCGTCGGTTGTCTGTATTTTGAGTTCAGTCATGCTACCCCACTATTTGTCTGGACATTGAATACGTTCAATCTTGGGTGAAGCTTCAAATCCACTTCTTCAATAGCTCTAAAATTTTGGATATTTAATCGCTCGATACGCATCTTATGAACTCCATGTCATCAAAATTTTCCATCAACAGACAGAAAACTTATTGCCCATTATCACTAATAAGAATTGGGGGCGATTTTTCGAGGGAGGCATTCCCAAAGAACACCATCATTTGCATCCACACAGCCGACACGCGGGCAGTTTGTATTTTTATGCGTGTAACAATGCTTTCGCGCAACGGATCGATGTTTTCACGCGTGTCACGACAGAGACGTGCGGACCGCACGTCTTTACATGCGTGTTTTGATGCATCCACGCGGAGGATCGATGTTTTCAGGCGTGCGACGACGGAGACGTGCGGACCGCACGTCTTTACACACGTGTTTTGATGCATCCGCGCGGCGGATCGATGTTTTCAGGCGT
>JAZRWH010000190.1:0-9901 GCA_045599585.1 Myxococcota bacterium
TTCTCATTAACTGTAACGAAATGCCTTCGGCTTCGCGACGCAGGCGATTTAACAGTAATCTTAAGTCTTTTTCATGCTTAGAAACGACTATATATCGATAAAACAAAGCTACTGTAGAGTTATCAGAGTATTCTAGGAAAATTTCGTGGGACAGCAGTGATTCTTATTCTAAATTCGCAGCATTTTTTTGCTAACGCATTCAATTAAGCACAAAAAAGAGGGGGTAGCGGCGTATCGACGGCGCAAAACATAACAGCTAAGATCTTCAAAACAAAACAATATACATAACTAAGCAAAGATCTAAGCAAAGCAAAAAAGTATTTGCAGAGGGCGATAGCCGCTCAGGGGGAGACCTCCCCCCCACGAGCCAAGACTAATCCTCATCAAGATCATCAAAATCATCATCATCCTCGAGATCATCGAATGAATCTTCATCCATTTTTTGAAGGATCTCGGTCGTAATTTTTTTGAAGTCAGGATAGTAGAAACGTTTGTAGGCACTTTTAAGTGTTTCGATGGTATTGCGGTCGTGGTCGCCTTCCTTGACAAGATTATTCAAGATATGGAGCGCATGGCGGCGCATGGCGGTACCATATTCACCCGTCGAAGGGGGATTATCAATGATTTCGAGCAAGCGTTTGCGATAAGGCTCGTAATTGAAATTGGCGAGACTATTTTTGTCGAGAAGCTGAAGCGTCGTTGCAATGCAACCTGGAGCAACGTCATTCGACAGACACTTGCCAACCGCATTAATCGTTTCGGCAGATGGATTGGATTTAAGGCAGCGCACCACGAGTGCTTTATAGCGTTCGGGCGCACCACGATAGATCGTCATAATATTATTGGTATGAGCCTGATGTTGTGCAAGATAGTCGAAGAAGAATGCAGCCATCTTGCGATTTTCGCATATACCGATAACGTCAATGATCTTTTGCGTCAATTCGACCGTCTCACTCTCGTAGAACGAAACGTACGCATCGAAGGCGGCCTTTGCAATCTCTTCGTTGTAAGATTTAAGCCAAACAAAGATTGACGACTTAAGACTGTTATCCTTTTGTTTGGCGATACGAATGAGGTGAAGCGCGTTAATGCGCGGACATTCGCGAGAGTCATTGAGAAGGCGAGCAACCGCTTCTGTTTCGATGTGGGTGTATGCAGCAAGCGCAGCATCGTCGAGGACTTGAGCATAGAAGGCATCATCATTAGACAAAACAGGATCGATCAAATCAGCCGGTTTAGATTTGGGGAGCTGTTCTGGTTCTGCCGGCTTGACAGGTGCAGGCGGTGCCAAGAACTCGAGGATCTCAGCGCCCATAGGCGGCTCAACGACGTCAACGGCGGCCTTGAGAATGTCCTCGATACGAACCTTTGCAGGAGGACGCGTTCGGCAGGAAGAATAACCCTCTTTCAAAGCATCAATATAACGATGCGGACTTGCTAAAATAATCGTTTTTACAGCAGAAGCCGTTTCGTCACTCTGTTCACCCAAGGCTGCCAAAAGCGGCGCACTCGCGTCGTTTGAAAATCTACGGAAAGCATCAAACACAAGCTGTTTGTGCATTCCCTGACGTGCAATATAGGCAATGAGCGGAGAAACAGCGATTTCGGGGTAACACGCAAAATGCGCTACCAAACGAAGCACAGCTTCATTGATCTGCTCGTTGTTATCTTTGAGCAGAATTAAAATGGATGCGAGCGTATAAATCTCGATACTGTCCAAAGTCGTCATATAGCGCAGAACACCTACACGCACCAACGCACTCGGATCGTAAAGCATCCTTTCGACACGGCGTTTTTCGACACAGGACAACAATTTAGAAAATGGTTGGAGCCAATCGTTCACTGCGTCGTCTGCACGACTCATTCTTACTAAAAATGCCGATAAAACGCGGTTAACATAGGCCTGATACTCAGCATTCTCGGCGTGAGAAGAGCGCAGCTCGACAAGCGCATCCACAACACAATGCGCAATGCTCGCTTCGGCAGAAATGAATTCGAGAACATAGCTTCGGGCTTTCGCACTGATCTCTTCATTTTGTGTTGCAATCAAACGAACAGCATCCGAATGCCAGTAGCTGCAGCGACTTAAGACCTCAAGTGTGTTCACGACCAGATTTTCTTCCATGCTCATTAAAAGCGCAGAAATATCGATCGACTCTTCAAAAAATCGCTCCGAAACGCGATAAATCTCTAAAGCATTTAGTCGCGCCGAACGCAAAAGCGTCATGATGCTTAGCTTTTCTACGGATGCGCCCTCTTCCTCGTACACTGGATCAGAAACCGCACACGCTGCATTGTCTGCAGATGCACCTTCGGACGCAACGACTTCACTCTCCTCACTTACCACTGCAAACTCGTCCGTTGAGGTCAGCTCCGTTTCTGACGTCACTGTCGTCTCTTCTGTTTGCTCGGTCTTCTTGTCTGTCGCTTTCTTTTCAGCCGAATTATTTTGAGCTTCTGCTGCTTTTTTCTTTGCCATGTTTACGATTCCTTTTTTCCGATCCTTTTAGGATTTGGAACTTTGGAGACCTTCTCTTAGAATTACACTCAGGCGCTCCAACGCTGTTGCGCTGAATCCTTCGGGATGTTCCATTCTAATACGAAAAGGCACTCTCATGCAAGCTACAGTTAACAACTCTAATTACCCAGACATTAAAACTCGCGGCTCGCTTCCAAACAAAGCGACGGGAACCAAAGGCGTGCTCCTCCTTCACGGATTCACCAGTCACACCGACTGCGTTTCGGGACTGCTTCCCTTCCTCGAGGCCGAAAAAATCGATTACGAAATGCCATGGCTCCGTGGACATGGCACCGTTCCCGAAGATCTCAAAGGCGTCCGCGCTTCTGACTGGTACGATGATGCCTTCGAAGCACTCAAAAAACTAAGTCAACGCGTCGACTCGATTGTTATCGTTGGCCTCTCTATGGGCGGACTCGTCGCTCTCAATCTCTGTGCCGCACAACATGAAGTCTCACCCAAAATCACCGCTTGTGTTACGTGGGCTGCTGCGCTCAGTTTCAAAAATCCTTTTTCCGCACTCGTTAAACCACTCTCGTTCCTCTTTAAGATGTGGCCTGGTCAAGAGAGTTTTAATGACCCTGAATGTCGCAAAAAATGTAATAATTATCCAAAGTTTCCGACAAAAACATTTGGTGAACTTTATGATTTTGCAGCTAAAACTCGCAAACGCATACAAGATGTTCACGTCCCGCTCTGCACGATCCAATCTCGCAAAGATCAAGTCATTCCCTACCAAATGTCCGAATTCTTATTTGAACATTCTGGCGCTTCTTATTGCGAACGCATTGCACTCGATCATTCCGGACACGAACTGGGACAAGATTGTGAGGCAAATGTCGTCTTTGAGCAAACCATGCGTTTTTTGCATGAAATTTGGTAATTATACGAAATTTTTGTTTATAATCCTTATTAAAAAAGGAGGGGGAAGTCTCCCCCTGAGCGGCTATTGCCGGCGCAAAAGGTAATATCACCCCAAATAGCTGAAGTTCATAACGGCTACAGCGATCGTTAATCTCAAACAAATGCCGATCGACCGTACTTCGAAAAGACAATTAACCCAGCTCTATTTACCTTTTGCTTCGCCAATACGCCGCTACCCCCTCTCAATTTTCGCTATGCTGCCTATCTAACCCCATTAATCTGAACCACTTCACTTGCGGCTCCACGAAAAGGCAAGCAATACCCCCAGAATCAGCCAAAATAGCAGGATCCCTTCAAACACCGTACGCCAGGGAAACTGATGCAATGGATCCTTAGGATTATCAAAACGAGTTCTCAGCGCTTCGATTTCTTTTAAGAGTTTATCGATTATCCCCATAGATTCTGCGATCACGTGGTCAGGAGAATAAACAACAGCTCTGCATGATCCCTCGCAAAGCAAAAGACTTTTAACAAACGACCGATTGTCGTACATCGAAAACATCATATTCGTCAGCATACTGGCATCTCGGACGATCCATACATTCGATGACCACGAAATCACGTATGCATGTGATTCATCGCCGACGACTGGCATCTGAATTCCCTCAATCGGAGCTGGATGATTAAATGCAAGCCTGCCATTCCACGCAAAATTATCCCGCTCAATTTCTGCGGATAAAACAGGTAAAGAAGCCAGGCCATTAATATGTGACGCTTTTTGATCCTTCGAATATGCCTCCGAAACGTTGTCAAAATATAATGCCGGATCTATTTTTTCATCAAAAATAACAATTTGTTTTACGTGATTCGCAAGAGATTCAAGGTTCACTTGCGAAAACATTCCTACACTTGGCGAAATGACAACGACAACATCCGACAACAGTAATTGATCGACGCTAGGATCCATCACAACATCAGCGAAAGAACGACGTAGGTATGCATAGAATGCATTTCCACCATCCCAATCTCGATTCTCAAAAAAAACATTGAGATCAGCTGCATAACACGGCACAGCAAACCAAAAAGTAAAAGTAGCGAGTGCTGTTTGAAGGAGACGCGTAAAGTTCAAGGCAATGCACAACAGCGTTGTTTAGGGAAAAACGCCTCGTTCGTCTGTATTTGATCCAATGAAAAGATCAAATACAGTCAAGATAACCACTTATTTAAACGACAAATGGCGCAAGGATCGATATGTCATGTTTGAATCAATTTCAATCGTCTGACGTACGACTGAGCACTGGCACAGCAAAGGTTCGATCACATCGCAAATAAACTGATTGCCAGCGTTTTTAAGAAACGTCGTAACTTCGAGCGTCGTCTCATCTCGTGAAACCAATGCATCCCGAAGATTTTCTTTAACGATCTCATTTTGCGTAATTTGAACTGTAACGAGTTTTTTATCCTCAGTCACTGCAACTGCGCCGGGAATCTGCATAAGATCAGGAATTTGGGAAGGTTCTTCAAACGTAACTCTAAACGTCTGAGCCTCGAGTCGCTCACCAAATGCAGACAAAGACATGTTGATCGTATCAGAGAACTCAAGAGCCTGAATAGACTCGTAGATGTGATACGCAGCGATCTTCAAAAAAGCAGCTTTCGTCGTTTTAGGATACTTTTGACAAAACGCATCGTACTGACTTTGAAATGTCGCCAAGACAGAAGTTTGATGTTTTGGCGAAATCGTATCAAACGGTTCAACAATGCGCCAGGACAGGGCACGCGGCAAAAAGCCAATTGGAATTAACCGCCCGAAGACGACATCCCCAGCCTGAGGCGGCAAATCGAGCGAAGTAAAAGCGACAACGCTCAACGTACGCGTTAAGCTTGACAGTTTAGCGAAGCCTAAAATGGGCGTGCCTTTGACTTCGTAAAAGTCAAAGTGCGATGCTTTAAGGATCCCTATGCCTGGATAATCCTTGCGCTTGATCGGAAAACAATCCTGTATTTCAACACCCAGATGTCCCTTAAAAAAGGGAAAGTCATGTGCCAAAACTGAGTGGAAGAACTCATAATCAAGCGCATTTGCATTATTCACAGCGCCCTGACAAAAACAATAGTCTTTGAGCTGAGCTTTTGTCTGCGTTAACGAAGGACTGTCGAAGAGAGAACGAAGTGTACCAATGTGACGTTCGTACTGCAACATCGTCATATGTGTCGAAGGGAACGTATCGTCCCAACACTCCTCAATTGGGAACGACGAAAGATCGGTACACGGCCATGGCGTAAAAGGCGCTGTCATTAGAAACTCGATCCACGAAGGGCAAGTTTGCCAACATAAGCCGCTTCTTCGCCCAAAGCTTCCTCAATGCGAAGGAGCTGATTGTACTTAGCAACGCGTTCAGAATGAGAAAGCCCGCCCGCTTTAAAGAGCTTGCTTTGCGAGGCAACACAAAGATCAGCGATAAACGTGTCTTCCGTTTCACCCGAACGATGTGCAATGATCGTCGTCATACCATGGCGTTGCGCTACACGGCTGGCATAGAGGGCTTCAGTAAGTGTACCGATCTGATTCGGCTTAATAACAACTGTATCCGCAGCTTTTTTCTCAAACCCGGTCTCAATACGATGAACATTGGTCGCAAAAAGATCGTCACCAATTACGTGAATATCCCGATGACTTTCGGAAAACTTGCTCCACGCAGCCCAATCATCCTGATCAAATGGATCTTCTATACCAATAAGCGGATAATTCTTGATGAGTTCATCATAGAATTCAGCCAATTTGTCGCTCGTGACCGAAATATTTTCCCCTTTAAGTTCGTACACTTTTTTCTTCGGGAAATAGTACTCACTCGCTGCACAATCCAGCCCAAGATAAAAATGTTTACCGGGTTTATAACCGACTTTTTCGACAGCTTTCAAAACGAGATCAAGACCTTCTTTAACACTCTTGATTTGGGGAACATAGCCACCCTCATCTGCAACACCGGCATAGTAGCCATTTTCACGAAGCACTAGCTGAAGCGCGTGAAAAACTTCGCTTGTGCCGCGAATTGCATCAGAAAACGAATCGAATCCTACTGGCGCAAGCGATATCTCCTGAACCGCGAGATCATTGTCCGTTCTAAGCCCACCATTAAGGGCACTACAAAGCGGGACCGGAAGTACACACGCCTGCACGCCGCCTAGATAGCGATACAATGGCATCTCAAGACTACTTGCAGCAGCCTGTGCAGCAGCTAAAGACACAGCTAAAATGGCATTTGCACCAAGCATTGCCTTGTTTTCAGTGTCGTCAAGATGACACATCATGCGATCTATCAAATCCTGTTCATAAACATCGATACCGCAGATTTCTGGCGAAATCACTTCGCGAATACCGTTGATCGCCTTCTGTACGCCTTTGCCACCATAACGCTTAATATCCTTGTCACGAACCTCTACAGATTCGTGCATTCCCGTCGATGCACCCGACGGAACACTCGCGCGTCCCTCTACACCATCTGCCAATACCACATCGACTTCGATCGTGGGGTTACCTCTTGAATCCAATATCTCGCGCGCAAAAACTTCGATGATTTCTGTCATACAAAACTCTCCTTCGTCAGACGTAAAAACAGCGTCGGCACAAAATCAAACAACCGTTCGTCTTATACCTTATTGTTTTAAACTCACAATGTAAAACCCTGTTTCTTCAAACTGACCTGACTCCGTCAGATAATAACAACGGAGACTGGATTTTTCAGCATCCACTAAAAAACACACTTGATACGTTAGATTAAAATACGTGCGCATCAACAAAACATCTTCTAGTTTTACCGAGCGCGTCGAAGTTGAAAGCAGCACCACACCAAGAACATTACCGAAATCTGTCGAATCGGTCACACTCAAGCTACGTCTCAACATTGCAGCATATTGCAAGCTATTCTTTATGGGATAGACATCGCGATACGAAGTGATTTCTACAAATTCCTTTGGTTCATCATCAGACCGGGTCTGTTCACACACACACCACGAACCGCACAATATCCCGGCACTCTCAAGTTTTTGAGCCGTAAAAAGAAGCTCATCCACGACATCCTGGAAAATATAGACCTCCACACGGCGGTTGTTTCCTGTTCCGTGTAGATTCACAACGATCTGATCATTTTCGCGGATTTTTTCTTTATTATTTGGTTTTTCCGGTGAGGTGGACATAACAACTCCCACAGACTGAATATTAATTAGAAATAAGGACGCGTACACTGTCCGGCTGAACAATAAAATGCGATTCTCGAACCGGAACAACATCTTCAAGCGCCAAGAAATCGTTTGGAGCATCGAGCGATGTATCGATGAGCGAATACCAGGAACGGCGCGTTAATTCAAATGTCAGCGGCTCCTTCCACGCATTCATTGCAACAAAAAAACGTGGTTCTTTCGGTCCATCCATGAGCTCAACTGCCAACGAATGCGAGTACCCACTCCAATCCGGACGCCCTAAATGCACGCCATGAAAACGCAGATTATCCAATTTTTCACGAACATTGAGCGGCGTCGCAAATGTAGTCTGGCGAAGAGCCTTAAAACGAGCACGAAGCGCCGTCAATTTCTGAACAAAGGCTAGCATTTCACGAGATTCAGCAGATTCTGTCCAATCAAACCAGGAGATTTCATTATCCTGGCAAAAGCCATTATTGTTGCCCTTCTGCGTTCGCCAGATTTCGTCGCCGCCCAAAATCATCGGCGTACCACGTGACAAGAACAGCGTCGTCAACATATTCTTACCACGAATCAAGCGTTTGCGACGAATAATCGGATCGGTGGTTTCACCTTCGACACCAAAATTGCAACTTAGATTGTCGTTTGATCCGTCACGGTTATTTTCGCCATTTCGCTCGTTGTGTTTCTGCTCATAGCTCATGAGATCGCGAAGTACAAACCCATCGTGGGCCGTAATAAAATTGATACTTTGCGAGGCATTCTGTTTTTCGCCAAAGAGATCTTTACTGCCAGCGATACGACGTGCAAGCGGAAGTGCCGTATTATTATCGCAGCGCCAAAAACGACGAACATCATCGCGGAACATACCATTCCACTCTGCCCATTCTTCGGGGAAATGCCCAACTTTATATAATCCTGCCGCATCCCACGCTTCAGCAATGAGTTTACATCCTCGTAAAACAGGATCACTCGCAATGTCATTCAACAACCCAAGATTAGGAGCTCCGATCCAATCCCCCTTGTTCGAACGACCCAAAATGGTTGCCAAATCAAATCTGAAACCATCTACGTGCATTTCGACCAACCAGTATCGCAAGCAGTCGATGACGAGTTTTTTCATCACAGGGTGGTTACAGCGCATCGTATTGCCACAGCCCGTATAATTTGCATAACGACTCTTATTTTCGTCACACATATAATAGACCGCGTTATCTAACCCCTTAAACGCAATCGTTGGTCCGAGTTCATTTCCCTCACCACTGTGATTAAACACGACGTCCAAAATGATCTCTATCCCTGCTTCGTGAAAAGCGCGTACCATCGATCTAAATTCTTTAACGACACTGCCTGGAGCCTGATTTTTAGAATAGGCACGGTGAGGAGCAAAAAAACCAAGCGTCGCATATCCCCAATAGTTCGTGTGAACCTTTCCTGTTTCGGGATCAACCAGAGTTGGCGGCTCATAGGCGTTGTATTGCGCTACAGGCAGAAGTTCAACGGTCGTAACGCCCAATGCCTTGAGGTGCGGAATTCGACTTATCAAACCGGCGTAAGTGCCAGCATCTTCAGTACCACTCGAAGGATGTGCAGTCATCCCCTTAACATGACACTCATAAATCACGCTTTGTTCAAGCGAATAACGAGGACGCATTTCTGTATCCCAATTCATGGGAGACTGACGCAGTGCAACGCATTTTGCCGTATCAGCAACACTATTCAGCTTAGAGTACGACCGGTCGCGCATGGCAGATGTACGATCATAACCGTAAAGCGCGTTCGAAAACATATTAAACTCACCGATCACTTCACGCGCATAAGGATCCAAAAGAAGCTTATTCACATTGAATCTATGTCCCACGCGCGGCTGATACGGCCCATCCATGCGCCAACCATAGAGTTGACCGTCTTTAAGCCCACTCACAAAGACGTGCCAAATGTCCCCCGTGCGATGAAGTCTCGCATCGAGACAGATGTGCGCTGATGGCTCTACAGCCTCGGGCGTATCAAAAAGGTCAAGCCATACACACGTCGCATGACGTGAAAAAACGGCGAAATTAATACCATCCTCCATCACAGTCGCACCAAGCGGCACCGGATGCCCAATCGTCGTTTCTAACTCCATCTTCAAACTCCCGAAAAAAAGGCAAAAAAAAAGCGCCGATATAACACCGACGCTTTGCGAGTGGCAAGGGACGGAATCGAACCGCCGACACGGGGATTTTCAGTCCCCTGCTCTACCTACTGAGCTACCTGGCCGAAAGAGTGGCAAGGGACGGAATCGAACCGCCGACACGGGGATTTTCAGTCCCCTGCTCT
>JAZRWH010000191.1:0-48549 GCA_045599585.1 Myxococcota bacterium
CGGAGACATCCTACGTCGCCAAAGGACTGCATTTATGTAAAACCAACGAAGATTATTATAAATTCGATGTTTCAGATGGATCTTCGTTAAAGATTTCAGCCACGGCCGCATCTTCGGGTGATTTTGATATGGTGCTGTACGATCGCTTCGGCAATGAGATCGCCTCTTCGCGCACCTCAAACCCGACCGAAACGATCACACGTGACATCGTCGTAGGCGATCAAACACTCTATCTGCGTCTATTTTTGCTCGATAACGCATACAACAGCAATGAGATCGTCTATAATTTGTCAATCGAGACAGGCGCTGCGCCTGAGTGGCTGAAATGCGGTGCAGCCGGTGAACCTAACGACTTTTTCAGTTCTGCAGCTGACCTTCGCGAGGTTTCGCGTTCAGGTGAAACGCTTGATGTATGTCCCTCTACCGACCAAGATTATTATAGTATCTACCTCACAGCTGGCGAAAGACTTCAACTTGGCTTCGATACAACCTCTACGCGACTGAGAGCAGCGCTGTATGGCGGTTCAGAAAAACGATTTATTGCAATGCTAACCAACCTAGTATCGCAGTCTTTTGACTACACAGCAACAGAAGATGGTACTTATTGGGTTCGTGTCTATACCAATGCCAGCGAATACACTAGCCAAACCTATCGCCTAAGATACCAAGAGTTGGATGGTTTAAATTACGGTCTTTCAGATTTAAATCTATCCAATGAAACACCTGCCGCAGGACAACCTGTCACAGTTTCTTTTAACGCATCGAATCTTGCATCCGTTGAATTGCCATGGTTCTATACCATTCAACTTTCTTCTCAATCGCAAAATGTTACGCTTTATACTTCTCAAGTTCAAAGCGCGATTGAAGCGGGAAGCAAACAATCCTTCAAAACCAAAGTATCTCTACCCACATCAGTTTCTGGTACGGCTCAGCTTTCTGTTCTGCTTGAAGCAACTGGTGATGTTGACAACTCTAACAACGTTTTATCAAGACAAATTACAATTTCGGAATCTTGTGCTCCCGATGCATACGAACCGAATGACAATGCTCTATCTTCTAAAGAACTCACAGAATCACCTACTGTAGCTACAATATGCGAAGGCGATGAAGATTGGTATAAATTGTCCGTTTCGGCAAATCAAACGCTCTCGTTAGCCTTTTCAAATGATAACGGAGATCTCGATCTGTATATCTATGACGCCCAAGGCACAGAAATCGCACAGAGTGCGACAGCAAACGATATCGAAACCGTAACATTTGCATCAGATCAAATCGTTTATGTACGCATCAAAGGTGCCGACAGCAGTGTAAGAAATACTTACACACTCTCGTTTTAACGAATAATATTTATCTTTTTTATTTGTTCGTTTCGATCATTCATGGATTTGGGCTAGGCTTTCGCTCACCCAAATCCATTTTGCTGCATGCTCTCGGCTTCGCCACACGGCATTAGGCTGTTATAGTATTCGACGCCTAATTAAATGATCACAGATAGCTCTGGTTTATCTAAAAGAGCGAGAAGTGACACAATTCCTCTTTTATACGTGATTTCAGTGAAATACGTAGAGCAAAGAATGTATTATTTAATTTTTAAACAAAGTAAAGACATCCTCTAGCTCACAGCACATAATTTGTATAAACAATTTAAATTACCATCATCAAAAAGCGTTTTCTTCATCATAAATCGGAGTTTGAAGAGTTCATTTGTGTTGTTATATGTGCTACAATAATGTCGCAATTAACCGCTCGTCTTTGACGAAAGTCGTCTGCGCAAGTGATGCGTACTCCATCATCTACGCATTAAATGATGTTCAACACAGAAAGACTTTTGAACAAAGGCGAAAACCAAAAAGGACAAATGTTATGAAGCGTACATCATTATTGTGTCTTATTTTATCCCTGATGCTTGTGGGCTGTTCAGACGACAATGACAGTACTCACGATACTAACACTAATAACGGCGGCGGAAACGAAAACGGCGGCGGAAACGAGAACGGTGGAGGAAACGAGAACGGCACCACACAGGAAGACTGCCTAACCACGTTTATTTACTATAATCAATGGACCAACACTGCATCGGGAGGCGATGCCAACTGGGACGTATATCTCGTCGGTGATTTTAATAAAAAAGCCGATGGTTCTTGGGCACAAAATGACAACCGTTATAAAATGGCATCCGATGGCAACGGTACGCATACCATCACAGTAAATTGGCCTGTCGGATCAAGCTACGCATACAAATACAACATCCCCGGCTGGGGTGACGATGGCTGGAAAACAGATGCCGAAGATGGTGAATCAAACGGCAACGCTACGATCAACACCTGCGGAACAACAATAGGTACAGGTAATCCTAACCCTGGTTCGAGCTCGGGTAATGAGGGTACAGGTTCGGGCAATGAAGGTACGGAAACCGACCCCGAAACGCCCTGTACGACATCGTTCACCTACTATAATCAGTGGACGAACATCGCTTCTGGCGGTGCAGCCGACTTTGACGTATATCTCGTTGGCAGTTTTAATATGACCAGCGATGGTACGTGGATTACAGGTGACTCTAAATATAAAATGACGAGCAACGGCAAAGGTGAGCATACCATTGATGTCAATTGGGCAAAAGGATCTAAGTTCGAATACAAGTATTATGTCGAAGGCTGGGAAAATGACTCCTGGAAAACGGATGCCGAAGGCGACGCTAATGGCGTAGCTGACATCAACGCATGCGGCAAACATTTTGGTTCGGGCGATCCTAATCCTTCAACGGGCGTCGATCCTATCATCCCACCCGCTGGCGGAGAAACAGACGACTGCACGACAACTTTTGTGTATGTGAATAAATATACCAATACAAAGTCGGGTGGAGCAGCTGATTTCGACGTTTATCTCGTCGGCGATATGAACAATTGGAATGCTCCAGATAGCGCACTTAAACTTACTAGCGACGGCAACGGCACGCACTCAATTTCTGTCAACCTCAAAAAAGACGCAACCTATAAATACAAATTCTACGTTAATGGCTGGGAAAACGATGCTTGGCGAGCGAACGCAAGTGCTTGTTCTGACTCAGACTGCAATAGCTCTATTACGCTTAACACCTGCAATCAAACGGTCAAATTCGTAGATGTCGCCCTTGGAAACAACGACAGCGGCAATACTGGCGGCGGTTCGGTCGTTGCTCCCAGCGGCTCCATCTCACTTGCAGCCATTCCTACAGTTCAAAATAAGCAAATCACAATCAAACTTGCACTCGCTGAAAACGTCTCGGTTGCCTCCATTACGGGCGACCTTTCAGATACAGCCACCGTTTCAGAGGACGGAACGACGATTACGGATACGGTGCCTAAAAACGGCAAGTACGTTTACACGGTCAAAGCCAGCGATGGCTCCGAACTGTATGTTCCTGTCTGGGTTGAAGACAAAGCTTTCGATTGGCACGATGCCCTACTTTATTTTGCATTTACCGATCGCTTTAAAGATGGCGATAGCACCAACAATGCTCCAGAGACAAATGCATCCGTTGCAAACACTTCCAATGCACGATGGATGGGCGGCGACTTTAAAGGTCTACAAGAAAAAGTCGAAGAAGGTTATTTTGATGATCTCGGCGTGAACACACTTTGGATCTCTTCCGTTACGATGAATACCCAAGGAATTAGCTGGGGTACTGGCAATGACGCCCAACACAGCTATTCCGCCTACCACTCTTATTGGTCTATTGCGTCGTTTATGACGGATGACAATATGAGCGAATTTGCAGGAGCAACGAGTGAAGGCGTTCCCATTCAGGCGATTGAACCGCACTTTGGCTCGATGGAAGACCTCAAAAACCTGGTTGATGCCTGCCATCAGCATGGCATCCGCGTAATCGTTGACTTTGCCGTCAATCAAGTCCACAAAGACAGCCCCATTTTCAAAAATCCAAAATATGCATCTTGGTTTAATGATACAGGCCATCCGCGTCTTTGCGACGACAATAACAATTGGGAAAACTATTCCGAAAAATGTTGGTTCTCCGCTGACCTCCCTGATATCGACTACACGAATCCCGAAGCTCGTGCCGCGATGGTCAAGCACGCCATTTGGCTTATCAAAAAGACCAATATCGACGGTTTCCGCGTCGATGCTGTCAAGCACATCGCAGTTCAATTTGTAAAGGATTTGCGTGCCGCCACCGACAACCTCTTCTCAAATACGGGCATCATGTTTTACATGGTCGGCGAAACATTTACAGGCGACGTCAATCTTTTGAACAAATACATTGGCGACGATATGCTTCACGCACAATTCGACTTTCCAATGTATTATGCACTTCAAAATCACATTTTGGGACTCGGTAACTATGCAGCCGTTGCACAGCTGAACAACTATTTCAAATCTGATTTGATGGGCACGTTCATGGGCAACCACGACGTAGCGCGTGCGCTTTCAGTTGCAGCAGGCCAGAATCAGCAAAAATGGGGTAGCAACAGCGAAGTCACCGATTGGCGTCCCTATCTCAAAGTTAAAACGGCTCTCACGATTCTCATGACAAATCCTGGTGTACCCTTGATCTATTATGGCGATGAGTACGGTATGCCTGGCTCCAACGATCCTGATAACCGCCGCATGATGGCCTTTGGCAATGCTCTGAATAATGAGCAGCAAGGCATGCTTTCATACATTCAAAAACTGGGGCAGATTCGTAAGAATTATCCGGCGATTACGCGTGGACACCGCGAAAATCTTTCTTACGGCGGAGGCTATTGGTGCTACAAACTCACGGGCAACGATATGCAATCCGTTATCGTCGGTATTGCACGCGCTGACGGCGGTGACAACACTGGATGTTCGCTCGGTGGCAAGTATACACTTCATAACTTACTCGACGAATCAGCACCTGACATCGAAGTCGACGGCCTCGATTTGAGCAACAATAAACTTAACGTTTATCTTGTAAAATAAGATACGCGCCTCGAATCGCAATTTAATTAGGGGGAAGCCTCCCCCTGAGCGGCTATTTGCTTTGCAAATACGCCGCTACCCCCTCTTGCCTGCGGCGCCTAATGAGCTTCATCCAAGTTATTAAAATTACCCTGTAAACAACTTCTTTAGCGGTGAAGCTTTGCTTTACCGCTTTTTTTCGATTTTTTCAGTTTTTAGCTGTTTCATCTTGACGGATTACAGCGTCGCTAATAATTTACAAGATTGGTTATGTCTGCACATAAACGTTCTAAAACGGCAGATACGTTAAAATTAATCGTGTAAAGCTTGTCGATCCCAACAGATCGCCAAAACGTCATCAATGTATAACTCTGCATATCCGCAAAATTATCCGCCGACGCCAGGACAACGGCCTTCAACGCCTTCGGCGAGTTTTAATAGAGACCTGATCGTAGAAGACGATAAAACCTCGACGATCAGCGTTGATGAATTAAGCGGATTTTCTGATGACGACTTAAATACATCTACTGGCGATGAAATTTTGTCGCCTGAGCTGTACGCTTCGCCTGCACAAGCTTACAACAGTCAGCCCGTCGTTTCTCAGGTCATGCCAATTACGACGACTTCCCGTCCGAGTAACCATGCCCTACCGCTGGCGCCACAAACCCCACCGTCTGCATACGGAAATATTCCTGCTTCTCAACCCAGTCTAAATCCGCAGCCGCCACGATCTGGAATTGCATCAGCAACGACTCCCCCCCGCCAAGCGCAGGCTCGCCCAAACCAGCCCCCCCCTCAAGTCGCAGTCGTTCCGATTTTCGGAAACGCAGACGAATCCAGTAAGACGACAAATACAGCTCAACCTAAGTTTATTAAAGGCGTCGCTGTAAGTGCAGGTTTTTCTGACGGCATGGTGTCATCCGTTATGGATTCTGCAGCACGACTCGTTCTTCCAAATCCTGGCGATATTTTTGAAAACTATGAAATCCTCGAACTTCTCGGCGAAGGCGGTTTTGGTGCTGTTTACCGCGCTAAAAATCTAACGTTGGGACGAGAAGAAGCGCTTAAAATCATCCTCCCCGAAGTTCTTTCGGACAACAAAAATAGCGATAAACGCTTTTTGCGAGAAGTAGACGTCATTTCCCGCATCGAACACCCCAACATCGTCCGTCTCTACAATTCGGGTACGCGAATGACACAAGGCCTCCTTTGGATGAGCATGGAACTCATCGCAGGCTCACGCCTTGATCACGTCATTGCTACACGCAAAAAACTCCCCTTCGACGAAGCAAAAGAAATCCTCGATCAACTACTCAGTGGCCTTCAAGAAGCGCAACGTCTGCAACTTATTCACCGTGACCTTAAGCCAACAAATATTATGCTTACCCACAAAGAAGGTTACGGTACGCTGGCAATCATCCTCGATTTTGGACTTGCTAAAGCGCTTGGTGCTGAAGAAAATTCTCAAATTCAGCAACTTAGCATTATGACGCCCAAGTACATCATGGGTACGCCGCATTATATGGCACCAGAACAATTTCAACCTGACATTCCTGCGGGACCCTATACTGACGTTTATTCCGTTGCTCTTATCTTTATTGAGCTTCTCACAGGCAAAAAAGCCGTCGACGGTCCTTCTGCTGTCGAAGTCGCTTACCATCAGATCAAAGAAGAAGTGCCCCTACCCTCACTTTGGACAGGCACGGCACTTGAGTACGTCATTCGCAAGGCAACCGCAAAAGATCCCGCAAATCGTTACCAGAGTGCTCGTGAATTCCACAAAGATATTGATTTAATCAACGACATTTCGGACGACGTCGAATCGTTTTTAAAAAAGCAAAAAAATACGCCAGGCAAATATCGTGGCGTCGTTGCACGTAGAGCCTCCGCTGGAAGCGATTCAAATTCTGGGTCGACGCTCTTTAAACAGAATCAAGCCAAAGTATGGTTTTTGGCATTTGTTGCCTTGATCGTCATCGATTTTATCATGCTGATCATTTACGCTGCCGTCAAAGCCTAACAATCAAGACGCGTATTGAGGCGCACTAGCGCCGAAAAGCGGCTTGGCGCGGACGTATTGAGCGAAGCGAAAAGACCGCGCAACCAAAAACAAATCGTAAAAACTTAAAAAGCCTCGAAGTTTCTCGAGGCTTTTACTTTTTATCGCTTATTTTATGCCATTATTTGGTTGCCCAACCACGAGCAACACAAGCCTGAGCAACGCGATCGATCGCGATCATATAGGCGGCATCGCGCATGTAAACTTTGCGGTCAATGGCCATCTGGTGGCAAGCGTGGAAGGCACTCGACATTTTTTCGTCAAGTTTCGTGAGAACTTCTTCTTTTGACCAGAAGTAGTTCATATTGCACTGAACCTGTTCAAAGTAAGAGCAGGTAACACCACCAGCGTTGCAGAGGAAGTCAGGAATGACGAAGATACCACGGTCCTTAATGACAGCATCGGCTTCGGGCGTCGTCGGGCCATTTGCGCCTTCGGCAATAATTTTGACGGAAGGTTTAATTTTGGCGACTGTTTCTGCATTGATCTGATTTTCGAGCGCAGCAGGAATAAGGATATCGACGTCCTGAGCAAGCCATTCGTCACCACCGAGAACTTCGTAGCCGAGCTCTTTGGCACGTGCTTTGTCAATTTCACCATGCTCGTTCGTGATACTCTTAAGTTCAACGATATCTACACCGCTTTCGCGTTTGAAGGTATACGAGCATTTGTCCGTGTTATCCCAGCAGGAAACGCAAATCAGTTTGCCACCAAGTTTGAGATAGCGTTCGCATGCGTAGTAAGCGACGTTACCAAAACCTTGAACGGCTGCTTTTGTATTTTTGATATCGATACCGAGATCTTTGCAAGCTTCATGGAGCGTGCAAACAACACCGTAGCCTGTTGCTTCGGTGCGACCCAAAGAACCACCGGAACCTACAGGTTTGCCCGTAATGAAACCAGGGAATTTACCGTGATGAATTGCTTCGTATTCATCGAGCATCCAAATCATATGATAGCCGCGCGTATTCATATCAGGCGCAGGAACGTCCTGAACAGGGCCAACTTCTGTCGCAAGTGCGCGAACCCATGCGCGACAGAGACGTTCCTGTTCTGTCATAGAAAGCTCGTGCGTGTCACAAATAATGCCACCTTTGCCGCCGCCAAGAGGAATGTCAACAACAGCACATTTCCACGTCATCCACGTTGCAAGGGCACGAACCGTATCGAGCGTTTCAGCAGGCGCAAAACGAATACCACCTTTGCAAGGACCACGGCCATCATTGTGCTGAACACGGAATCCCTTAAATACGCGCATTGAACCATCGTCCATGCGAATAGGCAGTGAGAACGTATACTCTCTCATCGGTTCACGAAGAAGGGCTCTAAGACTGCTGCTGAGTTCAAGTTTTTCCGCTACGCCGTCAAACTGCTGTTGTGCCATTTCATAGGGATTAAACGCCATGGTGAATACTCTCCTAAACTTAAGCAAAAGACATCAGAGACACCATTGTCACTGCGTCATTTGATCACGAACACGTTTTTTCTATCACAACCGAACTCGACATTCAATCGTTTTTATTGCATAAAATTCATTCTAACTCACAAATTTCAAAATTATGATACCTAAAACCACATTTATGCAAAATCAGCTAACTTCTGTGATATGTAAACCAACGTGCGCCTTATCCCTCCTATACACACATTTTTTAATTTTTATCGCGTAACATATTAGAGATTAAACAGCGTACAAAAAAAGGCGCTGCTTAAGCAACGCCTTTAAATCATACAAGAATATCTATAAATTACATTTCAGTTCGAGGAGCAACCGACCAGTAAGCCCACTGGCTAATTTTATCGAGCGGCTTGATCGATTCGTCCTTAGAATTAACGAGGAAACGAACGACGCTGGGACGATTGTTCAACTCATATTTATAATCGACTTCAAAGAGGTTATCATCCTTGGTTGGATTAACATCTTCACCATCCGCAAGTTTGAAACTCCAACTGCATTTACGCTCTTCTTTGCACTCATCGATTGCACGCGCACCATTGGGTTTACCACCGGTAAGCAGCCATTCCATCGCGCTAATAAATTCCTGCTGCTCAAGAACCGTAATGAAGGCATTACACAAACGCTGCGTTGACACATCTTTACCACGGCAGGGATGATCTTTCTTTTCCCAGCGTTCGATGCGTTTTGGATGTTCTTTGTTATAACCACTCGGATAAATATCAGCAGCGCGAAGCGTATCCATATTTTCGCCGAGCGTCATGAGATCGATCGCCTGCAAACCGCGGGGCGAAAGCGTTTTCGTTTCCCAATCAAATTTGAACTTTGCAACGCGAACTTCGTCGAGCTGAATCCACTGGAAGTAAGCCGAGTAATCGTTTTCAAACTCCTGCATAACAGTCCAGCCAATAATGCGGTCATTTTCGTGTTTAGGCTTATTGGCCATCTGCAGGAAGTGCAACAAAAACACGCCACCCAGGTCAATACCGTTATCAAATTTATGCGAAACGATCGCACGGATAACATTGCCTGGTCGCTCTTTTTTCTCGTTGACCTCTTTATAGTTTTGAAGGTTTCTATCAAAAATACTCGCCATGTCATTGCGCGGAAGGACGAGTTTTGTCTCGAGGTCGACAATCCAAACAGGTCCTACAACGACAGATTCATCGTGGAAATCGAGATAGACTTCATAGTACGGATCAGGAATTTGTTCGGCCCCCATACCAGCGTCTGTATCCAGGTGAATGGCGCGCCACTCTCCCTTTTTAAGGTACGACATATTGAAGCTTTTTTCGAGAAACTGCGCATCAACAAGACGCTCTATCGACGTCGTTGCAGGCGTAAGATCGGCCGTCGAAGACCCTGCTTCAATGGCTTTTGCGTATGCATCGATATACTCAGGGGACAATACAGGAAATTTTTTAACAATGGCAATCGCTTCATCTTCGTGATTGGCCCATTTATCAAGAATGATCGTCCCACTTTTGGCAAACTGATCTGCTGTAATGTTATCCGTTGTTGCAGCCCCGCGATTCATGAGCTTTATGCCTACGAGCGTACCTGCTGCAGCGACCAGAACAAGCCCAACGATGATAATAATGATAAGTACGTTACGATTCATGGCTCCCTTCCTGAAAAGGCCAAAAAAAACCCCCATGCACTTACCACAAAGCGGCAATTCAAGCAACACGCTAGAAAGACATCTTCATCCCAACGCACCATTTCTGCACGATCTAACCTATATATATACTGAAAAAGTGCGTTATGCTAGGCCACTACTAATGACTCGACGGATAAAGAGAACGCATCAACCTTTTGTCGGATTGACCCAAAGCATTTAAACTTCGACGCGTTTCGGCAGCCTTCGCCTTTTGTCCTGTACGCTCATAAAAAGCCAAAAGATGACTCAAACCAACGCTCTTATTGCGGCTCATTTCTGCATACTGCCTGTAACAATATTCCGAACGCGTCAAATTCGCTCCCTGCTCGTGTGCAACGGCCAATCGGATCCAGACTTCGCTAGGGGCCTGTGTCGTCGCAACGAGATGTTCGTAGATCGGAATGAGTTTTTCCCACTCGTTTCGCCGCGTATACAGGCGCCCAAGAGCCAAGGCAGCTTCGGGATGATCCGGCTGCACGGCCAACGCCCGTTCATAATAGATCTCTGCGTCGTCTAAATGGCTCAAATCAAGTGAAATATCCCCCGCCGTAAACAGAATGCGCGGATTGCCAGGCGCCTGCTCCAAAGCCATACGTATCGCACGATCGGCCGATTCCATTTCGCCCAGTTGAACTTTGACACGCGCCCACATTAAAAGAACATTCCAATCCTGCGTTTTTGGCCCAACGACATCCAGATAGCTCCCCGCGCGCCCCCACATTCCCGCATCTGCAAAATCTACGGCAATCGCTTTTGCTACCGCAAAATCCCAATCTTCTGCCCCGGGAACGCGTTCGTCCCCACCAAATGCCGTCGTTCCGCAAAGCATAGCAAGCAGAACATTCAAAATTAGCAGAAGATTTTTCATCATTTCACCAACTATTCTAACAATTACCGAATTTAATATTTTTATTGTTTAGTTTCCGCTTGTTGGGGGAAGTCTCCCCCTGAGCGGCTATTTGCAAGCAAATACGCCGCTACCCCCTCATCGCAACCGAAGGCATCCGCTCTTGCAAGCAACCCAATCCATCAATCCGGCGTACAATACCTAGATTTCGTCGTAGAGGTTAATTTTAGCAGACGAATCTGGGCCTCTCAACAAAACCTCTTCTGTGAGTTTTTCATCGATACCCGTCCATTTTTTTGACCCCACTTGATGGCGACAAGCCCACATTTCACCGATGCGTTTTAAATTGGTATCGTGTTTAATAAGTTTGCCTTCATACGCAAGCCTTGCAGGCGTACGAAACAACACTCGTGCCGCTTGTGATACGCGCCCGAGATCGATGCGTTTACCTTTGGCGTAGTCCAAAAATGGTGAGTGACCAACGGCCAAAAAGGCTTTGTGGGAGGCTCGACAAAAGGCGCTAATAAACTCAGGATGGCTAATCCAATCGTCATCAGCCTTATCGGGCGACAAAAAAGATTCATGCTCACAAAAGACGCTGTGATTCCACCCCGCTTGAGATGTTCTAGCAACATCAACCGCTGTGAGCCATCGGCGAAAAGCACGAGGCGAACACCGAAGCTTACGACTCAGTTTGCCCGTCGGTCCGCCATGCATGTACGCCGTATCCCCAGACAAAAGCAAATGTGGACGAGCATTCAACCATGCCAAATACGGTGATCTCAACATCACATTCGGCGTACCAACCGTCATGTGTTTAATCACTTCATCTGCCGTAAAACCCAACAGATTCAGTAAAATGTATTTTTGTTGTTTACCGTATCGACAGCATCCACGCAGCAGATCAGCATCGTGATTGCCCAAAACGACATAAAATTGATGAGGTTCTGCTGTTTGAAACTCAAAAAAAAATTTCAACGTTTCAAAACACTTTATCGCTTGGTACAGCGCGACTACCATATCACGAGCTCCCTCGTTACAAATTTCCTCAATGGTCGTCGTTCCGCGCACACTGCCCTTAAAATAATCTCGTTCAGGCGCATCCAAACGCCAGTTGACGAGCCGCACATGTGTACCATTTGCCGTATGCAATTCAGGTATGCGCGCTATTCTTGCTTTAGTTTCTGCAATCAAACGTTCTCTTGAATCGTCTTCTGGAAACGAAAAGCCGTCGCACAAATCTCCCAACTGAACGAATGCCGCCTGGCAAGGATCTTTTTCTGCACTAAAGCGCTTCAACCGCTTAACAAATTCAACCATTCGTCCACCCTGACCATGCACATCGCCAAGACTATATACAACGCCATGATGAAGGATCTGCGTATACTTCAACATTTTTGACCTCAATCCCCGACTAACGGGCTAAAAGTGTTCGGTATATATACCGTATTTTATCTATTTATACATCAACTCAACTATTTTCTTTTTTCGAGCGTTGCGCGTTTTATAAAAACTGGTATAGCTAAAGTTGGTTGGATGTGGGTTTAACACTCACTTTTCTTTCAATTTCTATTTGGAGTAAGCATTTATTATGTCTGACGAATATAATGAATACGAAGATTTACTGAACAAAAGTCAAAATAAAAATACCCCTGACGACGAGGAAGATGATTCACGTGACGAATCCGAAATTGGCCTGTTAGAAACACTTAAGGCGTTTATTCATGCCCCGAAAGAAATTATTGGTCTTAACATCATTAATATCTTTGAAGGCATGGCCTATTTCGGTGTTTTGACGCTTCTCGTGCCGTATTTGAACAAAAACGTCGGTCTAGATGATGTTTCTGCAGGCTTTACTGCGAGCGGATTTTTGATCCTCATCACGTTTTCCCAGCTTCTTTTTGGCGGACAAACAGACAAATTTGGTCCTAAAAAGATGCTCGGTATATCTATTTTTGCCCTTCTTATTTCACGCATAATTCTTGGTTTTTCAGAGCTCGCTTTCGGTACTGCCAGTTCAACTCTCTTCGGTGCCGTTGTTGTCTCCCTCGCCGTTGCAGGCCTTGCGTACGGTGTTTTTAATCCTGCCGTCTATTCAATTACCCGCATGTACTCCAATAAAAAGACCTCTGCGGTTTCATATGCCATGCTTTACGGTGGCATGAATCTCGGCGCATTCCTCATTGGTTTGATTCTCCCGTTCATCCGCGATATTTCAGGTGACGTAGTTGACGAAAAAACCAAAGAAATTATCCACCAGGGTCTCATTCCCGGATCTAACGGTTATTCCGGCGCACTCATCTTCATTGCCGGCATTATGATCGTCGTTCTTTTACTCTATTTCATCTTTATTGCGGGTTCTAAGACAGCACCGATCAGTGATATCAAAGGCGATGATGACATCACTAACGCCCCCCCAAAAAAGCTTACCCTAAAAGAACGACTCAAAAATCACCCGCTTCGCGATTTAAAATTTGACTTCTTCATTTTTATTCTTATCCCAGTTCAAACGATCTTTGCATATCAAAACATTTTGATCCCTACTTACCTCGAACGTTGCTTCCGAGATTATCCCGCTATTTCGAACCATTTTGAGACTTTCAGCAACATCAACCCCCTCATCGTTTTTCTTTGCGCACCCACGGTCGCTGCCTTAACGTCAAAACAGAACGTTTATACAATGATGATCATCGGTACGGCGATTATGGCTGTCCCCACATTCCTTCTTGCAATCGACACAACCCCAACGCTCTTCCTTACCTTTATTGTCATCGGTGCAATTGGCGAGTCATTGTGGCAACCTCGCTTCCTCCAGCACGTCACCGAAATCGCACCCAAAGATCGTGTCGGTGCTTATGTTGGCATTGCAAATCTCCCCTGGTTCCTCACGAAGTTCATCGTTGGAATCTATATCGGCTTCTTTATGCGTGAGTACATTCCCGATCCGAGTGAACTCGCTCCTGGCGTCACGCAAAATCCCCAAACCATGTGGTTTATCTTTGCCTGTATTGCCTGTATCAGCCCGATTGCTCTCTTCGTAGCCCGAAAATGGATGGAGCCTAAGCATGCCAAATAAGCCACCCTATTTGGCTTAGCAATAGGCTTACACTGATACACACTCATCAAGCTGCGTTTTTCTCCGAAAGAACGCAGCTTTTTTTCGTTTTTAGAACAAACACGATCGCAAGCACAAACTTGGTACGAAAACACAACGCCATCATGCATACCATGGTAAGACCTGGTATTACGGCATTTATCCAAAACATAAGCTTCAAACCTAATGGATAGATGCGATCTTCACCTTAAAGCAATTTCTAAAATAGAAAAATTTTGTTTTAAATCTTTCTAGAAAAGATTAAATACAGTGTGGGTGAAGGTGTGTTTCATATTACACATATATATGGTGATGGGAATGAAACTAAAAATGACGATGTTATTTTTGGCATTTATTGTTATGCCTGCCTGCGGGCAGCAGAACGATAGCCCACGCCGTACCCATCATGAACCCTACACATTCGTACCTATCGAAAAGCTCGCTCAACAAGCCCAAGCCATTCTGGCATCAAATACCCAAACTCCAAGCAGCATAGAAAATCTATTTCATTATCAAAATGAGATGACTGCTGCTGAATTTATGGCATTTTTAACGTCTTTTGAGTCCTGCCGAACTTTGCCGAACGGCCGTATTGAGCGCACTAATTGTCCAGCTTTCCAGTATATGGTTTCTGGTCAGGTACGAAAACGCGATATCCATCCTGCCGCAAAAGCTCAGGTTATTGAGTACTTTTTAACTTCGGATAAACCTGTTTTACGCTCTGCTGCTTTTTATCAGGTCACAGGTTCTGAACCTGATTCTTTTTATGAACCGCTCCTAAGTGCAGTACAAAAAGAAAACGACCCCAGTTCACGTATCGCCTCCTTCGCTGCACTTCAGGCTTATATTACGAACAACCACGCCTATACAAACGAAGCCGATCAACTCTTTTCGCAAGCAACGACTTCACCCTCCAGACAGATACGTTATCTAACTGCACAAACCTTTGGCTTTAAATCAGTTGCCCAAGATCACTCCGACCACCTGGATACCCTCATTGATATGTTCGACGATGATGACTTCTCCGTACGTGCAGCTGCGATTAGTAGCAGTGCTACATACAACGACAGCAAAGTTGTTCCGCATCTTTCGGCCATCTTGGCTAATCCCAATTTAGCCTCCCTGCACGCAGATGCTGTCCACGCACTCAATCGCCTTTGGCTCGATTATCCCCTCTACCAAAATCATAGTGTCGAAGCTTACAAAGCCTTTACCGACTACCTTTCATCCAATTATTCCAACCGAATACCAGCCCCCGGCACGCTCGATGACCTAACGCTCGTCAACACTTCAAGCTCAGCCTACGCAACCTGGCTCTCAGGCGCAGACTACTTCGACGCTCAAGAACTGATCTCTATCCTCAATTGTATCGCCCATAGTACCTCGGTCGAAAAGACCATCCAACAAGCCTCTCAACAAGCAATTCGTGCTTTCGGTGGTACCTTCGACGATGAGACCGATCAATCTACATCCATTCCGAATCGTATGCACAACGAAATCGCCTGTAGCGATATGCCCCCACGACATCATTGATCTCCCAAACTTGCATGCATCCAGAAATCCTATAACCATACGCGTTAGTGCTTAGACTTGTATTTTATTGCGGTGCCCGTTATGATAGGTGCCGCTTTTTTTTGAGCTTTTTTGCTTTTTTTGGGAACAGATTCTTCCCAAATACAATTTACTCAGATTGTAAACATTCACGGATCCTTCTTCCTTAAAGATCCGTTCGATTTATCAGGAGCTATACTATGAAAAAACTCGTTCTCGCTTGCCTCGCATCTTTGGCCCTTTCCACAGGCTTCGCTGCCAATGCTATGGCTGATATTAAAGTCGGTATCGTCGATATGAGAGCTGCCGTCGAACAAACTGAAGAAAACGGCGTCCTCAAAAAACTTAAATCCGAAGCCGATACGCGCCGTAAAACCCTCGAAGCAGACCAAAAAGCCCTTCTCGCGCTTAAACAAGACATCGAAGCCAACCAGGCTATTCTCTCCCCCGAAAAACTCCGCGAAAAAGCCGCTGAGTACCAAGAGAGCCTGCTCAAACTTCAGCAGAAAATGCAGACCTACGAGCAGGAAATGGCTGAACTCCAGGCCAAACAACTCGGTGAAGTTCAGAAAAAAATGATGAAAATCTCTGAAGAAATCGCCAAAGAAAAAAGCCTCGACCTCATCCTCGAACACTCCGCTGGCGGTGTCGTCTACTTCAACTCCTCCTTCGATGTTACCCCCGAACTCGTCAAACGTTACAAAGCTGCCAAGTAGTTTTAACGTTTAACGATCCTCTCATTCAAAGCCTCCTTCTCGCGACGGAGGCTTTTTCTTTAGTGCTATAGGTTTGCCGATAATGCGAAAATATCTACTCCTGACCTCTATCGCTCTGCTTTGTTTCAATGCCTGTAATCAGCCGAAGCCGAACGAAAATAAACCGTCCGGACTAAAAAACATGGCGCCCGTCGCGATCTCCGATCAGGTGTTCGATGACCTCGACAAAGAACCTAACAACACCTTCATTCAAGCGACAGACGTCAAACTCACGGGTGACGAACTCAATTTCACCGGCAAACTTACCCCAGGTGATATCGATACCTGGCGCATTATCGCAAAAGCCGGCACGATCGTCGATATCACCGTTCAACCCGAAAACTTTGACGTCATTGTGGATTTCTCCCCCATCGACAAAGAATCCGCACGCCGCTATTACGACGAAAATGCCGTCAGTGAACCCGAAACGCTCACCAACCTCCGACTTACGCCCCAGGGCGGCTACTTAACCGTACGCGGACGCAATACCGAAGAAGTCTCCTACAAGATCAATGTCGTACGCCTCTTCCCCCAAGGTGATGAGATCCTCGAACAAGAACCCAACGACACAACTGCAGCAGCCCAACCTATTTGGACGGATCGAGAACTCAACGCAACACTCAACCCCGCAGATGACGTCGATGTCTACAAACTTAACCTCAATAAACCGGGCATCTTCAACTGCAGTTTCACGTCCGAACCCGCGGCCGTCAAAATTCTTCAGGGCAATCAGGTGCTCTTCCGTAGCGAAACCAAACCTGGCGAAGCGTTTAAATCCCAACCGCTAAAAGGCTCCGCGGATCTTTTTGCACAAATTGAACGCCTTGCGCCCTCTAAAGCCCCCGTCCACTACAGTTGCCGCCTCACAGCCCTCGATTCGATCCCCAACGAAATCGAACCAAACAATACGCCTAACCTGGCTCAGAAAATCGACATCAAGTCTAATACACTCGAATTTTCTTTTGAAAACGCCGCTGACATCGACATGTTCCGTGCAACCGCCGAAACGAATCCGCCCCAAACTTACTCGATCCGTCTCGAAGCTGACAACGAAATTTCGGCAACGCTCAACATTCTCGATGCTTCAGGTTCACCACTCGCTCAAGGTACGGGGCCTCGCGCGTGTCTGTTTACACCAGCCACCGGTCAAGACTTCATCATTCGCACGGCGCATGCCCCTTCGACGCATACCTACCCGATTTCCTATCGCCTTCGCGTCTCATCGCTAAATGCCGATAGTGTTGAACGGGAACCTAACAATATGATGGCTCAAGCGACCGCATTACCGCTCGACAAGCCCATTTCCGGTTATGTTTTTCCTAACACCGACATCGACTTTTACAAAATTGAGATTCCATCCCAACCTGGTGACGCACTCGGCCGCCTCGATGTTACGACCGAAAGTGGCTACATCGCACAACTAAACCTCAAACTCATGGACAGCGCCGGTTTTGAGATCTCACGCGCCGAAAGTAAGACAGCTTCCAAGCCTGTCATGCTTTCTTTCGATGCCCCCGCAGGTTCGTATCTGCTTGCGGTCTCGGGACAGGGTGATCAGTGCATCAAACCCTACACGCTTAAAGCCACCTATACGCTTACGCCTGCGCAAACCGCACCGTCTGCTGAAGCTGCCTATCATGACGCTGCCGAAGCTAACCTAGCTGCTCTCCAACCCGCGCCTTCCCCCGAAGGCATTCTCGTTCCAGCTGCGCCCGATGGCACCCCTCAAGTCGCCCCCGAACAGCCCGTCGAAGTCGATATCAATGCCCTCCTCAAAGCCGCTCAGGAGCAACCCGCACAGGCACCCGCCAAAGCAGCCACGCCTGACGACGATGCTTTCTAACTTTTCGATGCGTTGATTCCATTAGCGGTACCTATTTCGCTAACGCTCAATACGGTACACGCAATCGCCTATTTCGCTAACGCTCAATACGGCGCTTTTGGCCAGCCTATTCGCCTGTGCGAATACAGCTGGCCTTTTTATTTCTGCAGACAAAACACGTGAGACAAAGTTCCTACCAAACGGCCAAGTCCCATTATCCGACGACATTTGTAACCCCATGAGACGACACCACACAAAAGCGAAGGCGTATCGGCGGCACGCCGATAGCCGAAGCGCCCGGACGTATGGCAAAGCCATAGGCCGGGCAAAATCATGCATCCCAAAGCAATACGAGACATTCCGCGATTTATCATCGCGCCACATAACGCGACAAGGTGCATTCTAAAAATTAACAGATCAAACCTTTTTAATTCCGCTCGCTTTGCGGTACATTGCACTCTGTATTCTGCCAACGTGTGGCGGATACGTTATTAACCCCCATAGGAGGAAAACAATGCGTATTACAATTGACCGTATTGACGATGGTATTGCCGTTCTGGATGTAGGTGGTGAGTCGATCGACTTCCCCCTCGCAGCACTCCCCGAAGGCTCGAAAGAAGGCGATGTCCTTTCTTTTGTAAAAGTCGATGCAAGCGAGATCATCGCAGCCGCAAACGATCGCATGAGTCGTATGAAGAACATGAGCCGCGTTTCCGACAGCGACAGTTTCGACATTTAATGCGCCAGATCCCCGCCAAGTGCGGGGGTCACACTCTAAGGAAACTTTAATGAGCGATAAAAATACTCCCACTCAGACGCAAGCCGCCGAACTTACCGAGGCCGAAAAAATAGCCGCCGAACGTCCCGGCATCGAACGCCTTTATGACGAACTCATCGAGCAGCTCCTGTCGTACCATCCTACAGCAGACACAACGATTATTCGCAAGGCCTTTGAATACGCCTACGAAAAGCATCTGCATCAACGTAGAAAGTCCGGTGAGCCTTACATCATTCACCCAGTCGGCGTCGCGAAACTGGTCACACAAATTAAAATGGATGAGGCCAGCGTCTGTGCGGCGCTCCTTCACGACGTTGTCGAAGATACGGATGCAACCTATCAGGACATCGTACGCGACTTTAACGAAGAAATCGCGACGCTCGTCGACGCACTCACCAAACTGGATAAGCATCAGTTTACGTCCAGTGAAGACCGTCAGGCCGCGAACTTCTGCAAAATGCTTTTGTCGATGAACAGCGACTTGCGCTGCATCCTGATCAAACTGGCGGACCGCGTACACAACATGCGTACGCTTCAGCACATGCGTCCCGACAAACAGGTCACGATCGCCCAAGAAACGCTCGACATCTATGCCCCTATTGCAAACCGTCTCGGTATCGACTGGATCAAAGGCGAACTTGAGGATCTATCCCTCAAGTATCTTCACCCCGAAGAGTACGCCGACCTTGCGAAAAAAGTCGAAAACCTTATGAAAGACAAGGCCGACTTCATCGATCGCGTCAAAGGCATCCTAGCGAAGAGCCTCGAAGCCGAAGGAATTAAGACGTACAAGCTCAAAGGCCGCGTCAAGCATATTTATTCGATCTATCGCAAACTCAAACGCTCATCGACGCCAATCGCCTTCGAAAAGCTGCACGACGTCATCGCTTTCCGCGTTATAGTTCCCACAAAAACCGACTGCTATCATGTTTTAGGCATCGTACACGGGATGTGGACGCTCGTCGAAAACCGCTTCAAAGACTATATTGCGCGCCCCAAAGCGAACAACTACCAGTCGCTGCACACTTCGGTCATTGGCCCCGACCACGAATATTTTGAGATTCAAATTCGCACGTACGACATGGATCAAGTTGCAGAAGAAGGTATCGCTGCGCACTGGAAATACAAAGAGGGCAACATGTCGCCTGCGCGCGTGACCCAAGACTTCGATTGGCTTCACAAACTCATGGAAACCCGTGAGAACAACGTCGAAAACCCGAATTCCCAAAATCTACTTAAGAGCGTCAAACTCGATCTGTTTTCGGATGAGATTTATGCCTTTACACCTACAGGCGAAATCAAGACGCTTCCGTTGGGTTCAACGCCAATCGATTTTGCGTACGCGATTCACTCTGTCGTAGGTGATCACTGCTTTAGAGCTAAGGTCAACGACTGCATGGTGCCGTTGCGCTACAAGCTTCAGACGGGCGACGTCGTCGAAATTGAAACGCGCGACCAGCAACACCCCAATACTGACTGGCTCCAAATGGTCGCTTCGCCTCGCGCTAAGGCTAAGATCAACAAGTACCTCGCGAACGAAGAAAAGAACATGCAGGCTGCAATCGGCAAGCAGCTCGTCGAAAAAGGTCTACGCAAAGCGCATTTGTCGCTTAGCGCAATCGATCGTCTTTCGGATGCCGATATGGCAAAACTACTTCAGGGACTCAAGATCCAAACGCTTGAAGGACTTTATATCGAATTGGGTGCCGAACGCCTCAAATTTGAAAACGTCCTCGAACGCCTGATGCCGATCATTCAGACGGCCGAACCCGATGTTGCGCCCGAACCAGAGCAGACTATTACCGAAGCGTTTACGAACAAAACGAACGAGATCGTCAACAAAATCACAAAACGTTCCCAGACAAATGTGTACGTTGATGGCATTGACAATGTCGTGATCCACTTCGCCAAGTGCTGCTCACCTGTTCCCGGAGAACCTATCGTCGGTTTTATTACACGCGGTAGAGGTTTGGCCATTCACAACGTCAATTGTCCACGCATCCGAGAACTGGAAAGCGATCGACTTATTACTTGCAACTGGGATCCGTCGATCAGTGGGAGTTCTGTGGCAACGCGACTCGTCTCGATTCACGTTACGGCTAACGACCGCGTGGGTATTCTTCAGAACGTCCTCAAAGTCATGTCTGAGATGAACATCAACATCACACAGTCACACTGCCGTACCAAGCTTGATACCGACGAATGTCTCTTGACTTTTGAAGTTCAGATCATCGACCTGTCGCAACTCAACAAACTGCTGATGAACATCCGCAAAGTACAGGGCGTCGTATCGGCTGTACGTGCGGCGACGTAATCATAAATTCGTTGAAATTCAAGCCGCTTAGTGCTAAGTGTGCGTGACTGTGAGTACTCAAAGTGGGTACTCCGCGTAAAATATAGACTATGTTTCTTAAGGAGAAGGAAAATGGCCGTTAAAATTGATGCTGATAAATGCGTTGGTTGTGGTGCTTGCGAAGGCGGTTGCCCCGCTGATGCTATCAAAGTTGGTGATGAAGGCAAAGCCGTTTGCGATGTTGACGCTTGCGTCAGCTGCCTCGCCTGCATTGATAACTGCCCCTGTGGCGCCATCGAAGAGGACTAATCCCTTTTCGTTTTGCACGCGTGCATAAATTAAAGCATCCTTCGGGATGCTTTTTTTGTACCCTCTTCCAACGATGGCTCACCATGAAACTCAAACAACTGCAAGCCCGCGAATCCTACGATGCATCCCTAAAATCCAATCTATTCTCCCTCTTGGTGCTGCGGTTTCCCAACATCCTCATTCTGGATTTTTCGGAGTCTGCTGCACAACACTGGTACCGACACGTTCTTTATGATGTCTACGTTCCCCAAACGTTCTGCGCAGAAGGTCGCGCCTGGCTTGCTCGCCTATACGGCAAAAGCCCTAATCTCAAACGTGCACTTCCACAGTGGCTCGTCTGCCAGTCAGCACGCCTACCGCTCTTCGATAAAGCTTATTTGAGACCCGCTTTTTCTACGAATATTGATCTTGGGCCAAACGTCATGATCATGCCCGGAAATCAACGTTTTCGGCTATTCGACTTCACAAAACATACGACACTCGTCGCAACAAAAACCGGGTTCTCTGCTGAATGCATTCAGCACGAAATCGAGTTCAGAACCAGACGCGACTTGCCTAATTTCGTTCTACCGTTGACTGCCATTGGCACAGATGCTTACGAAGAGCCTCTCCTAAATGCCGTGCCGATCAATCGCCTGTGGCTCAAAAAAAATGCACAGTGCGCACATCTTCAAATCACGTCTGTCATTCAGTCACTCGCGACACTCGAGCAAACAACAGTTTGCGGCACGCATTACGCACAAAAACTTAATCTTTTGTTCGAAGTCGCATTTTCACACGCTCAAAAACGCTTTTTAGGCCTCGATGCGTCGGCGATCGTTCAACCATTTCAACGTGCAAGCGCAATCATAGCGTCTATTTCCGAGATTGTTTTATCGCGTTCTCATGGCGATTTTCAGCCAGGCAACATCCTCATGGACGACGATCGTATGCTCAACTTGATCGACTGGGAAGATACTGCCATCCGCGCTGCGTCATACGACGCTATGGTCTTGACTTTGTCTGCTCGAAATCCCGTTGGTCTAGCAAACCGCGTTCGCGCTTTTTTAAAGTGTTCAAAGCCTCTCCCCGAATACCTTCAGGGATTCAAACGAACGCGCAAAGATCTCGTGTCGCTTTGGCTCTGCGAAGATATCATTTGGCGCATTCAATCCTGTTCTCGTGCTGGAATACGCGTTTTGCCACCAGAACTTGCGCTCTATTTTCGTGAAATTTTGTCGCTCAAAATCAATCTCTGACATGTCGGCCGTATGGACGCCGCAGGCGGAGAAGGCCGACGCGTCCTGCGTATTTGCGGTTTCCGCAAATAGCAGGCGCAAAAATGAAACAGTTTTAAAAACGCGTGCTATTCGGTCACGGTCTGACGCCCGTTGTGCCCGAATACGCACGACGTCAACAGCGCTATCTTGGCGCTCGGCTTCGCCGAATCGCCGCAATACGCGCTGTTTTGCCGGCTTCGGCGACACGCCGATACGCCGGCTTACTTTTTTTTAACTTTGGCGAATATTTTTCTTTTAATCCATCTGCGCTTACGTGCATAAGGACGCACGATGCGCTTTTAATGCGCCCACTTAGATGCATAAGCGCTAACGCGCTTTTTAGGAGGTTACTATGCAGTGGATGTGGAGAATCGTCTCAATCGTGTTGCTTTATCTGTGTCTCATGGGCACCTGCCTAGCTGGCGAAGTTGTCGTTGAGATTCTTGATGTCGGTCAAGCCGATTCCATCCTTATTACAGGCGCCGGCAAAACGGTCCTTATCGACGCTGGTGAAGTGTCCAAAGACACGCCCGAAACGCTCACGGTTGCGACACAGCTCAAAAATCGCGGCATTGCCAAGCTCGACATGGTATTCGCCACCCATCCCCATGCCGACCATATCGGCGGTATGCTGGGCGTACTTCAGTCATTCCCCGTCAAAGCATACGTAGACAGTGGTTTCCCCCACACCACAGTCATGTACGAAAACCTGATGACGTACGCTGAAGAAAAAGTTGCCTCCGAAGGCATGATCTATCGAACTGCAAAACATGGTCAGCACATCAATCTCGGTGATGAAGCCTACTTTGAAGTTCTCGCGCCTGTAAGTGACACAGGTGTTCAGGGATCGCGATCTGATATCAATGCCAACTCTATCATTATGAAACTCGTCCACGGCGACAACTGTTTTATCTTCATGGCAGATGCTGAAGAAGATACAGAAGCACTCGTCACGCCGTACATTACTGAAAAGTGCCCAATCGTCAAAGTTGCGCACCACGGCAGTCCCCACAGTTCTTCGGCAGCCTTCCTCGATGCTGTTCAGCCCGAAATCGCCTTGATCAGTTGCGGTCTTGCGAACAAACATGGTCATCCTGGCAGATCGACACTCGACGCTTTTGCAGCACGTGGTGCCAAAACCTATCGTACGGACTGGATGGGTGCGATTAAAGTCGTTTCGGACGGCAAAACTGTAAAAGTTTCGACCGAAAAGAATCTAACGCTGGCAGATCTTCCCTGCATCAACGTCAATACCGCAACAGCAGCAGACTATGCAGTATTCAAAGGCGTAGGCAAAACATCTACAGATAAAATCGACGAAGCACGCAGAAAACATCCACAAAACTTTACGAGTGTCGAAGAATATTTAGCTAACCTCAAAACGGTCAGCGAAGATACTGAGCACCGTATGTCCAAATTGACGGACTATCTTTCGGTCGATTGTTCAGCCCGTGGAATTGCCTCGGCTCCGAGCGCTGGTGCAGGCGCCCCGGCTGGAGCGATTAACATCAATACGGCAAGTGTTGCTGAATTCATGGCAATGGGATTGAGCGATAAGATGGCTCAAGCTGCTTTTGAAGACAGAAATGCAAACGGTGCCTTCAAGTCTTGCAAAGATATCACCCGCGTCAAAGGTATTGGAGACGGCACGTTCAAAAAGATCTCAAGCATGTGTACGACAGCCGCAACTACGGCACCTGTTCAGGTCGTAGCTGCTGGCAACAGTGCTGTTGCCGCGCCGACAGGAGCCTCTGGCGCCATTAATATCAATACTGCAGGCGTTGCAGAACTCAAGGCAATGGGATTGAGCGACAAAATGGCTCAAGCTGCCTTTGAAGACAGAAATGCGAATGGTCCGTTTAAATCCTGTAAAGATCTTACCCGCGTCAAAGGCATCGGCGATGGTACGTTCAAAAAGATCGCTGATATGTGTACGACGGAAGGCGGCGCAGCAGCAGCTCCTGCAGCTGCACAGGCTTCAGCCCCTGCAGCAGGGATGATCAATATCAATACAGCCGATCTTAATCAGCTCAAAGCCATGGGTCTCTCTCCGAAGATGGCAGAAGCAGCCATTGAAGACAGAAATGCAAATGGTCCTTTCAAATCCTGCAAAGACTTGACGCGCGTCAAAGGTATCGGTGACGGTACATTCAAAAAAATCAGCGCATCCTGCACTGTACAGTAATTATTATATCTCCCACGCTTGAAAACGCCGCCGTAATCGCTCATAACGCAAGCGGCGGTAAGTTACACTGTCCTCAATACATTTGGAGGAAGAAAGTATGAATTACAGACGATCTTTTATTTATATCATCTTAGCAACAATGCTATCATTTATCACCATCAACACCACTTTCGTTCAGGAAGCCTCTGCAAAACCTAAGCAGGAATCTGAGTACGACAAACTCATCAAACAGGGTGTCAAAGCTTACGAAGCTCAAGATTATGATGCAGCGCTTGGTGCTTTCAACAGTGCCTATGCGCTCAAGCCAGAGTCTTCGTTGCTTTACAACATTGGCCGTGTCTGCGAAGACAAAGCTGATTACAACTGCGCAATTGAGCATTATCGTAAATTTTTGCTTGCCCCAGGCTCTGACCCGGATGCCCGAGAAGACGCCAAAGACCGTATTAAGTCTTGTGCCGAAACATTAGAATTGGCTGGTGGAGTTGTTGTTGCACCTTCTGCCGCGCCTGCTGCAGCGAGGAGTGGTACCCCTGCTCCTGGTGGATGCGTCAATGTCAACACAGCTTCAGAAGCTGATTTGCAGACTGTAAAAGGCATTGGTCCAGCCATTGCTAGTAACATTGTCGAGTATCGTAAAACAAAACCGTTTAAATCCATCAACGACCTGCTTGATGTTAACAAAATTGGACCCAAAAAATTTGACGAAATAAAACCCTATATTTGCCCCATTGGCAGTACAGGTGCGGTTAATACACAGCCTGCTGCACCCGCAGCTGCGCCACAAAAAGCAGAGAGCAAAACGCCTGCCGCGGCTGGCAATGCCAAAGCTTCCGCCCCGAAAAAAGATACCAAAGAGAAAAAAGATTCAAAACTGACGCCAACCCAATCTGGCAACTCAATCGATATCTAGGTATCTCCGTTCAATCCCTTCGACCTAAATAGTTGAAGGGATTTTTTTTGCTCTATTAAAACAAAAAAGCGCATCATAAATTTGATGCGCTTTTTTGTATCAACTCACAGTCGAATTGTTGTTATTTCCACGTATCGGTACTGAAAAACTCAACGCTGAGAACCTCGTACACACGCGTTCCTCCCGGAACTTTAATTTCAACTTCGTCCCCAACATTTTTGCCAACGAGCTGACGCGCGATCGGGCTTACGATAGAAATACGACCTTTCGAAACGTCCGATTCGTTTTCACCAACGATCGTATATTTAACTTCTTCGTCCGTATTTTCGTCAAGCAAACCAACCGTTGCCCCAAAGACAACGCGTTCACCAGAAAGCTTTGCAGGATCAATAACATCAGCTGTAGCAATGAGGGCTTCAACTTCTTTTTCACGTCCGCAAATAAAGCCTTGTTGCTCCTTCGCATATTTGTACTCGGCGTTTTCGCTCAAATCACCGTGACCGCGAGCTTCTTCAATTGCAGCAACGTTAGCTGGTTTATCAACTTCGCGAATCTGCTTAAGTTCTTCTTTTAATTTTTGGAAACCCCACGGGGTCATCGGACGTCTTTCTATTGCCATAATCTGTATCCCAATAAATCGAGGCTATTGATGCTCAACTTCAAGCTGCCGAACGCAACACATCAATCGATAGCCAGATAAAAAGTAAAACCGCCGAACCCATAGTTGGCTTCGGCGGTAAAGACTAAACACATAAAAAAACGTACCCCCCTCGGAGCACGTTTGTCATATTCTATTCCAGATGGATGCCCTTGACAAGGAATTTATCCAGCAGAAAACACATTTTACCCTCCTTGTATGCCTATTCCATCGGTTTACTTAAGAATAGACATGTGAACGCTTAACTCATTTTTATTTGAAGGAACTTTTTAGCCACAGAAAACAGCCCATAGCTGTGCATCATTGTTTCAATCCTGTACATCACAAAACCAATGCATAACAGCAGAATTTTCACGTCAACAGACGTGTAACGTAAAATATAGCTTAGAATACCGTTGTTAAATCTTAATATGTATGTTAAAAGCTTGAGACGGAGATATTATTAAACTTATGTAAAATTTTATTCTTTTTTAACTAAGTCTTTTTTTTTTTACAAAAAAATCCGTCACAAACCCCTTTTCGAGGGCATAACTGTAGTGTGCATATAGGCATGTGTTCTATGCACATAGGCATGTTGCACAAAAAGCCTAACAAGAATGAGCTAATATCAGATAGATTTGATCCAATGATCGAATGAGGTATCCCATGACTCACATAAATAACGTTCAACCGGCACACTGGCTTACCGATAACTCCGTCCACCATGCCATTTGGAAGCTTGTCCAGGTCGACGAAGACCGCGTTGCAGAAATCCAAAAAACAAACAATCTTCCCGAAGCACTCGCGGTTTGTTTGGCCAATCTTAATCTAACCCCCGGAGAAGATGTAAAACACTTTTTATCGCCTGACTGGGACGATTTATATGATCCGTTCTTGATGCTTGGCATGGAACGCGCATTACAAAGACTCAACCTGGCAATCGCAAACCATGAGCCGATCAGAGTCGTCACCGATTACGATGTCGATGGTACCATGAGTTCTTTAATCCTACAAAGTACCCTACGCATTATGGGACACAACAACCTGAGTTACCACATCCCCGACCGTAAACTAGAAGGCTATGGTTTAACTGAAATTGCCGTGCGCAAAGCCATCTCGGACGGAATTCACCTCATTGTCACAGCTGATATCGGCGTACGCGATATCAATCCTATTAAGATCGCTAAACAAAATGGCGTGGATGTCATCGTTTTAGACCACCATTTACCTAAAGGATGCGGCGTTCCCGAAGATGCCTACGCCGTCTTATGCCCGCCTCAGCCTGATTGTCCTTACCCGAACAAAGCACTCGCCGCATGCGGTATCTCGCTTAAATTCGCTCAAGCTGCCCTCAAATCACACCCCCATTACGCCGCAATTATTCGTAGCCTAACCAAACTTGCGGCGCTGGGAACTGTCGCAGACGTCGTTTCGCTCAGAGAACCCGAAAACCGCGCTATCGTCTCGATCGGTTTGGATGCGCTCAATAAAGATCCCATGAAACCAGGTCTCGAAGCCCTTCTACGCGTTGCAGCCGCACCTCAAGGTACCATCACAAGCGATACCGTTGGCTATAAGATCGGCCCGCGTATTAATGCTGCAGGACGCATGGCAAGTGCCCTGCACGTCATTTCGTTGATGTTAGCTAAAAATAGCGTCGAAGCTCAAACGCTGGCGCTTCAACTCGATAGCCTCAATACAACCCGCAAAGAAATCCAGGACGAAATGGTGCGCGTCGCTACAGAAGTTACAGAGAACGCCTCCGATCCGTTCATCTTTATCGTGAACGATGAAGCCGAAATGTGGCACAGCGGTATTTGCGGCATTGTTGCCGGGCGCATTCGCGAACTTCGCCATAGACCAGTTGCCATCGCTACTCGCTGCGGAAACACAATCACTGGCAGCATTCGCTCAACTGACAGCGTTCACGCCGTAAAAGCACTCGACAGCGTCTCTCAATACCTCATTAAATATGGTGGACACGCCGCTGCTGCCGGTTTTTCATTTGATGCCCAATGCCTTCCCCAAATTCGAGAAGGTCTCTCTCAAAACGTCATTGAACAACTCGGCCGTCCTTACGAAACACCCACATATCTCGTAAACTTTAAGTTCAACGCAGATGAAATAAACTTCGACCTCCTCTCAACATTCTTACAACTCGAACCCTGCGGAACAGCAAATACTCAACCCGTCATCTGCATCTCAAACGTCCAACTACAAGACATCACTTGGATGAAAGATATTCACTTTTCTGCATCCTTTAAACAAAATGATCGAACGATACGTGCCATCTGGTTCTCTGCGCCAGATCAACTTCGTACGCTTACCAAACAAAATGTCGACGTCATGGGTTCCTTTAAACGTGAATTCTGGAACGGTAAAGAACGCTTTACGATGATGATCGAAGATATGCGACCCGCTCAATAAGATTGTTGTGGATCTAAAAACAAAAGCTGAACCCTTAACCGGCTTTTGTGGTAAAAGCTCGCCCCCACCGTTGAAGTGTAGGCATAACCCCTACACTCCAACGATATGCCACCGCGGCTCCACACCGCCTCAAGCTGAAAAAGGTTTCTCATGATGTTTCTAAATCCTAACGCGCTTACTGAACTGCAAAAGATGGCTCCCCGTACGAGAGTCTTTTTAAGTATGCCTTACATCCAGGGTATTACGCCCGCCTGTATGGATAATGCTTCTTCACACGATATCCCGGATGAAGTTGCGATCGGACTGCACCGACGTGACGGCTTCTTCGCTATCAACGAAGCCGCCCTATCCCCCCTCGATCACGGTAACCTCTATGGTGACGGCGTGTTCGAAGGTATTCGCATTGTGGGAAGACGTGTTCTCTTACTCAAAGAACACATTGAGCGATGGTTTAATTCGGCAGAAAAAATCGGACTTGAATTTCCATACACGCGCGAAGAACTCACACACATCATCGTTGAACTTTCGCGACAATCCTTGGGAAACGACAATACAACAGGGTATATTCGCCCTGTTCTTACACGAGGTTTGGGCAATCTTGGCGTCAATCCTGCAAAATGTATCGCACCTACGCTGTACATCATTGCTTCCTCGATTTCGCTCTACCCAACCCAACGTTATACAGATGGTATCAACGTTTCAATCGCACGCAAAATTCGTCGAAATGACCTTCGTCACCTCGATCCAAACGCTAAAACAAACAATTATTTGAATAATGTTCTCGCGCTCCTCGAAACACGCGCTACCGGTGCACTCGAAACAATTATGTTGACCGATGACGGCTACATCGCAGAAGCAACAGCCGACAATATCTTCATCGCTCAAACCCTTGATGACACACCAACCCTCACTTACCCAGCCGCACCTTACGCACTCGTCGGCCTCACGCGCAATCTCATCATTACACTCGCACGCAAACTCGGCTTTAAAACGATCGAATCTTCTACGTTGCTCCCAACCGATCTCGTCGGCGCATCGCGTGAAGTTTTCATTACAGGCACAGCATGCGGACTCATGCCCGTACAGGCCATCGAAGGCATCCCTAACGCCGATCCTAATAACCGTCCACTCACAGACCAACTCCGTAACGCCTTTAATCACGCCATGGAATCAGATCCCGATATTGCCGTCTCTATCGATGCTCCCAACGATGTTATCGACGCTTATATTAGAGCTCCCTTCGCGATTCCTCTTTCAGTATAAATTTACTATTTCAATATTTTGGTCGATTCTAAAAAGGGGAACGCCTTCCCCTGAGCGGCTATTTCTTTCGAAATAAATTCCGAAAGAAATACGCCGCTACCCCTTCTTTGCCTGCGGCACCCTAACGAATCTCGACAATATAATTTCATTTATTCTAATTATATATTACTTAACCATAAAACAATCTCAACACATTGATACAATACACTTTATATAAAACGCCATAAATATTTCTCATTCACTGCAATCTCCACGCGTTGCATCTGATGCTCTTTAAATCCTCCCGCCCCACAGAAAAAAATGAAATTTACGCGCATTTTTACAAACGGCCTAAACACGCCTTACGACGATCTTCAATTTGAAAACAGAACCAGCCTGCTGCGAAACATGGACGGTTCACTCGGTTCAAAAGCAATCACCATCTGTGTCCCGACAACCTGGTCTCAAGTTGCCTCCGACATCTTGGCTCAAAAATACGTTCGCAAAGCAGATGTTCCCGCTGCAACAAAACCTGTTCCCGAAGAAGACATCGATCCTTGGTTGTGGCGAAGTGTGCCCGATGAAGACATCCTCTTGACGATGAACGAACAAGATCGTTTCGGCGCTGAAACAGATGTACGCCAAATCTTTAGACGAATCGCGGGCTGCTGGGCCTATTGGGGCGTTAAATCCAAAACGTTCACAAATGAACAGGCGCGCATCTTCTACGACGAAATCTTGTACCTACTCGCACATCAAATCGCCGCGCCCAACTCCCCTCAGTGGTTTAACACAGGCCTTCACTGGGCTTACGGCGTTAGCAGACCTCAACGCGGACACTTCCGCGTAGACCCCGATACAAAAAAATGCGAAGAAGTTTGGGATCCCTACGTCTATCCTCAAGCACATGCGTGCTTTATTCAGTCCGTTGACGATGATCTCTGCGGCGAAAACGGTATCATGGATCTCTGGCAAAAAGAAGCTCGCCTGTTTAAATTCGGCTCAGGTACAGGTTCAAACTTCTCAAGCATACGTGGCACAAATGAACCCCTCTCGTGCGGAGGCAAATCTTCAGGACTCATCAGCTTTTTGCATATCGGTGATGCTGCCGCTGGCGCAATCAAATCGGGTGGGACAACACGTCGTGCAGCCAAAATGGTCTGCCTAGATGCAGATCACCCCGATATCGAAGCGTTTGTCAATTGGAAGCGTTCAGAAGAAGAAAAAGTCGCAGCCCTCGTCGTCGGCTCACGCGCAACAAAACACTTTGTTAAACGCATTCAACAAAGCGTCGAAAATGCACGTTGCACCACAAATATCAAGGATGCAGTCGATCCCCTCAAAAACATCCCCCTTCGACAGGCACTACGTGATGCCGTCGATGCCGGCGTACCCGAATCACTCCTTTATCGCACGCTGCACGCACTCAAAACGGGCGTAGTTCAGCCCGAAATCACCGAGTATAATGCAAATTTCGATGGCAACGGTTACCAAAGCGTCAGCGGACAAAATGCGAACAACTCCGTTCGGTTGAACGCCAAGTTCATGGATGCCCTCGATCACGATGGCGTATGGTCTTTAACACGCCGTACAGATGGCTCCATTGCACACACTCTAAAAGCTCGCGAACTGTGGAATGAAATTGCTTACAACGCTTGGGCATGCGCTGATCCCGGTTTGCAGTTCGATACCACGATCAATGATTGGCATACGTGCCCTCAGTCAGGCCCCATCCGCGCTAGTAACCCCTGCTCCGAATTCATGTTCCTTGACGACTCCGCCTGCAACCTGGCTTCGCTCAACCTCGTCAAGTTCCTTACCCCCGACGGCGATTTCATGCTCGAACACTATCACGCCGCCGTCAAACTGCTTACCGTTGCACTCGATATCACCGTGACAATGGCTCAATATCCGAGCGCTAAAATCGCACAACAAAGCTACGACTTCAGACCCTTGGGACTCGGTTACGCAAACTTGGGCTCACTCCTCATGCGCCTCGGTCTGCCCTACGACTCTGATCAGGCTCGCGCACTCGCCGCTTCTATTTCGGGTATCGCTTCCGCCGTCGCCTACCGCACAAGCGCTGAACTCGCTCACGAGTTGGGTACCTTCGAACAGTATTCCCTCAACGCTGAAGATATGCTTCGCGTCGTTCGAAATCACCAGCGCGCTTCACAACTCCAAACAGATGGTTACGAAGCACTCTCCGTCTTACCACACCTCCCCCCCGAAACAGCCTTTGTACCCCACCTCCTCGATGACCTCCGTAATGCATGGAACGAAGCTCTCAATGCCGGTCAGTCTTACGGATTCCGAAATGCTCAGGTCACTTGTGTCGCGCCAACAGGTACAATCGGTCTACTCATGGACTGCGATACAACAGGTATTGAGCCCGATTTCGCTCTCGTTAAATTTAAAAAACTCGTCGGCGGTGGCTACTTCCGCATGATTAATACCGCCATCCCTGAAGCACTCCACGCGTTGGGATATACCCAAAATGAAATTGACGATATTGCTCAGTACATCTTGGGGCACGCTTCGATAAATGAAGCCCCTGGCGTCAACCCCGATGCTTTGACACACCTCGGCTTTGATACGGCTAGCATTGAAGCCATTAATCAGGCCGTTCGCTCCGCTTTCGATATCCGATTTGCTGTAACACCCGCCGTCCTCGACGCAGATTTCTGCAAAACAACACTCAAAGTGCCTGAAGATCGACTCAATGACCCCACTTTCGATCTCCTGAGCTACCTCGGCTTTAGCGAAAAACAAATCTCTCTGGCCAACCTATATGCGTTCGGCACAATGACCATCGAAGGCGCACCGCACATTAAACCTGAACACCTCGCGGTCTTCGACTGCGCAAATCGATGCGGTGAACTTGGAACGCGATTTATCCCAGCTATGGCTCACGTGACCATGATGGCCGCCGTTCAACCGTTTATTTCGGGCGCAATCTCTAAAACTATCAACTTCCCAGGCGATGCTACCGTCTCCGACGTAGAAACCGTACACCGACAAGCTTACAAACTGGGCCTCAAAGCCATCGCCATCTACCGCGATGGTTCAAAACTCTCGCAACCCCTTAGTTCAACCAAACTTTTCAACTTCGACGCCCTCCGCGAAGATTTACCTACGCCCGCTCAAACGACACCTGCCACTCCCCAATCCAACGGAGCTCCTCACGCCAACCGTCGTAAACTCCCTTCGCGTCGAAGTGGCTATACCCAAAAAGCATCCATCAATCATAACAATATCTACCTCAGAACAGGCGAGTACGCCGATGGTTCGCTCGGTGAAATCTTCATCGATATGCACAAAGAAGGTGCCTCCTTCCGAAGTCTCATGAACTGCTTCGCCATCGCCGTCAGTCTCGGTCTGCAACACGGTGTCCCACTCGACGAATACGTCGACGCCTTCGTCTTTACACGCTTCGAACCCTCCGGACCCGTCGCGGGTCACGGTACGATCAAATTCGCAACCTCAATCATCGACTATATCTTCCGCGAACTCGGACTCACCTACCTCGGTAAGACCGAACTCGTCCACGTTCACCCCGAAGATCTGCCCGATACTCAAAATACGGACAACGAATTCTCCGTACCATACCTCCCCGGTACAGATGGTCGACGTGCCTCACACCACCACGCGTCATCGCCAACCCCAGCTTCTCCGCTCCCAGGCGAAATGTCGACAGTCAACACGACATCTTCCACACCCACCACGCCAACACATAAACCTAAAGACGCTCGTCAAATCGCACGCCTAAAAGGATATGAAGGCGATCCATGCCCAGATTGCGGTAACTTTACGATGGTCCGCAATGGTACCTGCCTCAAATGCGATAGCTGCGGTGCAACCAGCGGCTGTAGCTAATTTCGCCCTACTACGCTGCTCGCATACCTGGCTTCACGCATAACGCTACATCCCTTACTTGCTTACTTGCGCCGATCGTTCATTCATCGGCGCTTGCTTTATTATAAAAACGCGTTTGTACGATACACTGTGCTTATTCGCGCTTTTCTACCCGCTTAAATCATCATCTATTATATGAATATCTACGTCGATCTCTTTTTGACTTTTGCCAAAGTTGGCGTCTGCACCTTCGGTGGAGGCTATGCCATGCTCCCCATTCTGCAACGTGAAGTCGTCGAAACGCGCCACTGGGCAACCGATGATGAACTCAACGATTACTTCGCCATTGGTCAATGCACGCCTGGTATCATCGCCGTCAATACCTCTACCTTCATCGGCGCCAAGCAACGTGGTATTCCCGGTGGCATCCTCGCAACCCTCGGTGTCGTCTTCCCAAGCATCGTTATCATTACCGTCATCGCCGCTTGCCTCGCGCAATTTCAAGACATTCCCGCCGTCACACACGCCTTCAACGGCATCCGCGCATGTGTCTGCGTCCTCATCCTCAACGCCGTCATCAAACTCGCTAAATCAAGTCTCGTCGACATTCCAGCCGCCATCATCTTCGCCATCGTCCTGATCATTTCGGCTCTCTTCGGCTTTTCTCCAGCGCTCCTAGTCGTACTCGCGGGCATCACTGGCTACGTTATCAAACGCATACGCACACAAAACCCTGCAGCCCCCCATTCAACAACTATCTCGGCTGACGAACCCGCTTCGGATACGCCTGCGCCTGACGAAAAAGGTTCCAAATGATCGTTCTACTCAAACTCTTTATTGAATTCTTCCTCGTCGGCTTGTTTGCCGTCGGCGGCGGACTCGCAACGATCCCCTTCCTGACGAGCATGGCCGAGCGCACGGGCTGGTTCTCCCTTGACCAGCTCACCAACATGATCGCCGTGAGTGAATCCACCCCCGGCCCGCTCGGAGTCAACATGGCCTCGTACGTAGGCTACACCACCGCTGGCGTCCCGGGCGCGTTTTGCGCTACCCTCGGCCTCATCGCCCCGTGCGTCATCATCATCCTCATCGTTGCAACAATCCTCAAAAAATTCCGCAATAACAAACACGTCGAAGCCATCTTCTATGGCCTCCGACCCGCTTCCACCGGACTCATCGCTGCGGCAGGCTGGGCCGTCATTTGCCTGTCACTCATCTCCATTACATCCCCCTTCTCCGGCAGTTTTTCGTTCTCTGCCAACTGGCCTTGCATCGCCGTCGCTGCCGCCATCTTCTTTTTGACACACTTTAAATACACCAAAAAATTACATCCCGTCGCTTGGATCGCCCTCTCTGCACTGGCTGGCATCCTCTTCGAGCTATAAATCATTCCAAAAGATTTTGATTTCGTTTGGGCCAGCCTATTCGCTTCGCAAATACGGCTGGCCGTTCGCGCTATTGCCCTTACGGCCAATACGCGCTCACATCCCTTTGGGCGTCGCAAACCGCAATCTTCAGCCTACCCTTACGAGAAACAATCATGTCCAACATCACCGATATTATGTTGTCATACCAAGACGACGCTCAAGCCAAACACTTGAGCCGATTTTTTAAAACCGGCAAGGGCCAGTATGGTGAAGGCGATTTGTTCCTAGGCATCAAAGTTCCCGTCACACGCCAAATCGTCAAAGAACATTGGCAGACTACTTCCATCGAAGAACTCGAAACACTTCTTGCCAGCCCCTACCACGAAATACGCCTCTGCGCCCTACTCATCCTCGTTCAGCAGTTCAAAAAAGCTAAAAAATGCCCTGACCAACAAGCACAATACGTCGACTTTTATTTGTCCCACACATCTTCAATCAACAACTGGGATCTCGTTGACCTGAGCTGCTACGAAATTCTCGGCAATTGGTTGCTCGACAAAGATCGTACACGCCTCTACCAGCTCGCTCGTTCGACTAATCTTTGGGAACAACGCATTGCTATCGTGAGCTGTATGACCTTCGTACGCCATGACGACTTCGATGACGCCTTTGCCATCGCAGACATCCTGCTAAACCATAACCACGATCTCATTCACAAAGCCGTAGGCTGGATTCTCCGTGAGGCCGGCAAACACGATGTTACTAAACTCATCCACTTTCTCAACACCTCTGCACCGAACGCTGATCATCCGCGTTACACCGTTATGCCTCGCACAATGTTGCGCTACGCCATCGAACGGTTCGAAGAACCGCTTCGCCAAGCTTATCTCAAAGGCTCCATCTGATCGTTACGCTTCGTACTTCATTTGATATACGCAAACGATCTCCGTTTAATTGTGCAACCATGCACAAGTACAAGGCTCCGGCGTATTGTCGTCAGACAATAGCCGGAGCGCGTGTCGCGTATCGCGAAGCGATAGCGACCGCCCTATCTATCCGTCCTCACTTCGCCGTATGGCCGCAGGCGATAGGCGAAGCAAGAACCTATAGGATGACTGCATTCGATAGACTGCCGCACTTCAAAAAAGGAAATCACGGTGCGGCAATGCGCGTTTTAGGCGTCATTTTGAGACTCGTCTGCAAAGATGTCGTCATCATTATGTTTGGGAGAAGCAGAACGTAACGCCATGCGCGTTTTAATTCGTTTGCAGAGCGTATCGAGCTGGGCAATGCATTCGGCACCATGGTTGAGAGCTTCGGCCGTGTGCATCGCTTCGAGGTATTTAGCGAGTGCGTTCCAGGATTTATTGCACTGCTCGACGGCTTCTTTGAATTCACCGGCAGTTTGTTTTGAACGAAGATCGTTAACGTTGTGTGCTGCATCGACGAAGGTGTCGACGCAATCCGAAAGATACTGAATATACACTTCGACGAGAGCGGTTTGGCGCGTTTCGAGGTCGATTTGACGAAGCTGAGCGAGTAGCGTCGCGAGCGTGCCATACTCTTGGTCGTAGTTGAGACGCGTTGGGTTGGGCGTTTGCGAGAAGATGGCATCAACGGCGGCAGCGGCTTCGCGAACCGACGCCATGGGGTGTTTGAGTGAAGCTTGGATCTGAAGACTAAGGCCAACCCAGGCTTCGTCCGCAGCATAGTCGAGGATGGCTAAGCTAAGCGACTCTTTGGAAGCCTTGCCCTGAAGTAGATAATCGAAGTGATGTGCACTCTCAACGAACGCTTCATAGACTTTGCCACACGGCCCACACGTCGTTTCGATGATTTTCGTCACGAAATTATGGAATGTGTGTTGTTCTTCCCTGCGTAAATTACGATAGACAAAACGCGTAATCATCATTCTTCTCCTTTATGGGGTTGTGTCCGCCTCTTGCGGAAGGTACGCGTATGCTATGCTCATTACTCAAAAATAAAAACTATATTTTATGATCATCTGTTGAAATTAAATTTTATTTGCACGCCACATTTGACGCATTTTGTGAACACATCGCTGCAGACATGCAAAAGGGCTTTCACAGGATGTGATCGGCTCAAAACAGGCGTGAAAAGTCCGTTCTCAAAGTGTGAATGTGCCAAAGCACACGTGCAAAAGGAGTTTCACAAGATGTGATCGGCTCAAAACAGACGTGAAATGCCTGTTCTCAAAGTGTGAATGTGCCAAAGCACACGTGCAAAAGGAGTTTCACAAAGTGTGAATGCATCAAAGCACACGTGCAAAAGGGGTTTCACAAAGTGTGAATGCACCAAAGCAGGCATGTCATGCCCGTTCACATCGTGCACCGCATTGACTGCAGACGAGCAACGCGCTTCCACAAAGTGTGAATGGGTCATTTCATTGATGTAATGCTTGTCCACAAAGTGTGAACGCATCAACGCAGACGTGCAAAGCCTTTGTCTCAAAATGTGAACATGCCAAAGCAATGGCGCGCTAGCCAACCACAAGGTGTGTATACATCGCTGCAAGCGTGTAGAGCTAGATTCACAAAGTGTGAACGTGTGGTCGTTTGTTTGAGAGATATATTTATAAAGGACACTTTGTTCGCAAGAGGCAATGTGGCGAAGTTGTCGATCTATGTCCCGAAGCACGAGCGAGCTGTCCTTCATCGAATCATGGCAAATGAAAACGCCATAATGCTGTATCCATCGTGTTCATTTGTTTCAAATTCGGGTATTAAATCGATTGTGTTTTTTTTTTTGAGTGCCATTCTGCACTCAGTTTGGAGGTTTAAATGAACAAAAAGCTGTTTCTTATGTGTGCCTTTTCGGCACTGTTCGTGAGCGCCTGCGACGAAGGTTCTTCTTCTGGATCGGATGAAGAAGCAAGTTGTATCAATGGCACATATTCTTGTCAGGGCAACAGTGCTCTGATGCAGTGCCTAGACAACCGCTGGGTGTTAAGCAAAACGTGCACTTCGACGCAGAAGTGCAATGCTGCGGCAAAAACTTGCAGCGAAGGCTCAGAAGATTCGACAGAGAATGGTTGTGTTGCCGGTACGCGACGATGCAACAGTGACAACAGTGCGATCGAAAAATGTAATGGCACAGCCTGGGTCACCGACAACCCATGCGACAATGGTACGATCTGCAATCAGGCCAAAACAGCCTGCGTACCCGACGAAAATTCTCAAACACAGTGTACCAACGGCATGCGCCAATGTGACACCGATGGTAGCCGCGTCATCGTGTGTGCCAACGGCAATTGGATCACCGAAACAGCGTGCGACACGACAAAACTTCAGTTCTGCGACGACTCTTCGCTCGAATGCAAGGACTCGTGTACCAACGGCGAAATCAAGTGCAGCAGCGACTCAAAATCCTTGATTGAATGTGTCGGCAATCGCTGGACAACAAAAACAACCTGCGGTTCTGATGAATCGTGCAGCTCAACCACAAAGTCGTGCGAAAAGAGCATTGATTGCATCGGCAATGCTTCGTACTGCGAAGATGAAGGCGATCAAATCATCGTTTGCCAAAACAATCACTGGGCCAAAGGTGAACTATGCAAAAATGGCAAAACCTGCATGGACGGTGCATGCGTCGAAACGACAAAACCTGCGTGCACGGAAGGCGCTTCAAGCTGCGACAACAACAAACTCACGACGTGCACAGGTGGCAAGCTTGAAACGACGGACTGCAGTAGCTCCGGCAAGGTGTGTGCAACCAGAGGCATCACGAGCGCCTGCGAAACGCCCGTATGCACCCAAAACGCCTGCAAAGACGCTCAAACGCTCATCGTTTGCAACGTCACACAGAATACCAAAACCGAAAACAAATGTGGCACGGGCAATATCTGTGACAGCAAAACCAACGCCTGCGTTCGTAAAACCTGCGACGACGGCGAAGTGCAATGCTTCAACAACAATCTCGAAACTTGTTCCAACAACGAATGGGTCATTACATCGAACTGCGGTAACAAGATGTGCAGCGCTGCCGACAAAAAATGTGTCGACGTCAAATGTCACGACGGCGATACGCGTTGTAATTCTGACGGCAAAATCGAGACCTGCTCCAACAATGCTTTTATCAATGCCACAGCGTGCTCAACGTCTCAGATCTGCCAACAGAAGTCTTCGACGGATGCGCAATGCGTCAAACGTACTTGTACCGAAGGTGCCTACCAGTGCAACGAAGCCAATCTACAAAAATGTGAGAAAAACGAATGGGTCACGCAGTCAACCTGTGATTCTGCTGCGCTCTGCTCCGTCTCTAAAGACAAAATGACGGGGACTTGCAAAACGCGCGAGTGTGAAAATGGTACCGAAGGCTGCAGCAACAAACTTACGAGCACCAAGGTCTGCGTCGACTACGTTTGGAAATACCCTGTCACATGTTCACACGTCAGTGCCGACGCAAAATGTCGCGTGACGAATGGCAAAGCTGAGTGTGCGGTTCCCGTTTGCAAAGACGGTTTTTCGTGCGATGGTAACACGCTCCGCAAATGTGCCAACGACGAATACATTATGGAAAAAGACTGCGGCGCAAACGCGACCTGCAGCGCTTCGACAGGATCTTGCGTCGCAAACGAATGTGCCGAAGGCGCCTATATGTGCAGTGGAAACCTGCTTCGCAAGTGCGAAAGCGGTCAATGGATCACCGCTTCGACCTGTACTGCCGACCAGACGTGTACGGCTTCTTCAGGACAGTGCGTTAAAAATGAATGTACTGCTGGACAATCGAAATGCGATGGCAAAGTGCTCTATGACTGCAATGGCGGCAAGTGGAGCCAGACAAAAACTTGTGCCTCAAACGAAACCTGCGATGCATCTACCGGTTTATGCGTCAAAGATAATGAATGTACCAACGGCTTTAAGTGCGACGGTAATACACTTTACGCCTGCAACAGCGGTTCGTGGGAACTCGATAAGAGCTGCCCGACAGGTACTTCGTGCAACGCTTCCGTCGGCCTTTGCGCTGAATGCGCCATGAATTCCTACCAATGTAAAGGTCAGGATCTCTACAATTGCAAAAACTACAAATGGGTTAAACAGCAGACCTGCACCACAAACGAAACGTGCCAAGGCTCTATGTACGGCGGAGCATGCATTCCCAAAACCGTTTCGGAATGCACGGAAGGCAAATATCAGTGCAGCAGCAATACGCTTCAGGTTTGTGTTTCGGGCAAATGGACAAATTCCCAAGTCTGCGACGCTTCGACTGAAAAGTGCGACGCCACCAACAAAACTTGTACCACCACCTCTGAATGTACAAGCGGCAACTATAAATGTGATGCTAACACGCTGTACACCTGCGTGAGCGGTCATTGGAACACCGGCGTAGCATGCGGCAACGACAAATGCGATGCGACAGCTAAAAAATGTGTGTCGACTTCGGAATGCACGAACGGACAGTATCAGTGCAGCGAAAATACGCTCCAAGTCTGCAGTTCAGGCAAATGGACAAAATCCAAAGACTGTACTGCAAATCAAAGCTGCACAGCCGCTGGCACATCCGGTATGTGCGTCGACAACCTGCCGCTTCCCGAATGGTGCAACATTCAGTGGGTTGACGATGACAAGTTTGACCGCGGTTATGGCCGCGTATTGATTCCTGCTGACGTCAACGAAAACCAAATGAGTGCAGAGCTTATTTGTGGTAACCTCAATACCCCCGTCAGCAAATGGTACGCTGCTTCAGCATACAAAAATAGCTCATGCTCTGACTGCGGTGCTAACACCGAATACCTCAGCACAGGCCTCAACGCACCTGCTGGTAGCTATGCATGTGCCTTCCGATTCAACGTAGGTACACGCTCTGCCATCTGCACCAAAGGTGGTTCTGCTCCGACAATCATGACGGACACCACGACACTCACCGAAGCTGAAACATTCCCCATCACCATCAATAACCCTGCTTCGTCGGAACTCCCCTCCTGGTGCTGGTTTAAACACCTCGAGACGTCACCCGCCAACTATGGTGAAGCTTACGCCCACATCTACCCCGCAGATCTTAACGGCGGACAAATCAAAGCCGAACTTATCTGTGGTAATCCTTCAGAGACGTTCTCCAAGTGGACCGTCATTCCCGCTGTCGAAAACGTCTTCTGCCCTGCGAATACTTGCGGCAACAACATCGAATTCATGACTGCACCGCAAAGTGAAGCGATCGCAGCGTCCAAACAATGTGCGTTCCGCGTCAAATTCAATAACAAAACCTACCTTTGCCCAACCGAAGATGGCAACGGAACCAATCTCCGTTCTGTGACCAACTCTTCGAAGATTAGCGATGGTTACGCTAGACCCTAGTTCAACGAGAGCGACTGACTCGCTCTGAGTTGCTACAAGCCAGGCAACGGCTCGACCGTTCGCCTGGCTTTTTTGTTTCAGCTCAAGACGACAATGACTCACAAAAACTAACAAACGCTTTGGTGCTCAGATGACGTTTTTGACCACTGCTGTCCCACGAAATTTTCATAAAATACTCGGATAATTCTGCTGTAGCTTTGTTTTATCAATTATAGTCGCTTCTAAATATGAAAAAGACTTAAGATTACTGTTGAATCGCACGCGTCGCGAAGCCAAAGGCAAGCAGCGGGCATCTTTTGTTTTTGTTTCGTCGTAGGAGACGAAAAACTTTATAAGTAAAACGGTGGTTCCGCTGTCTGCTACAACAGACAACTCAAACAAAACAAAAATACTAGCTGCATTTCAACGCAATGCTTTTTGAGTGCAATTATGTTAATTTGACGATGCATTGGCCATCCACGGTTTCTAAGCTGTGGTTTTTTCAACACGTGAACAGGACAGAATCATGGCCCAAACAAATCTTACGCCCGCCCTCGAAGATTACCTCGAAACGATTTACCTGCTTCAGCAAAAAAACAATGAAGCACGCGTTCGAGAAATCGCCAAGGATCGCAACGTCAAAGCTTCATCCGTCAGTCTTGCACTCAAAAGACTCAGCGAACTTGGGCTTATCCGCTATGAACAGCGCGAAATGATCCAGCTAACCGACGAGGGAAAGATTGCAGCTAGGCGCGTTTACGCGCGTCACGTCGTGCTCTTTCAGTTTTTCCGCGATATCTTAGGCATGGATGATGGCCCTGCGCGTGAAGAAGCTTGCGGACTCGAACATGCACTCTCAGATGAAGGCATGGATCGCTTCGTTCGCTTTTTTGAAACGATCTCAATGTGTCCGACCAAAGATGTTCACTGCCTCATTTCACAACACCGTGCCATGAAAGCTGCTCAAGACGCTGGCATCGAGATCGATCACACCCATGCTTGCAGCGGTTGCGCCTCGTGCAACAATACCAACTGCCAAAACAATCGACGCTCCGAACCCATCGTACTCAGTCATATCCCCGACACCGCAACCATTAAAGTCCTCAAAGTTACTGCTGACGGCGACACGCGACAAAAACTCATCGAAACAGGCATTCTGCCGAATGTTGAGATCACGCGTCTATCTCGTGTCAAAGATCGTATCAATATTTCGATCGACGGTAACCTCATTGCGCTGACCGAAGAAGAAGCCAACGCAATCCTAGGTTTTATTCTTGCCTAGACAATCCAACTTATCTGCCGCCCCATTCTTTAAAGGGTCATAGGTTTTAAGCTCAAACGCCTATGGCCCTTTGACATTTAAAACATCCTTCACACGTACATTCCTGTTATTTGCACAAGCCTTCATTCGGTTATATACGACACTGCAGTTAATATTGCGGCTGAACCTTCTTTTCAGCCGCAATTTTCTTTTTTGCAGAAATTAAAATAATAAGAGTTCGCGATCATGTTTCTCCACCAATACCGCAACACGCAAACCCCGACTCAAACGCATTTTTGCCCTGGTTGCGGCCACGGCAGTCTGCTTAAATTTGTCGACGAAGCCCTTCACGATGCTGGCGTCGAACGCAACGCGATCTGGGTAAGTCCAGTTGGCTGCGGTGGACTAACGGATTCGTACCTCGACATGCATCACGTCTTGTCTGCACATGGTCGAGCTAGCGCTGTGGCAACAGCCATCAAACGTCTGCAACCCAACGCCGTCGTCATTACCTCTCAAGGAGATGGCGACCTCGCTTCGATCGGAATTGCCGAAGCCATACACGCCGCGAACCGCGGCGAAGATCTCTGCGTATTTTTCGTCAACAATGCCAACTTTGCCATGACCGGCGGACAAATGGCGCCCACAACACTACTCGGACAAAAAACGGCAACATCCCGAGACGGTCGCCTCGAAGCCGAACATGGCGCACCGATCAAAATGTGCGAGCTCCTCAATACACTCGATGGACCCGCCTTCATCGCCCGCGTCGCCTTTGGCTCTCTCGCGCAACTCCGCGATGCACGCAAAATCATTCGTAAAGCCGTTCAAAATCAAATCGATCACAAAGGCTATTCGTTTGTTGAAATCTTGTCGCCATGCCCTTCAAACTGGCATTGTGACCCGCTTGAAGCTCGTACTCGCGTCTCCGAATGGATGACTCAGGCTTTTAAACTCGGCGTCTTCCGCGATGAAGACAAATCAAATCTCATCGCCCAACGCGCTCAACCTACCGATTTTGATCGAAATTCAGCTCAAAAAACACTGCTTGAACTCGCTGAATCCGTCGGAAGCCTTGCGCAGACCGACCTCGATATTCCCCCACTCCAACTCAATGGGTCACGACGCATACTCGCGGCTGGATTCGGGGGGCAAGGCGTGCTTACCCTCGGAAAAGTCCTTGCGCGTTTAGCTCTAGATACTGGACTCAACGCCACGTGGATGCCTTCCTATGGCCCCGAAATGCGCGGCGGCGTCTGCAGATGCCACGTTCAAATATCCAACACCGATATTGCTTGCCCGGTCGTTACAACGCCAGACCTTCTGTTTGCTATGAACCGACCTTCATTCGATACTTTTATGCCGTCTCTCGATCCTAACGGAATCGCCATTTATGACGCCGATATGATTGAAAATGTCCCCGACAACCCTCGTTGTATCGGCCTCAATGCGACTTCACTCGCACAGGCTGCCGGACACCCTAAAGCGGCAAATCTCATTCTCCTCAATACAGGGCTCATGCGTGCCGGCCTCGTTCAATCCCCATCTGCCTGCATCGATGCCATCTCTCGTGCCATGAAACGCGATTGTTCATGGCTGGCTGATATATTATAGTTATTTATATATTTAACGCTTCAAACAGCTTATTATATAATAATATGCACCTGCGTACCGTCCATCATTGATGCGTCTGATTATGCTCTCGTCCTGCAAAATCATTACATTTTACGCAATGCTTTGCCTCATGAGTTTGGGTGCTACCTGCTGCAGTAAACCGCCTTCCGCGAGCAACGATTCTGCAATTACGCCGCCGCCCAAAATGACGATCAACCTATCGACGCAAACGATCAAACCAGCGCCAACGCCACAACCAGCCCACGAACCAAAGAACATTTCACTTCCAATCTCGGCTATCCTACACAGTGCCGTACGCGGCGGATGGTTCGGAGCAAGCGCACGTCTCACAAATTCCGGACTGCCTAAAAACTCAAGACAAACGAATGAAGGCTATTGGTTGGGCTCGCAACCAATGGCTGAAGACGTCGAAGAGCTTGATGCTCGCAACATTAAGCTCGTGCTCACGCTGGCTACAATCCCACGCAAACAACTCGTTCCACTCCAAGCTGCTTTCGCAGAAAAAAACATCGAACAGGTGTATCTACCCTTTGGCAGCCGTTTTCCTAATCCCGACAGTTTTATGCCGCAAATTATGAAGTACGAACCCTCGCAAATCTTCATACATTGCGCTCATGGCAGCGACCGCACAGGCGCTGTTTTGGCCTACATCCTCATCGCTCGACATCATTGGGACATCGCCAAAGCTCTTTATGCCGTCATCCAGCCATCTACTTGCAACATTCGCAAACTCGACGAAATCCTCACACGCCGTGGCTTCAAAATTGACGCTTCTGACTTCAACGACATAGCCGGCATGTACTCCCCCGAAAACAATGGCGGGTACGGCGGCATGAAAGTCTGTGCAGACACTGGAAACTATCTTAACCTCATCGATTCACTCATCACCAAGTCCAAAACACTGCGATCCGACGCAAAATAGTTCTGTTTTTGCCGATAATCGCGGTCGCTATTCGGGATACACCCGAATACGCGACACGCAAAGCCGCTATCGCTACGCGATACGCGGCTTTTTTCATAAATGAGGCGGCGTATTGAGCAACGCGAAATAGCCGCCTCTAGCGAGGCGTATGGCGAAGCCATAGCCTCGCGCCATAAGATAAAGGATAAGTGCATTGAAGATAGGGAGGGCTAGACTTTCAAGATGAATTTTTCGATCACTTCGCCAACCCCGCCCTCATTATTCGTAGCATCAGTTATGAAATCGCAATCGCTACGCATGGGCGCATACGTATTCGCGACGCCAACCCCAAGTCCAGCCGCAAGAATCATAGCACGATCATTAATATTATCACCAATCGCGATGGTTTGCTCGCGAGGAATGCCGAGACGTTGAGCAAGTTTGAGAAGACCACGGCCTTTATCAACGCCACGATGGTTAAACTCTATGTAGCGACAACTTGAATAACTAACCTCACAATCACTCAGCATTGGCGCCATTTCGCGACCAATCTCCGAAAGATATTGATAATCTTCGTACATAAACAATACTTTTACGATGTGACGATCTTTGAGAAATTCAACATTATCCTGTTCCAGTGGCACAAAATCGAGTCTGTTCTTTAAAAAAGCCAATTCTGAAGCATTGGGTTTATAGACATAGACTTCTTTGTCTGTATAAACGTGCATGCAAAGATCGTATTTATGATAACCAGCATCATATAAATTACGAACAATATCAAACGGAAGCGGATCAATATCAATGACACGACTATTCTCATTTTCAGTGATCGCACCACCATTAAAAGAAATGACAAATTGATCCTTTTTTTGCCACAAATTCAGTGTTTCAAGCACGCCGCGAACAGATTCATAACCGCGCCCTGTAGCCGGTACGAACTTTACACCAAGATCTAAAGCCTGGGCGATCGCACGTTTGTTGCGTTCACAAATCGAGCAATCTGTACTTAAAAGCGTTTCATCAAGGTCACATGCAATCAGTTTATAAAAGGGTGTTTTCATCTTTTTTAATACCAATAAAAAAGCCATGTAACAATGTCGCATGGCTTTGTAATGAAACAGAATCAGGATTAACCAAGCAGATACTCGGTTATACACATGCTGGGAGTTTTACAACGGAACGATCTTGTTCACTGGTGCGGATATAACCCATCTGACGGAATTGGCTGTCTGACTGATTAAAGTAGTCATAGCAGGGTTCTTTCGTTTTACGTCTCGCAGCTGCCTGAGAATCGACAATACCAGCCGTCGGATCAACATTGTAGTATCGACCACCGATTTTGACAATGACCCATGCATGGCTGCCGCCATCAAGTGTTCCCGAAACGACATACGCAGGAATACCAAGCTGATCCATCAAATATTTAAATGCCCTTGCATAACCCGCACATACCGTTTTACGCATGACGAGAGCGCTGTATGCCGTCTGATCAATGCCATCCTGCGATACATATTCAACATTTCGAACGATCAAATCGTAGATATACTTTTCTTTTTCGAGATCCGTATTGAGTTTACGGGCACCTTCGAGAAACATTTCTGCGGCCTGATAAAACGACTGCAGATGTTCTTGGTAAAGCCCAACGTATGAATAGGTAAACTCAGTAACAACACGATTTCCCGTAATCAGGCCATAGGTATGGCTTTCGGTTAACCAGATGAGATCGGGATTGTCATTTAAAACAGCTTCAATGACTGCAGACAACGTATCATCATCGATTTCCCCCTGAAAACGAACGGTTGTTTTGCGTTCTTTGGCACCAGCATAAAGGTAACTGTAGATTTCCTGATACCTTGGCGACATGCGTGCGTAGTAACTCTCAGAAGAGACTGTCAACGTCACAGGCGCTTTGCTGTTGCTTTGATCTGTTTGCGTCGTCGTTTGTGCAGGTCTAGACGTTACGGGTTGCGTAGGTTTAGACGTTACGGGTTGCGTGGGTTTAGACGTTACAGGTTGCGTGGGTTTGACGATCGGCTGGGTAGGTTTAGACGTTACGGGCTGCGGTACAGGCTGCCCCATTGCATTGTAACTATCGCCAATAACGTCGTCTACTTGTTTCATTAAATTATTAAAATCTACATCATCTGTAGCGTACGTCCCCGAATGAACACTAGGCGCATTGTACATCTGAGGTTGACCATAACCATTGTTTTGAGGGACAGCATTGCTATTTCCCAACTGGTTACCGTTGTACACATTACCGTTAGCGTCCGGCATATTATACAAATTTAAGCCGTTGTTCTGGTTTTGATCATACGCATTATTTGAGCTTGGATTGTACGTATTAGTTTTGTTTTGACCATATGCATTATTATTGCCGCCGTACTGATTAACAATACCGTCAACGCCATACTGTCTAAGCAAATCTTCTGCAGATTGCATCGTATCAAAATCATTGCCGTAATTATTGCCTGTACTGCCGTAGCTATTACTACCGTAACTATTATTGCCCGTATTGCCGTAGTTCTGCGTGTTTACACGGTTGTTCGTCCCCGTATTACCGTAATTCTGCGTATTGCCGTAATTCTGCGTGTTTACGCGATTATTATTACCCGTATTACCATAATTCTGCGTATTGCCGTAACTATTATTACCAGTATTGCCATAATTATTATTACCGCCATACTGTTTAACGATATCATCAACACCGTACTGCTTGAGAATATCATCAGCAGTCTGTATCTGTGCATTATAAGACGACGGATTAGTCGTATTACCGTAACTATTATTACTCGTGTTACCGTAATTCTGCGTATTTACACGGAGGTTCGTGCCCGTGTTGCCATAGTTCTGCGTATTACCGTAACTATTATTGCCCGTATTACCGTAACTATTATTACCAGTATTGCCATAATTATTATTACCGCCATACTGTTTAACGATATCATCAACACCGTACTGCTTGAGAATATCATCAGCAGTCTGTATCTGTGCATTATGAGACGACGGATTAGTCGTATTACCGTAACTATTATT
>JAZRWH010000192.1:0-4723 GCA_045599585.1 Myxococcota bacterium
AAGGTCTCTGACAGCTATATCAAACGTGTCTGTAATGAAATTAATCAGAGACCTCGAAAAGTACTTGGTTGGAAGACACCGGAAATGGTTTACTCAAATATGCATTTGGATTGACAATTTTCCGTGTCCCCCTGAGCGGCTTTTGGCTTTGCCAATACGCCGCTACCCCCTCGTGCCGTCGGCGACAAAATATTATTTGTTAGAATAAATGAGCGTGTTTGTAATATAAATGTGAATAATATAAATTGCTTTGTATAATAAAAAAAGCCTGTCCAAATTTGTTTGGACAGGCTTTGGGGTTAAGCTGCAATGGATGTGTTATGCTTTAGCGCTCTTGTGAAGGATAAGATAACCATCACCCGACGCACCGCCTTTGAGGGAGTTTTGAATATTTTTTGCGCTCTGATCGAAGATCTGACCTGTTTTGTCGGAGTACCAATGGCTCGACCAAGGATCGGTAATACGAAGTTTTGTTTCGCCATCTTTTTTGTAGATACCCGACACGACGACGTAGTGACCGTTAGACTTATAACCATAGACATCTTTACCGGCTTCGATACGAAGAAGGACAGGGGCACCGAGTTTTAAACTGGCTCTGATCATCGTGAGGAAGTTGCTATTGGTATTAGAGGTTGTGGTATAGGCGTAGTCATTGCCTTTGCCGTGTTTTGAGATGTGTTTGTTAATTTGGTCTTTGACGCGGAAAACGTAGGTACCTTGGCCGTCTGCGTTGTTCCAGATATCGCTTTCGGTGACATTTGCGCCGCAGTATGTCGTTGCAGCCATTGCACCCGAAGCGGAACCGCAGGTGTGGTCTGTTTTTTGGGATTTGAGCTGAACATCGAGAATGATGCTCTCATTGTCGTTGTCGGGGGCTTTGTTGTCTGTTTTGGGACCTGAATTTGAACCAGAATTTGTGTTGGTCTGAGTCGGTTTGGTCGTATTCGAGTTTGTGTTTGTGTTTGCCTGAGTCGTACCACCCGAAACGAGTTTAAGGTCAGAAATGTTCACCCAGCTGACGATTTCTTTGATCAACGCACGTTTACCACTGATTTCTTTAACAGTGTACGTGTTCTGTTTGACCCAATTTGGAATGTTTTGTCCAGTTGCGTATTTAGTGCCTGTGATTTTGACGGACGAGCCTACGCCAATTGAACCACCTGATGAGGTAGAAGGCGTTGAAGCAGGCTTGGTCGTGTTTGCACTTGTATTCGTGTTGGTTGTTGTGGTTGCCGGTTTGCTGCTTACGGTTGTCGTATTGGGAATGACAATCTTTTGACCAACATTGATGATGTTGGGGTTGGAGATGTTGTTGTACTTGGCAAGAGCCATGTAACCGCCGTTGACGTTGTATTTACTGGCAATTTTAGAAAGTGTGTCTCCTGATTTTACAATGTAAGTTTCACTCATTTGGATCTCTCCGTTGTTTGTTTAGTTTTCTGGTGTGAAAGGTTCGACACATAAAAACTAATATTCTTCGTTTTTTCTATCGATTTTTTTTAAGCGAGGCAAATTGAAAATGATTTAACGTGGTAATTTGAATAGACCTCTACGAGAGCAAAAACGATTGGAGTATACGAAAACGAATTTGGATGATAAGCGTAGGTTGAGATTCAATGAGGTATAAAAAAAGCCGCGTATTTGCGTGAGCAAATAGCGGCTTTGCGTCCGCCGTATTGCGAGAGCAATAGGCGGCGCGGCGAGATACGCGTGATTATAAATCGATGGCTTTGACGTCCCAGATGTCTTCAGCGTACTGACGAATGGTACGGTCAGAGGAGAAGAAGCCCATGTTGGCGACGTTGAGGATCATCATCTTAGCCCAAGCAGCTTTATCGGTATAAGCTTTTTCGACGTCGAGGTGACGAGCGATGTAGCTATCGAAGTCAGCGCAGAGCATGTAGGGATCTTCGTTGCGGAGCCATTCGACGATTTTTTTGTAGCGTGATCGGTCATCGGGGCTGAAGAAGCCGGATTCGATCATTTCGAGGACGGCTTTGAGATCTTCGCTTTCTTCGATGTAAGCTTTGGGATCGTAGCCTTCGGCGCGGAGTTGTTTGACTTCAGGTTCGGTGAGACCGAAGAGGAAGAAGTTTTCGTCGCCGACGGCTTCGCGCATTTCGACGTTTGCGCCGTCGAGCGTACCGATGGTGAGAGCACCGTTGAAGGCGAATTTCATATTACCGGTACCAGAAGCTTCTTTACCAGCCGTGGAGATCTGTTCAGAGAGGTCAGCAGCAGGAATGATGACTTCGGCGAGGGATACGCAGTAGTTCGGAACGAGGTAAACGCGAAGTTTATTTTGGATCGTGGGGTCGTCGTTGATGATGCGAGCGATATCGTTGATGAATTTGATATGGAGCTTAGCAGCGGCGTAACCCGGAGCAGCTTTACCGCCGAAGAGGACGACGCGAGGAACGCGAACGGCATTCGGGTTGAGTTTAAGCTGACGATAGAGATGGATGACGTGGAGCGCGTTGAGGAGCTGACGTTTGTATTCGTGGATACGTTTGACCTGAACGTCGAAGAGCATATCTGGGTTGACTTCGAAGGGCAGGTAGCGTTTGGCAAAGCGAACTTTGTTGGCGCGTTTAATTTCGAGCATGCGTTTTTGAACGTCGGGATCATCTGCGAATGCGGCGAATTTTTTAAGTTCGTCGTAGTTTTTGACCCACGAATCGCTGCCGAGTTTTTCGGTGATGAGCGCGGTGAGTTCGGGGTTAGAAGCGACGATCCAACGACGAGGCGTTACGCCGTTCGTTTTGTTATTGAAGCGTTCGGGGAAGAGCTTGACGAAATCGGGGAAGAGGTCAGTTTTGACGAGCTCGGAGTGGATGGCGGCAACGCCGTTGATGCTGTGTGAACCGATGACCGCGAGGTTGGCCATGCGGACGAATTTTTCGCCCGTTTCATCGATGATGGAGACGCGGCGCTGCATAGCGTAATCGCCGGGGTAGGCAATATGTACGCGGAGGAGGAAGCGGCGGTTGATCTCGTAAATGATTTCGAGGTGGCGGGGCAGAAGTTTTTGGAACATCGGAAGAGGCCATCGTTCGAGGGCTTCGGGCAAAAGCGTGTGGTTCGTGTAACCGAAGACTTTTTCGGTGATAGACCAAGCTTCATCCCAGCTCAAGCGTTCCTGATCGATGAAGACGCGCATGAGTTCAGCAACGGCGATTGCGGGATGCGTGTCGTTGAGCTGAATGGCGACTTTGTCAGCAAACTCTTTGAAGTTGCTGTGGTTCTTTTTGTAGCGACGAATGATGTCGTGAATCGAGCAGCAGACGAAGAAGTATTGCTGTTTGAGACGGAGTTCGCGACCTTCGGGCGTGTTGTCTGCCGGATAAAGAACCTTAGAAATCGTTTCGCTGATGACTTTTTCTTCGACAGCTTTGCGGTAGTCGCCAGCGTTGAAGATGTCGAGATTGAAGTCATTCGTGGCCTGTGAGGACCAGAGGCGGAGCGAGTTGACGGTGTTGTTGCCGTAACCAGCAACAGGCATGTCGTAGGGGACGCCACGGACTTTTTGCGTGTCGACCCAGTCACAGATGAGGTTGCCATTCGAATCGTTGTGGTACTCAACATGGCCGCCGAAGTTGACGGTTGCGGCTTTGTCAGGACGAGCAATTTCCCACGGATTCATGCGTTCAAGCCAAGGATCGCGCATTTCAACCTGATAACCATCGCGGAACGACTGTTTGAAGATACCGAATTCGTAGCGGATGCCATAGCCCATGGCAGGGTAGCCGAGCGTAGCAAGTGAATCGAGGAAGCAAGCTGCTAAACGGCCTAAACCACCGTTGCCGAGACCGGGATCCGGCTCTTCTTCTTCGAGATTGTCGATGTCAATGCCATACTCTTTGAGAAGACGCTGTGCCGTCGTGTACATACCCATGTTCAAAAGGTTGTTGCCCATTGAACGGCCCAAAAGGTACTCGGCCGACAAATAATAAACGCGTTTTGCGTCTTCTTTGTAATAACGGCGACAGGTTTCCATCCAGCGAGCGATCAAACGGTCACGGATGGCTAATGACGTTGCAAGATAAATATCGTTGGCTGAAGCGGTTCGTTTGTTCTTCGCAAAAGAATAACGAAGGTGATCGACAACGGCTCGGACGAGAAGATCGTCGGACATTCCCGTGCGTTCGTCGCCTACGATCTGATTAAGTGCTTCCTTAAGATCTGCCATATATTGATTTCTCCTTGAAAGACGCGTCTTGGACGCGACAGGGGTAAAAAAACAGACTTGGGCGTCCCAAAATTCTGTCTCCTCTACTTTACGAAATTGCGCTGCAATCTACAAGTGTTTGTAGGCAAATGTGGGCATTTCTCATATTTTGTTTTCTGAATTGTCTCTGTACATGCAGTTCGTGCAATACAGATAGATGTCAATTGATATATCATCGCAGTCCCATAATAAACTCACTGACGGCAACGGAATTAACTCAATAAATGTATATTCAACTTTATTTTGTGTGGGGATGCAGCGATTTCATTTATATTGTTGCGTTGAGGTGAAATTTGTATGACGTGTAATATTCGTTTATCTTTTGATAGCGTCCACACGAGTTCGCAAAATCGCAAAAACTAAAAAAGCCATTGGAATTCCGGTAAGATGAATTTGCTGAAACTCTCATCGAGACAGGAGGAACCAATGGCGAGAGTAATAAATAGGACAGAACTTCTTGAATTGCTAGCATTTTCGGTAGTTTCGGAAAATCCG
>JAZRWH010000193.1:0-23171 GCA_045599585.1 Myxococcota bacterium
AGAGGGGCCGGGGGTGAGGCTAAACAAACTCCGCACACCACTGCGCTCTTCTGCCGTATCGTAATAATACAACGGGAAACATTGTGAACCTGCAGCCATGGAATTCAAGTCAATAATAGATTTGGACATCATACATGACCAATCCTTCTTTGCACCAATTCCATGCACTGCAATAATCAAATTCTCATGCGCTGGCGTCGGGAATAGACGTTTATTTGAATAAATCATCGCATTAATCAAACGCCCAAATGCAAAGTGCTGTTTATAAAAAGGCCGATATATCGAGTCATGATAGTCTGCATTGTTATAAACTAATTCAATATTTCTTTTACAATATGAAAACCATTCTCGGTTCCAACTTGCTTTACTTCTATCGACTTCAAATTCTTTATCTCCATATTGAATACGCTTTTGATTGTATTCATCAATCATTGTATGAATATTGAATTCTAATTTATTCAGTGAACTGTTATAACACCAAACATCTCGTCCTGTTGCTACCCCTAAAGAATATCCATCAAATACGCAACCTTTTTCACCCACAAATTTCTTTTCACAATCGAGCGGAATCATCTTTTCAAAGCTGTCATTTCTTTGACTGAGCCAGTCGTTGTTTTCATCGGGTGTGAGTGTGGAGAGCTGCATGTTTTTGCTGCAAATCGAGTAGCGCGATTTGACGAGATCGAGTTTTTCTTCGCGTTTGAGGTAATCGGCCACGGCTTCGTATTGGATAAAAGCCGAGCCAGGGCGTTGCGGGGCCGGCGATTGAGGCCCCGCAGAGAGGGTCGCGGCGTATGACTGTGTCATAGCCGCGCAGGGGGATACTTCCCCCTCCGGAAGTTTAACGAGGAATGTCATCGCAATCGGCGTTCTCGAACCTAAACCAAAAACGTTATCACCTTCCTGTCTTCGCAGTTCACCGGATGTTCTACAATCACCTCTTAAATTATAGATATATATATAATTGAACTCCTCACCTAAACATTTGCGCAAACCATCGGCTCCCATCGAATCAATCCAACCGGCGTTGGAAATAAAGCCGATGATGCCACCACCCGGCGTTTCGTTGATGCGGTCGGTCGCCCAGCGAATCGCTTTGATATAGGAATCATAGAGCGCTTTAACACTTGTCATCTTAGAGTCTTTGGCATACGTCTCAGCAATTCTGGCTTCGAGATGAGGATAAGACTGATTGGCAGCATTATCATTTGCACTGCCTTGTCCAATAGAATACGGCGGATTGCAAACGATGACGCGGATGGGCGCTTTGCGCTGGTTTTCGATTTCTTCGGAATTTTCTTCAAAACAGCCGGGAATGACTTTTTGCACATTGCGCTCGTAGAGCTGGAACGTGTCGGTCAGGCAAATGCCGTCGTAATTGAGATATTCCTTGCGCTGTGTGATGCTGTGGAAGACGTTTTCGATGTTGACGTCGGCGACGTAATAGGCGAGCGGGACGATTTCGTTACAGTGAAGTTCGCGGCGGTATTTGCGCTCGAGGTCGCGAGGTTTGATGATGCCCGACTGCATGAGGCGCGTGATGAACGAGCCGGTGCCGACGAACGGATCGAGGACGTGCACGTTTTCGTCGCTGATCGAGCAGCCGAAATGGCGGTGCATGAGGTCTTCGACGCTGTGCAGGATGAAATCGACGCATTCGATGGGGGTATAAACGATGCCGAGTTTTTCGACGGTTTTCGGGAAAACGAGCCGGAAAAAGTTGTCGTAAAGCTCTTTGATGATGCGCTGTTTGCCTTCGGCGTTGTCGATATTCGACACGTTGTATTCGATGGATTTGTAGAATTTATTGAGCGTGACGGTATCTTTTCGCAGGCCGCGCGACTCGAAAAAGCGCACGACATTTTCCATCGTTCGGCTGACGGCATTGTTGTCGCAGAAGCCGTAATCCTTGAAAAGCGCGTCGAAAACGGGCCCCGCGACGATGTGCTGAGCGAGCATTTCTATGGCTGATTCGCGCGCAACGGCATCGTTGATGTTCTGGCGCAGACCGTCCATAAAGGCGTTGAAGGCGTCGGCGGCTTCGGGTTCGCGCTCGATCAGACCGTTGATGCGTTCGATAATGTCCGTCGCAACGCGCGCGATATCGTTAACCCAGTTGGCCCAATACATGCGGTCGCCGACTTTGTTGACGATTTTGGCATAGATGTTTTTTTGTTCAGGCCCGAACATTTCGAGCTGACGCGCGACGCGTTCCTGGCGCGCTTTCTGGTTGTCTTTGACCGTATAGCAGGCTTCTTCGTCGGGATCGTATCCGCCTTCGACGACGACGATTTTGTCGGGCGTCTGCTGATTGAGATTGATCTGATTGACGATGGCGTTAAAATGTTCGTCATGCGAGCGCAGCGCGTTCAAAACCTGCCAAACGGCTTTGAATCGCTCATTGTCTTCGAGTGCTTTTTCGACGCTCATTTTGGACGGAATGACAACGGGGATCACGATGTAGCCGTACTTCTTTCCACCTTCTTCACCGCGTTTGAAATTGCGCATGACGCGTCCGACCGACTGGACGACTTCGACCTGGCTTTTGCGCGGGCTCATAAAGATGACGGCATCGAGTGCCGGCACATCCACGCCTTCCGAAAGACATCGCACGTTGCACAACACGCGGCAAACCTGAGCCTCCGAGGGGCTTTCTTCAAGCCAGGCGAGTTTGTTATTGCGCTCCGTAGCTGGCATGGAGCCGTCGACGTGTTCAGCTTCGATCTGGACGTATTTGGTGCGATCCCAGACGGGCAGCGCCTGACGGAATTTGTGGCAGACATCGGGAAAAATGGCGGCAATGTTCCTGGATGTACCGGGCGTATCTTCGGAACCGATGGTGGGACAAAACGCGAGTGCGCGTCGAACGAGCTGCGGATCTTCGCTTCGCGTGCGGTCGTTATCGCCGAGGATCTGTTTGGACAGCGCCTGAATACAGCCGCAAAGGCGCGCAGCGACCGAAACATCGATCTCCGATTTAGTCGGATCTTCAACATCGGCGCGGATTTCCTGGGGCAGATTGTCTTCAGATACCGTCAAAACGATGACTTTATAATCGGTCAGCAGCCCCTGTTGCACGGCATCGTTAAAGCTGATGCGGTGGAATTCTTCGCCAAAAACCTCGACATCATCCATCGATGCAATGTTCAGATCCGGCGTTTTTGCCCGGGCACTCGCTTTGGCCGCCTCGGAATAAATACGCGGCGTAGCGGTCATATATAAGCGTTTGCGAGCACGAATCAGCGCATCGTCGTGAACATGCAAAAATGCAGGTGTATCTTCGGCCGTTTTGGCGCAACAGGCCTTCGTCGTGCGATGCGCTTCGTCACAAATGACGAGGTCAAACGTCCCGAATGCGCCGCCGGTTTCTTCGAGAACGCGTTTTTGTGCCGCTTCGACGGCTTCGATCGACTGATATGTGCTGAAAATGACGCACAGTCCGGTGCCATTTTCGACAAATTCGCGGCACGAAAGCATGCGCTCTGCCGCTTTTTCGGCATTGGTCGTACACGGCGCGGTAATATCGGCAATCGAATCATGAGCGAGGTCTTCGACGGCGGATTTTTTTGAGCGCTTATCGTTGGCATGGGCATCGGAACAGACGCCAAACCCCATGAGCGGCGCGTGTTTGCGCGCATCATCGATATCGACGGCATCCAGTTTCCACGCGTTATAAGCCTGACCGAGCAGCGCGATAGACGGCACCAGAAACAGCACAAGACCGCTCGAAACCGTGCGTTCGATGTGATCCGCCCCAAGATGACGATGCTGACACAGACGCTCGGCAATGCGCAGTGACGTCAGCGTTTTGCCGGTGCCGCAGGCCATGACGAGCATGCCGCGATCGTGTTCGGCGAAGTGCGCGGCCGCTTTCTGTACTGCCATTTGCTGATGTTCCCGAGCAACGCGCGGCGGTTCGTTCTGCACATGTCCTTCGATGAGCTGTGACCAGTCGAGCTTGCAATCATCGATATCAGCCACCGTAAATCGCGAGAAATTCGTCAAATTGGACGCACTCGCTTCGGCATTCTTATTCCATTTGCAGCCCGTATCGATCCAGATTCTGCGCGCAAACTGGCGCATCTTTCCGCGAATTTCAAACTCCCCGGCAGAATGCGCGACAAACGAATCGACGTGTTCCTTGGCAATCGTCGTTTTATCGTAAAATTTGCACTGAATAGCCCAAAATTCCGATGCCTGATCGCTGCCGGCCGTCACCATTTCCGCGACGAGATCAATGCCGAGATCCCCGCCACCCATCGATGCGCGCCCCGGAAATTCGTTCCACAGCCAGATATCGCGCATCTGCGTGTTAAAACGCGGATCAGATTTCATCCAGGTTTTAACGGCCTGCTCAAACCATTTGCCCTTGGTGTGCTGCTCCGGCGCATGAACACGAGCCCATTCGAGGAATGCTTTGAAATCCATCATCGCATCCCTCCGCAGCTTTGTGTTATAAAATGTTCACTATTTCGGGGGGGGTAACTACTGAACAAACACGGATACGCATAAACATTTCACTCCATAGCAGTGTACAATGATGCTCAGTTTTCATTCATTGTACGCGTATTTATGCTCTTTTTACCCATAATGCGCCGTCGTTTCAACGGTTTTATATTTTTGGGGCTCGGCTATTTCATACGCCGCCGACGCTCGCCTATGTGCTCGCCGCCAGAGACGTGCGACCGCACGTCTCCACTGGCGGCTGTGCGCATACGGCTCGCGAACCTGCCGGAATCCGCCCCCAAATGCACCACCGCCCGCGTATTCGGCAACGCCGAATAGCGGGCGGCAAAGGGCCGTATCGGCTTTGCCGATAGGCCCGACGCGTGTGGCGTATCGCGAAGCGATAGCCACCGCACCTAAATAATCAATTCATTTTTCTTAGCCACAGAACAGGCTTTCTTTAAAACCAAAGAAACGATCATCGACATGATTGGATTGATTTTACGTGCTTTTTGCGGCGCAAGACCGCCAAATGACGGCATGGCAATCAGCGCAAGCGCACCTTCTTCAAGCGAAATATTAAACTCTCGGGCACATTCGGACTAAATACAATTTTATATAATTTCATTAGAGTTCTCCTTGGTATCCATGTTCAAACAGTTTTAAGAATATATCGTTTTTCCAAATTGATAAGCGGCATCCAAATGCTCTGTCTGTGCGATCATGGGATGACCATTTGTATCTCCACATCCCCCTGCGAGCAATTTGCCCTTATCATGAAAACCAATGTAATTTATTATGGCAAAATGATAATAAGAAACAGCCTGCTCAAAAGTCCAAAACAGATTGTCTGCAGCCGTCATCAGCAACGCACAATCTTTTACGGGATATTTTTCATATCTTCCGAGCGGAGGATTTTCATCATATTCAGCAATACAATAAAATCGTTCAATAAAAGCCTTAAGCTTTGACGAAATCGTCCAAAAATACAAAGGAGATGCAAATACAATACAATCAGCCGCAATCAATTTAGGAGCCAGCGTGTTGAAATCATCTTTCTGAATACATGGTTTGCCATATCGACATGCATTACAGCCGAGGCACCCATTGACTTTATATTTATTAAGCGAAATGACTTCGACTTCGTGCCCGGCGTCACAGGCACCACGTGCAAAATGCTCGACGAGCTGCGTCGTATTTCCTCGGGGACGTCCGCCGCCTTGTACAATGAGAATACGTCTGGGCCGGCCATTTTCAGCAGTCTGGTCTTTTATCATCATACCCTCCAATTACGTCAATCCTGCGCAAAAAAACAATGGCGTACCGTTATGTCCGATACGCCACGTCAAATCATCGCTCAGATAGCACTAAATATACTTTTTAGCCAGTTCTGCAACATGCGCCAAGGCATCTGTTTTGGCAATAGCGCCGGGTTCGTTCATGCTGCCGACAAAGTATTCTTCATAATCCCAGCATGTCAGAGGGAACCCGCAAATGCGCTTCATGGCAGCTGTAATCCCTTCAAAAATGCCGTTTTCAACAGCCTGACCAGACGTCCCCAAAACGAGGCATTTTTTGCCCTTAATATCTTTTCCGCCAACGATAAAACAATACATGTGATCGATCAGCGCCTTAATCTGTGCCGGAATGCCAAAATAGTACACAGGCATGGTAAAGACGACCGTATCCGCTTCGACAATGGCATCCGCAACGGCATCGTAAGCATGCTCAAATGCGCAAGCATGCCCCGTTTTGTAACATCCGCCGCACGCTCTGCAGCCCACGAGATTCAGTTTGCAGGCATCAAATCTCTTGACTTCGGCACAGGCTTTTTCGGCGGCTTCAATAAAAGCCGACGCCATCAGATTTGAATTACCATTTGCACGCGGACTGCCCGTAATCACAACAATTTTACTCATATTCTCCTCCTGATGTTTAAATTCTCGATATTATATATATCGAGACAGTTATAAATTCCAACCATATAATTAGATTGGTTAGACGAATTTTAATTTATATGGCGCGGGCTATGGCTGACGCCATACGCCCACGCGCTCCGCCTATGCCTGCGGCATACGGCTCCGCACCGGCTGCTATCGTGCCGGTTAGGAGACGCAAAAATTTGCGTCTCTACCAGCACGATACGCCGCCGTTTTATTATAATTTACTCCATTGCCTTGCTAAAGATCAACGAAAGCGTTTCGGGGGCCATTTGTCGCATATCCACGAGATCGAGGTTCTTCACCATGTGAAGCGTCCCCTGTTTATAGGTCTGGAAATGTGCCGTTTTGATATGATTCTGATAAGCCTCCTGAGATGCATATATTTCCAAAATGCGGATCTGAAGCCCATCTCTAAGCTGCTGCATGGGATAAATACAAATCACGCCCGGTTCTTCTCTGACCGAAGTCGCGCCCACCGTATGCGCCGCTTCCAAATACGCATCGAGATACTCTGGATAAACCTCGATCTCGCTGATGCGCACAATCATCGTATTGTCGGGCTTTACCGCGTTTAATTTCATCGATACCGAATCAGACATTTCTATATGATCCTCTTTCGCCACTTGAATTACGCCATTCGCGTCATTGCGCATCGATGCACAATCACACGCGGTTGCATCGTTTACGCCGTGATTCGCCATACCGGCTGAACAGCCGCACGTCATCCACGCCAACATGGATGCGATAAAAAAATACTTTATTTGCGACATATCTACGCCTACGAGTTGTATTTATTTCGGATAATCGCTGTCCGTAACGGGTTCCAGCCATTCATTGGATGTTTCTTCACCGGGAACTTCGACGGCAATGTGTGAAAACCATGAATCAGCGGCTGCACCATGCCAGTGTTTAACGCCGGCAGGAATATTAATCACCGTGCCGGGCAAAATCTCAACAGGCGCTTTGCCCCATTCCTGATAATATCCGCGTCCGCCAACGCCAATGAGCATTTGCCCGCCGCCATTTTTGGCATGATGAATGTGCCAGTTGTTGCGGCACCCCGGTTCAAACGTGACGTTAAACATGGGAACTTGCGATGTCGTGATGGGATGTAAATAGCTCTGACCAATAAAGTATTTGGCATAGGCATCATTGGGCTGACCAATGGGGAAAAAGATCGTGTTTTGATAACGGTCTTTTTCAGTCAGTTCGGGCATTTGATCATTCCAGACGTCTTTGGCAAGACGAAATACCGCCCAACCTTTGGGCCAACCCACATACATCGTCGCATGCGTAATAATGGCGGCAATTTCGTCTTTCGTAACACCGTGATTCTTAGCATTCTGCAAATGATAAACGAGTGATGAATCGGTGATACCCGATGCCATCAATGAAACCACCGTAATAATACTACGCGTTTTCACATCAATAGCCTGGTCATTCCACACCTCGCCAAAAAGAACATCGTCATTGAGATGCGCAAACATGGGCGCAAATTCCCCAAGCTGATCCCGTCCTGCGGTCTGTACGATTTTCTTGTTCATGGTATTCTCCTGCGTTATCTGTGCTGGTTTTGCTTGCTCTGCCGGTTCTGCAAAAGCATTGTTCACGGGCGGAACATGACATCCAACGACGAATGTCATGAAAAGTGATAAAAGTATCGTCAAATATATCTTTTTCATCTCTATTCCACTCACTTTTCCAAACTCGAAACCCACGTATGAATCGTATCTGCTGTGGCATTATTGAGTCGTTTTCCGCTGATGACGTGAATATTGGAATAGGCGTTGTTCAAGTCTTTAATACTCGTTTCGATGCCGCTGCTGCCTGATGTACAGAATGTATATAATTTGGTGTCTGACAAATCATATTTTTCGACAAAAGTCTGAATAATCCTTGGATTTGTCCCCCACCAGATGGGATACCCCAAATATACAACGGTATAATCTTCAACCGCTGATAGATCGCCGGCGATGGCAGGACGAGCCGAGGCATCGTTCTGTTCTTTATTCGCTCTACAACTGTTGTTATTATAATTTAGATCTTCAGAAGTATATTTGATTTCAGGCACGATTTCGTATAAATCGCCTTTTGTTTCGTCGGCAATGAGCTGCGCAATTTTTTCGGTTGTGCCTGTTGCGGAAAAATAAACGACGGCTGTTTGCTTTTCTTTTGTATTTTCGTTTTCCGGTTTATATTCAGGATCCGTTTCCGGCGTCTTGTCCGTTTCCGGCGTCTTGTCCGTTTCCGGAGTACCAGAAGGCGTTTGAGTCTCAGAACCCGTACCCGATGGAGGATTATTGACCTGTGGATTGGAGTCAGTTGTTCCGCATGCTGAGACTGAAGAAGCTAAAAACAGGATTGCACCTAATAGAAGTCCGCGTTTGAACATCATATTTACCTCATTGAAAGAGTTAAGTATGGGACTTATCTTTTTCGAGCTGAAAGATGAAATAATCGAGATTGCTGAGTTGCTTTTCTTCGAAATGAATGGAATTGAGAATGCTCTGTCTTCGTTTTCTAAGTCTCTGAATGATGCCTGTTATATCGCCACGGCTTCGACAATGCAGAATTTCTGCAATTTCATCGCCTTGGCAGCCAAAATCATTGAGACAAGCATTGAGTTTGTTGATCTCTGGGATTGGCATGAAGCGTTACTCCATCGTCTTATTTTTGTAAAATGTCTTTAAACAGTAGACGGCTATTCTATCATGGTATTGTAAAATATATTTGACCACTATATTGGCTCAGAATTGCACTCAAATCATCAACATCGGATGCATTGACTTTACCAAGACGCGTATAGGACCAGCTGTTGGAGCCATAAAATATCACAATGGAATTGCCATTGTAGAGCATGACATCCCCCACTTGCGTTGTAATTTGCGTATCCTGTCGCGGTAGCGATTTGGGCAATTCTCCAACAATTTCAAAGCCGCCATAAGGATGCATATCGATCGATGGATTCGCTTCTGATTTGATCCATTCGATAAGTGCTTTGGTGGAATTATTCTTTTCCAGCTCCACGGTAAGTGTGTGTTCACCAAGGTGAATCGTCATAGTTTGTATATTCATATTATCGTCTTCCGGAATCGTATTCTCATTATCCTGAGTGTTCTCATTATCCTGAGTATTCTCATTATTCTGAGTGTTCTCATTATTCTGTGGTAGAACAGGAGAATTCGGTTCTGTGCTGTCATTGCCTGCACAAGCAGAGAGCAAAACCGTCAGAAATATGGATATAAAAAGCGAGTTAAGGCGTATCATAATTATATCAATCAAGATGTTTTATATAGAGCAGTTTATGCGAATAAGAGACGTGTCGCGACACGTTTCTTATTCGTGAACAGCTCACTCATTGGGATGGCAGATTAGACTTTGGCGCCCATATCATAAGCCATCGCGAGTTTTGGGTTGTCCGCAATGTCGTTTGGATTGGTGACGCCGCCACAGAAAATGGAACCAGCAAGCCGGCATTTTTCAAAGCAGGCGATCCAGCCGCCAAAGCCGCTCATCGTACGCGCAGGAACTTCTTCTGCATCTTCAGCTGCCGTCATGAGCAGATAGGCATCGCGGAATTTATAATCTTTAGAAAACATCGGATTCATGCGATCAATAAGCGTTTTCATCTGACCGGACATTTCGTAATAATAGATCGGCGTTGCAAAGACGACGACATCCGAATTCAAGACGGCATCTTCAATGTTTTTGACATCATCCTGAATTACGCAATGCCCAAGGCTCTGGCAAGCAAGGCAGCCTTTGCAGAATGCGATTTGCTTATCTTTCAGCGAAATATAAGTGACGTCGTGACCGGCACTTTTGGCACCATTCATAAACGATTGTGCGAGTATATCTGAATTGCTGTTGTTTCTAAGACTTGTCGAAATGATGGTAACTTTTTTCATCGTAGTTCTCCTTAAAAAAGCTTTACCCCACATCTCAGTTCGTAATATGAAATCCGCTTCATTTCACGCAACTACGAGCGCGAGGTGTATGCGCGCAGCGGCTTCGTTGGGAACAACGAAGCCAGCGAGCACATAGCCGAGCGAGCGCAGCGTATCGACGAAGGCGATAGCTGCGCGGCATGTGGCGTATCGGCGATAGCCGATAGCCACTGCGCTCAAATATATAAATATATTTATATATTATATTATATTATTTATTATTATTATTTAAGATTGGTCTGAAAAAAGTCTTTGAGTTTTTCCACGGGAATCTTTTCGAGATTATCGTAGAGATCGACATGACTGGCACCGGGAATGATGAGAAGCTCTTTGTTTGCGGCGTATTTTCCCTGACCATCCTGCGTCATATTTTTATAGGCGGTTTCACTGAAATAGCGGCTGTGTGCTTTTTCGCCATGAATAATGAGAACAGGATTTCTAATTTCATCGCTATATTGAAGAATCGGCATATTCATTAAAGAAAGCGAAGATGTTTTATTCCAACCGCCATTGGAATTGAGTGAGCGTTTGTGATAACCGCGCGGCGTTTTATAGTAAGCGTAATAATCTTTGACGAAATCGGGCGCATCTTCAGGAAGCGGATCGACAACGCCACCGGCGAGTTCATAGTGATTATTCTTATAATCAAGCGTTCGCTGTGCCGCGAGTTCTTTGCGCAATTCATAACGCGCATCGGCATCCATGCTGTCGAAGTAGCCTTGAGCGGTCACGCGCGTCATATCGTACATCGTCGATGCCACGGTGGCTTTAATGCGAGGATCGTTTGCAGCGGCATTCAGCGCGAATCCGCCCCATCCGCAAATGCCGATGATGCCGATTCGTTCGGGATCGACGTCATTCTGATTCGCCAGAAAGTCGACAGCGGCAGAAAAATCTTCCGTATTGATATCAGGGGAAGCCACATAACGGGGTTCTCCGTCGCTTTCGCCAGTATAAGACGGATCAAAAGCGATCGTAACAAAACCGGATTCGGCGAGTGTCTGCGCATATAATCCAGAGGATTGTTCTTTAACGGCGCCAAACGGCCCACTGACTGCAATTGCGGGATATTTGCCGTTTACTTTTAACGAATCGATCTTTGGAATATATAAATCGGCAACGAGTGTAATGCCAAAACGGTTATGAAATGTAATTTTTGAGTGTTCGACGTTTTCACTTTTTGGAAAGACCTTATCCCATTCTGATGTCAATTTAAGCTCCTGATTTGGTACGATGTTTTGGTTTTGAGTACAATTTTCCGATGTTGCAGCCTTAGGTTCGCATTTAGGAGCCTGCGTACAGCCTCCTGTCAATAGGATCGCTAACAAGCCTAGTTGAAAGAATTTGCGCAATTTCATGACTAAGTCCTCAATTTGTTTGATGTTGAGCGAACAGAGAAGATTGCATCGAATGCGAGCGTCGCTCTCTTAGATAAAAACTATATGCATCACTTCAGAAATAGTCTAATACTTGTTTGGTATATCAAGTTATGCTTGAAAGGCATTTCAGTGTTTGATAGACCGAGCATTGGGAGGTGATTTATGGAAATACGCGTATTGAAGTATTTTGTAACGGTGGCCAGGGAAGAAAACATCACGAGGGCCGCAGAAAGACTGCACGTGACGCAACCGACGTTATCGAGGCAGTTGCATCAACTCGAGGAAGAATTGGGCAAGAAGCTGTTTAAGCGCGGCAATCACGATATTAAACTGACAGAAGACGGGCATTTACTGCGAAAACGCGCCGAAGAAATTCTCGATCTCGTCGAGAAAACAGAGTCGGAAATGGCCTCTGATAACGATGAGATTGCCGGTGATATATATATCGGTGAAGGCGAAACAGATGCCGTCAGAATTATTGCAAAAATCGTACATCAAATACAGAACGAACATCCAAAGGTTGTATTTCATAATATAAGTTGCGATTCCATCGACGTGATCGACAAATTAAATAAAGGGCTGATCGATTTTGGGATATTGTTTGAACCTTCTAATTATATGGATTTTGAACATATCAAATTTCCAGTGCATGATATTTGGGGCGTATTGATGCGCAAGGACAGCGATCTGGCAAAATGTAAATATATAAAATCGGATATGTTAAAAGATCGCTCGCTCATCATGTCGAGACAAATGCTCAAAGGCATCAATGTGGCGCAATGGCTCGGCATTCCTGAAGACAACATTCATATTGTCGCGACATCCAATCTTATCTTTAATGGCTCATTGCTCGTCGACGAAGGCATTGGTTATGCAATAACCCTGGATAAACTTATCAATTGTACTGGGCGCAGTCACTTGTGTTTTCGTCCGCTGTATCCAGAAAAACGCGCTCAAATGTATCTTGTCTGGAAGAAAAATCAGATTTTTTCCAAAGCAGCGGCTTTGTTTAAAGAGAAATTTAAATACGCATTGGGTTCGCATGAGTTTCTCAAATAAATTGTTTTAGTCAAAACAATTGCCGCAAATACACATGAAATAACCCGTAGTCCCCCTATAATTATCATGATCTTTTGAGCAAACGCATCAAAGTTTGCGCAGACAGATAAAAAATATTCAAATTCAGTTTGACTCTCCCCTAACGGGAAGCTCTAGAACCGTTTTTGTTCGGGGCAATGCTTTGAACGGCCTGCAGGTTACTATCATTTAGTGGAGAACGATTTCATGAAAAATTATTACCGAATTGGTGAGTTTTCAAAATTGGCTAAGCTTACCGTCAAGACGTTGAGATACTACGATGAAGTGGGGCTGCTCAAACCGGATTATATCGATCCCGACACCAACTATCGATATTATCAATCGGAACAACTCATTGCGGCTCAAAAGATTACAGAACTACGACAGCTCGGTATTTCTATCGATGAGATCGGACTCATTCAAAGAGGTGGAGATTTGGCCCAAATCCTGACTCAGCGAAAAGCCTGCCTTCTCCGCGAACTCGAAGAAACCCAGAGAACATGTTCAAAAATTGACCTGCTTCTCATACAACTAAAAGAATCAAAGTTTATGAAATATCAAGCCGTAACCAAAACACTTCCTGCTTCAATCGTTTACAGCCGCCGCGGCAAAATCGCCAATTTCAGCAAAATCTCTGAATTTGTACTGGAAACCGGCGAAAAATGTCTTGCAGCCAATCCGGGGTTAAAGTGTACGACGCCGGGGTATTGCTATATCACTTATCTCGATGGTGAATTTCGCGATCACGATATATCGCTGGAATATACAGAATCAGTCTGCGAAGTTGGAAATGACACCGACGAGATACATTTTCACAAAATAGAAGAAGTCAAAGCCATTTGCATCATTCACGTCGGTCCATGGGACAAATTGGGGGATGCCTATGCATTTGCAGTCAAATATATCGAAAGCAACGGTTACGAACTCAGCGAATTACCAAGAGAATGCTATATCGATGGGCCATGGAATAAGTCCAGTGCCGATGAATATATGACCGAACTTCAGTTTCCGACAAAATAGACTATTTGGGAGCCGCATCGCGATACGGCTCCATTCTATTTAAATAATTAATAGGCAGAGCGGCATTGCTGTTCCACGACATATTTTATTAACCGCAATAGAGATATTCTTCGCTGTATCTCCAAAGGGAGTGCGGCGTTAGCGCCCAATATAGCTGCAAAACTTTGCGGATCAAGGCGCGATCACCCCACGTTTTATCAATTCATCAAAGTGTGATTGCAATATCGCTGGTTCGTTATGATTTTTAATAACAACGCCCAGTTCCATGTTATCGTCCATGGCTCTGCCTGTAAGATTGGCACTTGAAATATAGGCGATTTCGCTGTCCGCAATGGCGCATTTCGCGTGAACGCAGCCATTCTCATTATGAAGCCAGCGATAATACTGAATGCTTTGCGAGGCAGGTTCATCAGCTAACGCTAGTTTCATTTGCGTAATGGGATCGTCATCGAGCGTGCCACCATATGCATTGGATGATTCGAGCAGGATTTGTATTTGAACACCGTGTGTAGACGCATTTTTTAGACTTTGTATGAGGCCTGCAGACGGGTAAAACACGAAACTAACGATGAACAGACGATGTTTTGCAGCTTCAATGACTTCGCGCAGTGCGGCATCCATTCTGCGTGGCTGGAGCTTTGAGGTTTGTGGACCTGTCCACGCAAGCTGGAGCGGTGACTGTATGCGCTTCTGTGGTGAAAAATGCGCTGCCGTTCGAAGGATGAGACAAAGGTCGGCAGGCGAACAAATCGGCGAGTTGGTCCAGGCTGAATCGAAGGCTTCGTAGAGCTGAGGTACGCCAGACAGAAGGCGGCTCAGCTTGAACCTGCAACGTCTCGGATCATCACGGTGCTGTTCAAGCACAGAAACCAGACTCGAAAGTTGTTCTGGCGTTACCGCCTCCGCAATGTCGGCAATGGCTTGAATGACGCGTTCCATGTTTTACCCTTCGGGGAAAAAGGCCGCATCCACGGTTTGAACAGTTGGAATGAGTAAAGCTCGATCCAGATAGTTGTTGCTATATTCGCACGAAGTTTCGGATACAAAGCTGCACGAGTGACACGCAGCTGCCAGCGGTTCTTTCTCGGGTTCATGTTCGGAACAAAGCGGATCTGCCGTGCAAATGCGAGCACGCTCGAGTGCAGAGGCGATGATTGGGGCAAGATTTTCGGGTTTGCCGAGTTCGACGAGCCCGCCAAGAGTACCATCGGAATCGGCCGCAGCCGTGTAAATGAGCACGCCCGCCATATCGAGGCTTTCTGGATCATCCGTATTCACGCGTCCCACATAAATGCGTTCACCAATACTCGCAGCGTTATAGCCGCATTTGAGCGACAGCTCACGTATGAGCAAATGCGCAAAGGTGTGTATCATGTAAAAACGCGCATCCGGACAATGCACTGCAGGACACTCATGCGCCTCGCATCTTGTTTCATAAGCGGCAGTCAGACTATCACAGCGCGTCATCACAGCGGATGTTTGCTCCCAAGCACGCACGGCGTCTTCGTTAAATCGGATAAAAATGCCTTCGCCATGAATCTCATTCGCCGGCACCCATGTCGGGGCATTCTCGCACAAAGGTGCGATCATGTCTTTGGCCGGCATGTCGACGTCGCCAAGTGACGTTAGACGCGTAAAACCAAGAAGTGCATTGACTTTGCGCAATCGGTGCACGAGCAGTACTTCGGCAATTTGTGTGCGATAGCGTTCCGGAACTGCAACTTTTTCGGCGTCGTATTGCGGATGTTTCGTCGGTGGTTTGGGCAGAATAAAGCAACGCCATTCCGGGCGTTTGGCGTCGCTGTCACTGATTTCGTCGTTTTCTATGGCGTGGTGATGCGCGGCTTTGTTTCGAAGCATCATGAGCGTTTCATAGATGCGCTGCGCATCGAATTTCCTAAAGCTGACGCCTTTTTCGTAACGCTCGATTATTTTGAGCGCCATGGCCAGATCGTCAAATTGTTGGACATCTTCGAATTTGTCGAGGCGTTGGCGCACGAGTTCCGTCAATTCATCGTCTTTGGCAGGAATCGCCAGAACCGACTGTGAAACGGGAAACCACAAATTGCTTGAACCTAAAAGCACAGCCTTAAGCTTGGCACCGCAAGTGTCAAAATGATCTTTCAGATGAGGATGACGACCTCGACAAACGGGCAAATTACTTTCACCGGCTTTGCCAAACGCATGCATAAGCGGTTTTTTTGCGCCACATTCACACTCGATATACAAGTTGTCAATTTGTAAAAACGAACCGATTTCGCGCACGCGCATTTGGCCATGACAGTGTGGATTCTGTCCTTCGTGAACAAACCATCGCCATGGAAAATCGTCAATATGCCCATGTTCACATGCCACCATGAAGCGCATCGGCATCGCATGCGCGGGCTTGCCGCTGTATTTGTTGCACGACTTGTGAAAGACGCTTGCCTTGTCAGGACAATAGTTGTTGGATTTTAGTTCAAAATAGTCGTTAAGCGTACCCAGCAAGCCGCAATGCGGACAGCGAAAATAGGTTGGAAACGGTCGAACGGGGGCTCCATGAAGATCTGGAACTCTAAAACCGATTTCTTCGCGTTCAACAGGTGGAGCATAGAGTGCTTCGACCTGTGGCCCAAGACGACGACGCACAAGATTGAGCAGACGTGGCTCCGTGACGCGCGTGCAGTCGCGAATTTTCCACATATCGAGGCCCAACGTGATGGCGCTGAAATTTGGCAGTTCGATCATGGCTCCGGGGCCATACGACCAAAGGAGCTGACTCGGACGCGCTGCGCCCACGCGTTTAATGGAATCAGTCGTCATACTACTTCTCCTTTGCTGACGCACACCATGGATGATCGCTATCGATGTAATTGTCCCAAAACTCTACGCCATCCGCTGGAATGATAAGCGGCACATCGGGTTCAACTTCGCGCATCGTGTTGGGCACCGTCCATTCGCTCCACGCGTTTGCATCGGGGGTGCGCATCAACGCTTTTTTGTCACCGCTGTTGCGCGATTCGCGATAACAGAGGCTGGATTGCACGGTTTCCTTGACCCAGTTATCGAGGCGTGCGCGCGCAGCCTCTTGAACCGATTGTGTTACCTTGGGGGACTGTTTCACGGAACTTACACGTTGGCGGATGCACTCAATGGCATCGAGCGCCACGCTACAATTGACTTCATTGACTTTATTGGCACCGTCATTGGCTGTGTAGTGCGTATCTGTATGTCGTATCAGGCTGACGAGAAGCCCAAACAAACCGCGGTCGATGGCGCGTTTCGCAAACGGCGTGACGGATTGCGCTTCGACATGCCGGTAAAACGCAGCGTGATAGTCTTCAAACGTCTCGTAATGTGAGAAGTCGCGCGGACGAGCCCAGTTGAGCAATGTCACGACAAGTCCGGGATGCTGACGACCAACGCGACTCGTCGCCTGAATGTATTCCGCCGTGTTTTTGGGCTGACCGTCGACGACCATGAGACCGAGTCGGTTCACGTCGACGCCGACAGAAAGCATATTTGTCGCAAGCACGATGTCGACGGCTTTTTTAACGAACTGTTTCTCTGTTTTAATTGCTTGTTTGAACACATCCAGCCCCACCGCTTTTTTGCTTTTCGATCCTTTGGGTGCGGGCAAATCCACGGTATCAGGCACTTCAAACATCTCACGCGTAAACGGAATTTCGAGTTCGCCGAGCATCGCGGGGATGTTGGTGCTCGTAATGCGTGACGTGAGTTCAAGCGGCTGACGGATGCGGCGCGGTTTGAGTCCGACTCGGATCGGCCGGCCCTTTTTGTCGCGAAGCTGATCGACGTGCGAAACACGCGTGAAGACAACGTCTTCGCATCGCCGACGCATCGAACTCAGGCTGCGAATCGCGTTAAAATAACCGACAAGCGTCATGTAGGGATCGGCGAGCTTATGCCCAAAGGCGTCGAACAAAGACTTGGCTGCGGCCATCAGGGCAACGTAAATACGTACTTCTATGGCTGGCAACGCCGTACCAGGGGAACTGACGCCTACGTAAAGACGCCCGCTTTTTTCTTCAACCGGTCGCTGCACCGAAAAAAAATTGTCCTTTACGTCGACGCCGTGCGGCGGAAAAATCTCGACTTGTCGGTTAAAGACGCCTTTGATCTGATCACGCGCTTTGCGCACCGTCGCCGTCGAAGCGATGATACGGGGATGCACGTATTTGTCGCCTACCTGCCACGTGCAGAGCGCGTCGACAACCGTTTCATACAGCCCTACGAGCGTGCCGAGTGGTCCGCTGATCAGGTGAAACTCGTCTTGAATGATCAGGTCTATGGGGCGAATTTTGGGGGCGTTCATCATGATTTCGGCGCGCGGCAACGCCGCCCCTTTAGCCGCATGAAACTGGTGGCCATCGCAGCTGTCACAACCAGGCCACACGAGTCCGTGCCGTTCGCACCGGCCGCTGGCTCGACCAAACAACGTGCTCACGTCGCCCTGCCACGCCATTTGCGCAAATTTGTCCACGGTCGCGATCATCATCGTCGGCGGTCGGTGATAGATCTCTTCATCGACCGACACGATTGGCAATCCGTCGGGATTGTGTCGCTTGCAGAATGCACATTCACTGCGCACATCACCGCAAAAAACGCGGGTTTTCAGACAGTCTTCATCGACATCAATATCGTTGACAGGGTTGATGTCGGCGCCACACCACGGGCACGTCGTGAGCTGATTCGGCACGGGTTGCGTCGAATACCCCTTGTTTTCGCGAAGCGCCCGAATGGCATCGGCACCGTCTTTCGTCTTATTGGGCGTCGCTTTGCTGCCGATCCAGATGCCGAGCGTAAACCTTTCGCGTCCCCAAACTTCAGGCGCTTTGAGTCGTATTGTCTCCATCGCGCAAATGAGTGCTGCCGCACGCTGAAGCTGTTGAACCGTCAGCAGGCGCAGCGTGCAACGCATTAAAACGCAAAGTCCTTCGTTGCCATCATAGCCGCCCACGTTGCCCTGGAGCCGTCTAATCGCCATCGCAAACGCCGCTGCACCCAAATATGCCTCGGTTTTGCCGCCGCCCGTCGGGAACCACAGCAAATCGGCAGGTTGGGCACTTACGTCGGGATTCGTGCGCTCGTCATGCGTTGGATCAGTCAATGACGGCACCAACAGCAGAATGAACGCAACCTGAAACGGTCGCCACTCGATGTGTTCGTGCTGGCGCACTTCAGCAAGCGCAAACTCAAGCGACATGCCTTCTTGCGCGCGCCTACGGCGAATCGCAAGCCCGTGAAGGCGCTGTTCATACATCGCTCGATGCATAAAGCCAAAGGCTCGAAGCGCGTTGTCGTCCTGCTCAAGCACCGAAATACCTGCCCGAAGTCGATCAAGCATGTCGCGACAATCCACTTCGACGGCGTATTGCGCATCTTCAAACGTGTCGTCGATAGCCTTTGCGGTTTGTGCTTCAATCCATTCGGCATAGGCGTCTGCCATATCATTCAGACCGGCAATCAGTTCGTGCCGTCGTTCGGGCGTGCATAAGTCGGCCATCTGCGCCATGTCAAAAAAGTGCGCAAGTCGTTCAAACACGGGGGCATCTTCGCCATTTGGCTGATCGGTGGTCGGCACTTCGTACATCGGCATGAACGTCGTGCTGATGCTTCGTGCCTCGCGTGGATTCTGCAAATCACCGTGATCGACATGCACCGAAACGCCATGTCCCACCGCAAAAACCACGTTTTCGCGATACATCATATTCAGCGCCAGTATCTCTTCATCTTTCTCCACAACAGGCGATTCAAACGGCGGACACACGATCGGCGCACCCTCGCAGCCCGTCACGCAGATGCGCGGCTGAAACACCCACGTCTCGTCCCGATTCTGTTTCGTTTCGACCTGGTTGTTGATCAAAAACACCGACACATAACGCAGCCCATCCCGCGCCCGCACGCGCAATTCTAAGCAGACATCGGGTTGATCGAGTCGATGTAAGCCGCTTTCTAGCACGAGATCTGACGAAAAACGATGCGCCTCGCGATGCCATTGTTTGAGCGATCGCTCACGCATTTCTCCGTCCTTTTCGTATTCGTCGATGAAGGGTTCGTCTTTGATGTAATGGCCCCACGTCACATCAAAGTGAAGCTTATCGACGGTGTCTGCCACATAAAACGTCATGCCCATCGACGACGGCGCCATGCGTTCAGCGAGCCGCGTTTTGGCATCGACGACATCTTCATCCGCTTCATCTTCGGTCATGCTGCTGCGCTTCGATTCAGGCGCGTGTTTTCGCTTGTCTTTTTCGGGCGCAAACTCATTATCCTCGCCCTCAACTTCGACGGATTCTGCTTCTTCTACGCGTTTTTTGGGCGCAAGCCGTGCCATCGCATAGCGCTCTCTCACGTTTGCGTCGATAATTTCTTCATTCGGTCCGCCAGCCGGTCCAATCAGGTCGTCCTGCATCGCCCAGACCATGAGTTGACGCATGTATCGCCGCACGTCGCGTCCATGCGCCTTGTCGAGTTCGATCGGCACCAACGCTTCAGGGCCGTAATTCAACGCACGCTTCACAAATCGATCAAAGTTCTCCCAACTCAGGCGTTCGACCGTCATCCCCGAGTCTTCAAACAGCGTTAGCCAGCGATCGCCCTCCGATGCTCGCCGCAATTTCTCATAGCAAATCAGCGTCGAAGCGTCTTCATAGCGCCGCAAATACACAGTCGCCACGGCCACAATCAGCCCGTCGCGCTCCAAAAGCACGCCGTCGCCTTCGTGAATTCCCTGACACGCCCCCACTTCCGGCGCAAGTCGCACCCAGTAACCGCAATCCTCGGCTTTCGCCCCGAGGCGAATCAGCCAACCGCTGCGTATTTCTTCCGTCATGCTATTCTCCTTCGTTCTGAATGCGTATCTGTTGCAGCGCCCATTCCATCGGCGGATATGACCTTTTCTGATGTGGCGCGGGCTATGGGCTTTGCCCATACGCCCGACGCTGCTTCGCCTATGCCTGCGGCATACGGCTTCGCGTGCCGCGCTATTCACCTACGGCGAATACGCGCGGCATTAAATATGCTTTTCGAGCCAATGAATGATAATACCAACAAACTCCGTCTTTTGGCTTTTCTCATTGTTATATCGTTCAAGAAGTCGTCGATAAGCTTCGCGATTGTTGCTCCAACCGTGTTTCTGGATTTCCTTGTGCAATGCACTCAAAGCACTTTTTCGTCGATGGATTAAATCACGTGCCTGACAATTTAAATTTAAAACTTCATTGAGCTCTCGATCAACATTTTCGTCATCAGAATAAATCTTACCACTTGATCGATAGGCAATCGTAGAAAGCGTTTCGGATTTCAGAGGATTCAATGAAAGTGGCTTGTTGCCTCGACACGCATCACACGTTTTCATTGCATCATCACTCGCGTGTTTGTTGCCATCACATACAGCAAGCATGTTTCGGTAATCGATCCGCTTTGCTTCATTCGTGAAGCTTCGTGGTTCGATATGTTCTATGGTCGCAAATGGTGGTTCTGCGCTCGATTTTTTCGTGTGGATTCGACACATACAATAGGCGCAAAGATAACCCTGCTCCCGCGCAAGGCTTTCGATCACGACATCATGCAACGATTCATCGCTGCCATCGGCGTTCAAATGGTGTGTCTTGACCTGCCCCAAGCCTTCATAAGAGGCAAATGATTGCTTTTTATACTGCGTTAACGCCGATGGTTCGGCTTTTTTATGTATTCTTATCATAATCGCATCTACTCTTTCTCCAGATCGAGCTGAATTCGCATAGATGTGACTTCTGCATCATCTGAATAGACGCTTTCCAGAGCCTGAAGCAAAGTCTCTGCTTTGTGATAATCCCCATGATCCATCGCATGATAAAAATCATCAAACTGTTTTACAATGGCTTCTGGACGTTCCCTTACATTCATAACAGCTCTTAAAACGCTGTTTGCGTCTCTTCCCAAAGTTTCAACAGCCGGTTGTTCAACGCAAAAATGGTTTAACATGCGAATATGCTGCTTGTGGACAGAACTAATCACTGCCGGAGCATGCGTCGTCACGATAAACTGAACTTGTGGAAATATCGCGCGCAGGTCACCGAGAATGCGCTGTTGCCATGCTGGATGCAGATGAAGATCGATTTCGTCAATCAGCACGATGCCAGGTGTTTGTTGGATAATGTCATTGAGCAACTGCGCATTCAAAATGGCCATCCGGTAGGCGATGTCGGCAATGAGACAAAGCGCACAGCGATAACCGTCACTCAGTTGGCTCAGCGTCCTCAAAACGGGCTGTTGTGACGAATCTGTGTATCTGATTTCAATCTCTGAACGGTCCGTATTAAATTGAATATCGACGTCTTCAACCTTTTCAAGACGCGCAAAAAATTCGCACATCGCGCCCCTGACGACGGCATATTCCGGAATCGTCTTGTGAAAACGCTGCTCATTGTAGTGCATTTTCCAAAACCAGTTCAGCATTTGCTTGATGTTGGAGCGTCCATCCAGAGCATCGATATAACCATTCGTCCGCACATTTTTTCTAAGGGCTTCCCCGCGCTTTTCACGGTGTTGGTCCCAAAGCCGCCCCGTGCCGTAATACGCGATCACCGGCAGAATCAGCGTCTGATCCACGCGTTGGATGCGCTCACGATATTTTTTAGATATTTCCGTGATGGCCTTGGCTTCTTTCACCGTCGTTTTGCCACCCTCGCTATTGAGCGCGAGAACCCAATTTAGCGGCGCGTCATCGATTGCGCCATGCGCTTCGATCACGACGGGAAACTGCTTTTGAACTGTAAGACTGCTGCCGAATCCAACACACGTTTCATGCGCATCGCCCTTCTTAATCCCAATGCTCGGGATCCCATCGAACGAACGAAAGAGCGAACCCGCAGCGATGGCAATCGCTTCGAGCACCGTCGTCTTGCCCATCCCATTCTTCCCGACAAGCACCGTCAGATGGGGATCGAGTTCAAGGTCAATAGACTCAAATCCCCTAAAATTCTTAAGCTTTATGTGCTGAATGTGCATGACAACGCTCTCCGAAAGACTACAAACGTCAAACTCCACTGCCTATCATAACACACACCATGAAAATGGCTATCATTAGACAAAATAACCTCGCTGGGTGCGCATTGTAAAGAGGCGAGCGAGGTCTTATTGAGATCGCTTATACGCACAGAAGTATCAGATTTCAATATGTTATCCTGCTTATCTGGAGAGCCATTTCTGGTGATTGTTCAGCCGAACTCAACAAAGGTTATAAGCGCATGAACGCGTAGCGTTCGGAGCGCGGTGTTCATGAGTATGTCTTTGCGCAAATTTTCTAGGTAATGGTGCGGCTGGAAGCCCCCGACTTGCATAACCGGGTCCGTCGAAGCCGAAGGCAAGACGGG
>JAZRWH010000194.1:0-13905 GCA_045599585.1 Myxococcota bacterium
TTGCTTTAAATAAGCTGTAATTTCGTTTGGTGTTAGTTTTTTCATCGTTCATGTCTCTCCAAATTCCTGTTTGGTTCAATAACCGCGTGCATTTTACCACACTATACTGAAAAGAAGACACGTGAAATAAATCGCAGTACAAATTTTATTCACAAAAAATGTCCCCCCTACAGCGTAAGGGGGGGCAATTGAGGAACTGCGAAAGATTCCTCCTCCAATAAAAGGAAAGAAAGGGGAAGGTCTTTGCTTAGTCAAAGTCGATAATATTTTGTGATTTGAGATTACAGAGGATTGAGGCGGTTTCGGTTTGTGACCAAGACGAAATGGAGAGGATATCGTTGATGGTGACGGTGCCGTCGATGAGCGAGAGAATGAAGCCAGCGCGGGCATCGACGCCAGATCGTTTGGCTAGCTCTGACATAGAAATGCATAGGCGCGGAGTGCGCGTGAGGGGATGAAGTTTCGCGAGTTCATCTGTTTCGAGAGTCGGCGTTTTGGTGCGCTGAACTTTTTTGGGTGCAAGCGTGATGTCGGCAGAGGGATTAGATGCGGTTGCGAAACTAGGGGGCACTGCGACGGACTGTAAGCCAACCGAGGTCGGACGTGCATTTTCGTTTTGAATCGCCTGTAAGCGGCTCATGGTTGCTTGTTGTGGTTTCGAAGCGATTTCTTCGCGCATATTGGCTCGTGATCCGCCATGAATGCGATGGCCGAAGCCGATAAACGAAGCTTCTTCTTTTTCAACTGCTGCACGGGAGAAAAGACCGAAACGGCGTTCGGTGTCCGGTTTATCGTTGCTTGTGTTAGCTGAGGATGTGGCGCTGAACGGATTTTTGAGCTCAACTTTTTGAGCGTGATCATCTGAAGTTGCAAATGAGTTCGAGCGGGAAGCTCTTGAAACACGATCATTTGTTCCCGATGCGGTTGCAAAGGGATGATTGCGTTCAGTGTTGGGTGTAAAATTGTCTGCAGCAAAAGACTGATTTGATGCTGGTTTGGCAGGTGCCGGTGTAACATCATTGAAAGTAAAGCGTCCCGTTGGCTGCTTAGGAATAGAAGTCGAATCGAGTGATTTATTGAAAGGATTTTTATGGGACTCTGGAACCGATGCATCAAGCGAGAGGTGTGCTGAGGCGGGTTTAGCAGGTGCAGGCGTGGCATCGAGCGAAAATGGAGACGGCTTCTGCGCAGTTGTCGGTACAGGCGTTTTATTAAGTGTATTCGGCGTCGGAGCTGGTGTTTCGTTATCGAATTTAAAGGTGAAAGGATTCGATGGATTAGAGACGCCTGCAATTGCTTCGTCTGATGGACTGTCGAAATTGAAAGGAAAACTATTGTCTTCTAGGGCAGACGAGACGCTATCCGCATTGATAGAGAACAGACTATTGTGCTCTGGCGCCGGGGTAGCATCGCTAGCTTTAGCGTTCGGAGCCGCGTCGTCACTGTCGAGATTGTCAAATTTAAATGAAAAGGGGTTGTGTGATGGCTCAGGAACTGGGGTCGATTCGGTTGTCGGATTGGCACTGGCAGTAGATTTGAGGTTAGTGGGTACATTGTTGACAGCGCCGTGGTCGGAAACCTGAGGGTTGAGTGAGATACTTACATTGGCTGCCGAAGACTTGGGGCCAAAAAAGTCAGATATCGGATTTGAATCTGATGTTTGGCTGGCATGGAGCGAAAGTGTTGAAGGACGATTGGTTCGTTTAGGTACGTTTGGTGCAGGGGTCTGGTTCAATGGAGGGAAGCTCGGACTACTGCTGTTGAATGACGGTGCGTTGATGAAGGATGAGAAAGGATCGTCTTCTGGAGACGCTTCAGAGGCTACGGCGTACAGGGCTGCCAAGGGGCGATTTGGGGTTCCCATGTGCGAAGCGTTTTGGTTTTCTGCTTCTGAGGGACCGACGTTGCGTCGGATCAGGCCCGAGTACGGATTTGAGGTGTTGTTCGAAGGTGCATGAGACGTCCCGAGATCTCCAAAACTATCATCAATATCGATACTAAGGTCAATATTGCTGTCTGTCAGGTTGATAGGTTCTTTGCGGTTACAGCCCGACAACGAGTCTTCGAGTGGATCCGAATCAAGCATGTGCTTGTCGAGTGCATTTTGGATAACTTGGTCACTCTCACTTACCTTTGAGGTGAAACTTGCGAACGAGATATCGAGAGCCTGATCAACGTCGAAGTTTTCATCAAAGAGTTTGTCAAATAGGGATTCGCTGTCGTTGGATGACGATTTTGCAGGGGGCTGATCGTCGATTGGCTGAATATCGTTGTCGTTCAAATCGTCGATCGGCTGAATATCGTTGTCGTTTAAATCGTCGATCGGCTGAACGTCGATATCTGCCAGCTCCATCATAGGAACATTTTTGTGATTCAAATCGATCGGTTTGACGTCATCGTTAGATAACTCATCTAAAGAAAGAGAAGGGATCGATTTAACATCTTTTTGGGGGGGCTGAATGGACGCAGGATGATCCGACTCAAGACTTTGATTGAGGTTTAGACTAAAACTGTCATCCTCGAGATCGTCAAAACTAAAGCCACTAAAATCATCGAAAGCGCTCGTTGATGTGCTGCGATCGATGAGGGCGTCGTAAAAAGTAAACAGAGAAAGCGGCGGGTCTTTTAGAATATCGAGCATCACACCGACTAGATCTGTCAGGTCTGTTCTGGCCTGCTTAAGCTGTTTTGCCTTGTCAAAGGCAGCATCTGTGTTGCCTTTGTAGTACACCTCGGCAATTTCTTTGATTTCTGCAGGAATGTCATTGACCGAATTGATTGCCATCTAAAATCTCCCAATAAAGAAAAATAGCCCCCTAAGATTAACAGAAAATAGAGCGATCGTGCAACGCGCTATTGTGTTGATGGAGCGTCGTTTTTGGGAAAAAATAAGTGCGGAGCGATGGATAATTTGGTAAGATAGGGTGGACTGGCCGCGCCAGTTTTATGTACTTGATATGGTTTTCGCTTGAATTGCCTGCGTTTTGCGTTGGATTTGGGCGAATTAATGAGGAGAATATCTTACTATGGCAGAAAGAACCCCCTGGGAATATTTCATTTTGCGCCGTCATATCGGTGATGGTACCGTCGATTTCTACGTTGGTGATACGCTTACTAAGGCTGTTCCCGTCCAGAACGCTGATGAGTCTCAGGTCCTCGGAACCTTCGGACAGCATGGATACGAACTCTGCAGCGTTCAGCAACTTCGCACCGGCGATATTAAGTACTACTTTAAACGTCCAGCCAATAGATAACTAAGGAGTGTCCAATGGCTCGTGTGACTGTCGAGGATTGCCTCGAAAAAATCTCTAATCGCTTCGCTCTCGCCTTGCTCGCAAGCAAACGCGCTCGCACTTTGCTCTCCGGCGATGCACCTACTGTCGAAACCGATAACAAACCTTGCGTTACCGCCCTCCGTGAAATCGCTGAAGGTACCGTTCATTGGGATCTCCCCGTCGAAGATATTCTCGCCGGTAATATTCCCGAAAAGAAAAAACGTAAGTCTTCCCATAAGTAACGCTAATCTCGCTGCTTGGGCGTTCCCTCGTTTGGGTTAAATAGGGGGATGTCTCCCCCTGAGCGGCTATCAACCAGCTGCGCTGATCGATACGCCGCTACCCTCTCTACTTTCGCCCCTACTTCGCTTGGCTAGCTTACTCCATTGGCTGCGACTCCACTCCTTGAGCGCTTTCCTGTTCCTCAGGAAGGCGCTTTCATGTTTTAGGCTCGCTAAAAATGCCTCCGCGAAAATATTTTGACGCGCTGTACGTTGTTCTTCGGCTGGCCGCTTTTGGTTTTGCTTCGCTTATTAGGCTCTCTTTCTCTCGCTTTAGGAGGATCGATGCGTCGAAGGTCCGTTTTCAGATCGTTTGATCGCTTTCTGCGTAATCGCTTTATGCGCGCTGCACTTTCTGCCTGCGCTCTTTCCCTCTCGTCCGTCGCGCTCTTGCCGGCTCAAGCGGTCTACGCTCAGGATGATGACGAGAATACCCGCGTTATGTGGCAGGTTCGGTATGACGCTTCTCTCTCTAAATCTCAGAAAGAAGAAATACAAAATACCCTCCTCAGTACACTCGCTCGCGGTCGCGAAAGACATTTCGCCGCTGATTCCATCATTCGGCAAAAATTAAAAACTGAAGGACTCCAAATGCCTTCGTGCTTCGAAGATGGCGGCCCTTGCGCTTCGGGCTCCGCGTTCCTCCTCGATGTGCATCAGGTCGATATCTACGTTGACGCTCTCTTCTCTTGGAAAAATGATGAGTGGTTCGTCGACCTCAAACTCTATCGACGCCTCTCCGCTTCTTCAAATCCTATTACTCAGCACGGCAAAAAATTATCCGCACTGCTTAACAACGTCGTCGGCTCACTCTTCATCTTGGAATCTAGCGTCGATATTACTGCTAATGTCCCCGATGTCGAGGTCTACCTAAATCAAAAACTCCTCGGTACGACGCCTCTCAGCATGAAAATTAATGAGGGTGAACAAAAATTGACCTTCAAAAAAGAAGGATACTTCCCTACAACTTGGGAGTTCACCGCTAAAAAAGGCGTAATACACTCGCATGATGTCGTGCTTCAGCCCGAAACTACCCCCTTCACCGTCAATGCTTCTGACCCTGAGGGTAAGGTTATTATCGACGGCGAAGAATGGGCTGACGTTGGTCAAACTAAAGAAATTTTGCCGGGTGAACACACCGTTCGCGTCGAAAGTGAACATTATCATCCCTACGAACAAAGTCTCATGATCTATTCGGGGAATCCCCAGACCATGACGGTCTCAATGCTCCCTAATCCACGAGACGTCGAAGATATTCGCCATGATGGCATCGGTCGCTACCGCTTTTCTGCTACCGGCGGCTACCACTTCGCCTTTACCAAGTTTTCTATGGAGCAACTCACCTCCAAAATTAAAAAAACTGGTGGCGAATCCGGTCACGTGCTCGTTTCGCCCGGCGGCTATAAAGGTAATGCTCGCGAATCTTGGATTGATACCTCCTTCCATGGCCTTACTCTCGCCTTTAACTACGAAAATGAATACTGGGGCCTTACCCTCGCTCGCCTCGATCTCATGGGGTCCGCTGTTGACTTGGATTTCGGTTATTACGGAACAGAAGATAAAGGCGAAAAAACAAAGCTCTTTAACGCAAATGCTGATGGCGCAACGCTCATCGGCTTTTATCCCGCTCAGATTAAAGCTCACTATACCTTCTGGGTCATGCAGGCTGAAGCCGTCGCCGGTATCGGTCTCTCGTGGATTAAACTTCGAAGTCACGCTCTGGAAAATATCTATGCGTCGGGCGTCGGATACGATGGCTCTAAGGTCGATTTCTCCCGTACTGCTTTCTCTGCAAACTTCGATTTCGCCCTCAAATACTTCTTTAGCGAAGAAACATTCGCTATGCTCAGTTACGGTTTTCAGATCGACGCCGAAGGGCATAATGACGCCACTTTCAGACATGGTATGACAATCGCCTTCGGTATGCAGATCCCCCTCGCAATGCGCGACAAAGTTCTCTATACCGAACTCGAAAACGTCGAAATTAATGAAGATGAACAACAGATCCTTAACGACGCTTCTTCGTCTATAGATCCTGGCGATGTCGTGATCCTACAGTCTGAAGAAGATCATGACATACAACCCGCGGTGATCGATGTCTCTGATGCCGTGCCTTTGCAGGAACTTCAGCCGCTCGATTATGGTCACCCCTCTACCGAGGACGATGCGCCCATCGTCTTGGATGATGATGATGAAACGGTCTCTTATTTCATGTATACCGTCCCCGCGGAGGTCTTTCATGGCTAGTCGATTTGTCGCTCACTTGCTCCGTTCGCTCGCTTCTGCTTTCGCCGCTGCGGTCCTCTGCTTGACGCCGCTCGTCGCTTCGGCTCAGTCTTCCGCGCAAGAATTTTATTCGGAAGGTAACGCAAATTATAATAATAAAAAGTACGAAGATGCGGTTAAGCTGTACATTAAGGCAATTCAGCTCCAGCCTAAGACAATGATTAAGGCCTACCTTAATTGCGCTCGTGCTTACTCAATGCTTAACGACTTCGTTAACTCAAAACGCTTTTACGATTACTATTTTGAGGTCTCCGGTAATACCGCTGACAAAAAAATTACCGCTGAATATAAAGCTGTCGTTAAAAAATTAAAGCCGTCAGATACCTATGTGCGCCCTGAAGAACAAGCACGTGCCCTGGTCCAGCTTGAATCGACTATGATGTCAGGACCCTATATCAATAATACGAATGGTGGGGCACTCTCGTTTTATGCAATCCTTATCCGTACGGGCTTCTCTGAACCTATGATCGCTGACCTCCAAAAACAGCTTGCAAATGGAATCTTGCAGGAAGTTTTACAGGAAATTCAACCCGTGGAAGGACAACCCCTCCCGAATCTCGATCGCTTGGGCTGGGAGTTCGAACGCTCAAAACTCTCTAAAGCCGCTCAGTTCCCCGATGTGCAGCCCGATGCAGCCCTCTTGGCGCGTATCGAAAAAACTGCTATGGGCTGGGAAGCTTACCTCAAAAGCGAATACACTCTGGCAGCTCAGTATTTCGATGCCGCTTGCGATGACGAACATCCTATCCCCGCCGCTTATTGGGGAAGAATGATGACTGCTTTTCATGTCGATGCTGATGCCGCTATCTTTAAACGTATCGATCAAACAGAACACGTCTATAAAGAGGCTGGATACGTGCATTATGATGCCTACTTCGCGTTGCTTAGAGCTCAGGTCTACAAAAGTCAGGGTAAGTTCGATCAGGCGCTCGAGGAACTCGATAAAATGGGAGCTGCTCTCTAATGCACGTTTGCGAATCGTTTGATCTACCCGGTCTCTCTGCGCCAGACTCCGTTTGCGAAAATCTTAAGCTGACGCCGAGAACGCTGACGCTCGCGTGCTTTAACGTCGATTTCATCCTGCGATCCCTGTTCTATATCGCAGAACTTTGCGCTGCTTCCATCGCAGTTACAAAGCTCTTCTCATTCGGGGCTGAGCTCTCATCCCTCTGGGCTTGGGGCGCCGTCTTCGCAATTATTCCAATCGCGCTCGTCTTCATTCCGTGGAAACTTATCCATGGCTTTTTGGCGCAAAAACGCTGCTTCGAGGCTTGTAAACACGTCTATACAAACGGTGTCCCCGTCATTGGATGCATCGTGATGATGAGCTTCGTCTCCGGTAACGACTACTCTTCTTACTTTAATAAACATGGCCTCAGACACCCTTTCTCTAAACGACGCGTGAGAATTGATTATTCTTTTTATATAGAGAATACGTTAGAATCCGGAGAGGTCGAAAATGTGCTGAAAACAGGATCCGTTTTCATTCATGAAAGAAATGCCCGTTTCCTGGCCCTCAATGATCCCGTCTGCGTTCTCTATGATCCACAAAATCCCGCTAAAAACATGCTCTTTCCGATCCCCGGTGAGGAGTTCTGTTCTGGCTGTCTTAAATAAGGAGTTCTACAATGCCTGATTTTTCCAAAGTTTCCATTCCCGGTAATGGTAAGCTCTACGCTCGATTCGAAACTTCCATGGGCGACATCGTTTGTGAGCTTTTCGAAGATATCGTTCCCAATACCGTCAAAAACTTCGTCGGCCTCGCTACTGGCCAGATCGAATTCAAAGATGCTCATACCGGCGAAATGGTTGCTCGTCCTTTCTATGATGGCATTATCTTCCATCGCGTTATCCCCGATTTCATGATCCAGTGCGGTTGCCCCCTCGGTACCGGTACGGGCGGCCCCGGCTATAACTTCCGCGATGAATTTAGCCCCAAACTTCGTCACAATGCCGGCGGTATGCTCTCTATGGCAAATGCTGGCCCTAATACCAATGGCTCCCAGTTCTTCATTACCGAAGTCGCTACGCCATGGCTCGATAACCACCACTCCATCTTCGGTAAAATTATCGACAAAGATGGCCTCGATCTCGTCAAAAAAATCGCTCGCGTCCGCCGCGATCACCGCGATAAACCCCTCGAGCCCGTCATCCTCAATCACGTGATGATCTATCGTGCGTAATCCTTCCGTCGCTTGAATCTTGGGTCGTGCTTGAGAAGGGGAAGGCCTTCCCCTGAGCGGCTATTTGCTGGCAAATACGCCGCTACCCCTTCTTGCCTGCGGCGCTTCTATTCCCCCACGATTCGATGATTGAAATAATAATTGCAGCCGCTTTCGCGGCTGCTTTTGTTTTGTCTTACCATTCGCTTATGTAAATATATATTTGTGCTACAAATTGCATAAAATTAATTATATTATGATAGATCGGCGTTAGCCTTAAATATACATCGATGGCTTTGTATAATCATCGCTCCGTATATATCTGTGATAGTCTGCTGCCTTATGTTGATCGAGTGCTCAAAATAATACGTGGCTCATCTTGGTTAATCCAATTTGATAATACGTGTTTGACACTTATATTGCAAACCATTCATCATATAAATACGACTTCTCATGAATAATAAACAAGATAAAGGGTTTAAAATCGAAGTTGTCCCCGACGCGTTTTCTATCGGACTTTTTAAAGGTACGCTCGCTTCTCGAAAACGTCTTCGTATTACAACTGCGATCTCTGTCGTCGCGCTTTGGGGCGCCTTCATGTTCATGAGCTGGTTTCTGCGTAGTTATAGCGTTTGGCCCGTTCTTAACATCTTTTTGCTCATCGCTTTGATGGGCGGCGTCATCTTTATCTCTTACCTCGTCGCTCTTACGATCGGTGATGCTGTGTTCCCTGGCCCATGGCGAGAAAAAATGCGCCTCGGAAATAGATTCGTTCCCGAAAATATTAACGATGAAGCGGCTCTGCTTAAAAATAAATCAATTTACTTTATCCTCCTCTGGGTCGTTTCCATTTTATGCGTCCTCTTCGGGTGCGATTTCGCCTCGGGGCGCGTCGTTACGTGGTACAGTAATGTTGGAGGGGCTCTCGTTTCCCTCAAAAGTGACGATCCCGCAGACAAACGTGCATCCCTCGAAGCTTTGACAAATCCCCTCCGTACTACGGCTTGGAATGATGAGGCCGTCCGTACTGAAATCGTTAACTGTATCGCTGATCCTCACCCCGAAGTCGCAGCCCTCGCCGCTTATGTCGCAGGTCGAGCCGAAATCGTCGAAGCCGCCGATGCGCTCATCGCAAATGTGAAAAACAAAAATCTCGATGAACATGCCCGCGCTGAAGCTGCCTCTGCGCTCGGTCGTATCAATTGGAAACCCGCGCGCGGGGCTTTGATCTCTACGCTCAATGCCTCCTTCGCCGAAAATCCCAAAAATAAAGAACTCATTCCTGCCATTCTGTACGCTTTCTTCGATATCGAAAAAGATCAGATGGCCGTTCAGCCCGCTATGCACATGCTCGATACTTGTTTGCAGACGGAATGTAGTGACGAGATTTTACAGTACGCTTTCTTCTATCTCAAATCTGTTAAAACTCAGCAAAGTAATGCCCTCGCTTTTAAATATATCGATAATCCTACAATTCCCGTCAAAACTAAGTGCTTAGCTGCCGATTCTCTGCGCTTTACTGCGGCTGTGAGCAATATTCCTGACCTCAAAATGCGTTACGATCGAACGCCAATTGATGATCAGTGCGATGACGTTTTCCGAAAGTATCACATGGAAGCTGCAATCCAGATGTTTGAACACGATTCTTTGCGCGCTCTGTATATTCGCGCGGTCGGAAACCATATGCGAAAAGCTGATTACGATTGGATCTATGCTATCGGTACAGACCAAAATGAAAAACCTGAAACGCGAAAGGTTTGCGAGATCTATACCCGCGCCATGAACGAAAAGGCGAAGTAACTTATGGATCAGATCTACGGACACCTAAAAATTAAACAATCCCTCCTCCATGCTGTAAGCGTTTCAAGGCTGCATCACGCACTCATGTTCGCTGGCCCAGTCGGTGTCGGAAAATCTTCCCTCGCACTTGCGTTTATTAAAATGCTCGTTTGCGACAAAAGTAATCTCCAAAACGGAATACTCTCCTCCTGCGGACAATGCGACTCTTGCCTCCGCATGGATTCCGCATGGTTAAAACTGGACAATAACTTCTTCTCTGATATCGATGATCCCATCTCGGGCTTCTTCGTCAAAGAAGGTTTTCCAAACTTATTTATGATCGATGAGCCTGGGACGATTATTAAGGTCGGCGCAATTCGGGCCCTGCGTAAAAAACTCTCAGAAACACCCTACATCGATCAAAAGCCGCGATTTGTACTCATCCGTGACGCCCATAAAATGCAGGACGCTTCGGCAAACGCATTGCTCAAAACCCTCGAAGAACCGAATGCTGATACGTCGTTTATTCTAACAACATCCAAAGTTCAAAGCATTTTGCCGACGATTATTAGCCGTTGTCAGGTGGTTCGTTTTGCCCCATTCGAAACTTCCGAAGTCGAGTCTTGGCTCAAATCACGTCACCCCCAAACCCCTGACTACGAAATTGCACAATACGCAACGCTCGCTTCGGGAAGTCTCGGTGAAGCCGAAAAATTTCTCGCAAAACCCGATGCAAAAAAGAAATCTAAAGAGGATGACGACGAGGATGCAACCGATAATGGTTCCTCCGATGGACAAAGCGTGATTCAGTACTTCCAGAATATCATTCTACTCCGTAATTCCTCTGAAGCCATGACGTTGGCCGCTCAGATGAAAGGAAAAAAGTCTATTGTTGAACCACTCACACGCCTGTTGACCATGTTTTTGCGCGATATTTTACTCAGACAATCTGCGCCTGATGCTCCCGTCATGATTCGTCATCACATCGATATCATTGATAGCTGCGCAGCACGTGCTCGCTCTAAAGATGTCATGCGCGCACTCGACAATGTTCAGGATCTCTATAACGCCTTTATGCGAAATGCGAACGAACAGATCGCCTGGGAACGCCTCTTGCTCGGCTTTTGTGGCGTCATTTACTCTAAATAAAAGCATTCTGCTGCGTTTGGGCTTATACTGATACGCCTTTGGTTTGCTGCAACAGGAAAATGAAGTCTCCTCGCTGCTCAGACAAATTCTAATAATCAAATTGACGCGTTTGAATATTCAAACGCATTGTTGCGACGCTTTAACGTCGCCTTTGCTCTGATAAATTATGAACGAACTCGATGAAAAAAAAGAATCTGTTGACCTGATCTCTTCCGATGCCGAAGCGCATGAGCTTGAGTCTCAGGATCAACAAACCGCCGACGACAACGCTGAAACAATACAGGCTGACGAAGAACAAAAATCACATGTGACTGTCATCACGAAAGGTGATCGAACATGGCACATCGTCGGAACAGCTCACGTCAGCGATGCAAGTCGACAGGAAGTTGAAAATCTTATCAAAACACTCAACCCCGACAACGTCTGCGTCGAACTTTGCCAGGAACGTTACGACTCTTTTAAAGACGAAAATCGTTGGGCTAAGCTCGACATCTTTCAGGTCATCAAAAAAGGAAAATTCCTCTATCTGCTCGGTAGCTTGGCCGTTGGCGCTTACCAGCGTAGAATGGGCGCTCAGCTCGGCGTTAAGCCCGGTGCTGAACTTTTGGGCGCAATCGAAGTCGCCCAAGAAAATGGCGTTCGCTTCACGCTCATCGATCGTAATATTAATACGACGCTCAAACGCGTCTGGGCTAACCTCTCTTTTATGACAAAATGCGGTCTCCTTGGCGCAATTGTCGAATCTATGGGCGGAGGCGACGACGATAAAGGCGCAACCAGCAAAGATATCGAAGATCTCAAAAAAGATGCAAACCTCTCAAGCATGATGGATACGTTCGCCAAAGAAGTTCCGCAGGTTTACGTGCCGCTCATCGACGAACGCGATCGCTACCTCTGCGCTAAAATGCGCGAAGCCGAGGGGAAAACCATCGTCGCTGTCGTCGGCGCTGGGCACGTCAATGGCATAAAACGTTACTTCGACCAAGATATCGATACCAATGCAATCGACGTCGTTCCTCCACCTTCCATAATATGGAAACTCGTTAAGTGGATCGTTCCGATCGTCATCATCGCTGGACTCGTTTATGGCGGTTATACCCACGGTCAGGGCGCATTTTTCGACCTTCTTCAAGCTTGGGTTATTCCAAACGCTGCTTTTTGTTTCGTTTTCGCAATTTTGGCACTCGCGCATCCATTAACAATTATTGCCTCGATCGGTGTTTCTCCCATTACTTCAACGACGCCCGTCATTGGTGCTGGTATCGTGCTCGGACTTCTCGAAGCCTGGATCCGCAAACCCACCGTCCAAGATTGCGAAAATCTCGCAAATGTTCATACGATCGGTGATTTCTACAAAAATCCAGTGACGCACATACTCATCGTTGCCTTTTTGACAACTATCGGTTCCGCTATCGGCGCATGGGGCGGTATCGCTTGGATGATTAAAATACTTGGTTGGAACTAATAAAATATAACAAATTCTTTTATGGTTTGAATATTATATAAACAAATCAAAAAAATTATATAGTAATTTTTGGTGGGGGAGGCGTCCCCCTGAGCGGCTATTGGCTTTGCCAATACGCCGCTACCCCCTCCGCTTGCATAACCTTATGCGTAAGTTATAAATATTACGCTTCGCTGAACTCTACATTCAGGAGCAAAAATGAGAATTATTCAAGTCGTCGGGCCCACGGCCTGCGGTAAAACCAACTTTTCGGTCGCACTCGGCGCCGCACTCGGTGCCGAAATGCTCAATGTCGATTCGATGCAGGTCTACAAAGATTTGGCGATTGGTACCGACAAGCCAACACCAGAACAACAGGCTGAACTCCCAATTCACGGGATCGACCTCATTCCATTAGGACCGCCGCTTGATGCTGCTGCTTTTGCCGCCTACGCTGATCAAACCCTTGCCCAAATTGCCGCACGAAATAAACCAGCACTCATTTCTGGCGGTACAGGCCTCTATCACCGAACGATTATTCACGGTATCTTACAGGCTCCCTCGCGTGATGATGCCCTCCGCGAACGTTTGCGTGCCGAACGCGATCAGCTAGGTCAACCCGCAATGTTCGAAAAACTTCGAACAATCGATCCTGAAGCTGCCGAGAAAATTATGCCCACCGATTGGGTGCGTATTGAGCGCGCACTCGAAGTCTTTGCGCTCACAGGACGTAAATTGAGCGAACAACAGGTCGAACACGGTTTTAAAGAAACTCGCTACGATCGCTTATGCCTCGGATGTTGGCGACCTCGTGAAGAACTTTATGCTAAGATCGAAAAACGACTCGATGAAATGTGGGCTACGGGGATCGTTGATGAAACGCGAAAACTTCTCGACGCCGGTTTGCCTGCCGACGAATTGCCCGTAAAAGCTCTCGGTTACAAACAGGCTGCTGCTGCCCTCAATGGCGCGTGTTCGTTTGAACAGGCTCTGGAGGATGCAAAACGTGAAACGCGACGTTTCGCAAAGCGACAACTTACGTGGTTCCGCGCTGACAAAGATACCCATTGGATTAGAATGCCCCTCGATATGAACGAATTTGCCGCCGTCTGTCGCGCGTGTCGCGCTTTTTTAGATGGGCAATCCCCTGATTTTGCCGGAGTACCCATCGTACAAGAATAAAGAGTAGCGACATGTCGCACGCGGATTGAGAAGTATAAATGGACAACATTTATATATAGGCGAGCTTAAAACGTCGTTTGTCTTAATGAGGTGTGCGATAGCTTCTCATGGGGAGACATTCGATAATGTTCACAATATAACGTTACTGTAGATAACCACACCATCTCCCCCCCCCCACCTTTTTGACCGCGCGCGGGGATTCCAAAGGAGCGTCCGCGATACGACGCCCCTTTGGGCCGTCCGCAGGACAAAATGAAAATAAGAAAAGTATAAAATTCTGTAACGAGCGCATTTCGTTACCGTTAATGAGAATATGTTGTGGGACAGTATTGATATAAAATGAATAA
>JAZRWH010000195.1:0-7091 GCA_045599585.1 Myxococcota bacterium
TTTGTAATTAAATTGTAAGATTCGTTCGTTTTACATGTAGCCTTAACTTCACAATTACCGTTCGCTTCAACGTAAGGCGCGTCGCATGAGCAAGAATTTGTAATTAAATTGTAAGATTCGTTCGTTTTACATGTAGCCTTAGAAACGCATTGTTCGCCGAGCACGACATTTGGGTCACCGCAAATGCATGATGTCTGGTCGTCGTTGGCCTCAAAACCATTTTTACATCCAGTGATTTGGCAAACGTTGCTGTCGGAGCATATCCATGCCATCGCATTGTCAGGAAGCGTATTTGTGCAGTGATTGTCAGAGATGCAATTCACTTCAACGCAAGCGTTGCCAACACGTTTGAAACGGTTGTTCACATCGCAAGAACATGCCCCGACTGCGCCAATCCAGTGGTTGGCCGTATCACAAAAGCAACTATTCGTGACAGCGTCGTACACCTCGCCGACAGAACCACAAACTGCAGAATCTTCGCAAAAATCTACGGAATCTCGAAAAACGACCGTTTTTCCGTCACCACAAACGCAGTTAAGTCTGTCGACAGACAAACTAAAGCCCTTGTCACAAGTTTCAATCTCGCAAACAAAACTATTCTCGTTGCAAACCCATGCACTAGCTGCGTAAGGCAATGTATTTGAACAATGCGCATTTTTTGTACACTCGACTTGTTCACACAGTCCATTGTGTTCGGCGTACTTATGATTGATGTCACAAACACAGACGCCGTTTTCGTCTGCAACCCAATGGTCTGCTGCATTGCAAACGCAAATGGCTTCATCGTTTTCTAAAGCGCAGATTTGGTGTTCTGCACAAGTTCCATCCTCGTGAGCTTTCGTAATGCCGTCATAGCAGTACCCCTTTGAGACGGGGGAATCTAAGCACACGTCTCCCAAATGAACGACTGTAGATCCATCGTTCATCTCACAGGTCTTGTATGCGCGACATGCGTTCGTTTCGGGATCACAGTATGGCGTTGTACCAATACATGCTTCGCCATCCAAAATTACGCGGTCGAGGCATTGTCGACGGGTTTTTCCATCACACCAGTAGTTGCCATTAGCGATGAGCGGATTACTAGATCCGGGAAGACAATCATCTGCGCCAGCAGGTTCACACTTAAGCATACTTGAGCAGTAACTTCTGTTGTCAATATCTGCATTATCCGTATCGCAGTCTTCAATTACGACGAGCGTACCATCCATACATTGTACGACGTCCGAATCAGCGTTACATGCAAGACCAAGATGTTTGATATTTCCACAATCCTTTCCCTCGTCACATGTGTTCTCGCCGTCACGACAGACCATGCCGTTGCCACATGATTCAGGGGAATTTGTCACGCCATCAAAGCATGTAACGAGTCCATTTTCTAGGCATATTGTGTCTTCGTGATTCAGAACGATGTTAGTATTATCGATAGAACAGGAGCGTGGTGTACATGCTGCTGTTTCGTCCCCCTCAATGCACACGCCAAGCACACAGTCTGACGCTTCAGCCGTCGGATACGAGCATGTAACGAGTTTATCTCCATCACAAACATTCGCTCCGTGATGTATTTGAACTGTAGAACCAGTAGAATCAGTATAGTTGCAAAACTTCTCAATACAGATCTTGCCAGCGTTGTCGCAAACGCGGTTCTCGCAGTTGATGTCACTTTCTTTCCAGGATCCGTCGTTGTCGCAACTGTATTGCGTGACGACGCCTTGGACGATCTCGCATTTTGTTTCAGACGGAGCGCAATCAGGTACAAAGTCAATACACATTGTTCGTTCATCGTTACAGACTTTGTCTGTACAGTCAACGATACCTTCTTTCCATTTCCCGTCTACGCAGGATTTTACGTATGACTGTTTAAAACCTGTATCAAAGCACCGTGTATCCCCATCTCTGCAATCAACATCAGAATTGCCAGCATTAGGATCCACACATGCGCCGTTTGAACAAATCTCATTTGCTTCACAAGATTCCACCGTGATGATGTTCGACGCTTCATCACATTGAACAACATTACCGTTGCTGCAGAATGGACGTCCTTGATGGTTCTCGCAATCTGTCCATTCGATTGACTCGTTACAGGCAGAGGCAATCGCCGACATACTCGCAAAAACAGCAATAAGTATTGCTTTTCTTTTCATATCTTCAATCATAGTATGCTCAATCTTTATTCTAATAAACGCTTCCAACCTCAATCAGAAGCATAGATCGGGTTTATCATAAATAGTTGACATTTCTATAACAAGTTATAGTTCTACGAAGCATTTTAAATGTCAAAACTCTTTTCATCAAGTAATATTCCATGAATACTACCGACGCTTCTTACAGCATAAAAAAAAACGCAAGTAATACAGAATTCTATGTATTACTTGCGTAATAAATTGCGATTTTGTTTTTAAATTTTATTTCGCAACTTTTGCAACGATGGCTTGAGCTTCATCCTGGATCTGTGCAAGGTGTTCGCTGCCCTTGAACGATTCAGCGTAGATTTTATAGATGTCTTCGGTGCCAGAAGGTCGAACCGCAAACCAGCCGGTATCCGTCGTAATCTTGAGGCCACCGATGGATGCGCCGTTGCCGGGTGCGCAGGTTAGGACGTTCGTTACGGCGTCGCCAGCCAACATCGTAATCGGTACGTCTGCGGGCGAAAGGGCTCCCAAGCGCGCACGAACTTCGCGAGAAGCAGCTTTTTCAATGCGATCGTAGGCTGGTTCTCCATATTTTGCAACGTGTTCGAGATGGCGTGCATAAGGATCGCGACCTGTTTTGGCCGTCATTTCTGCCGCAAGCAGGCAAGGGATGATGCCGTCTTTGTCGGTAGACCATACATCGCCATTGAAGCGAAGGAATGAGGCACCTGCAGATTCTTCGCCTCCAAATCCTAAGAATTTTTGGAACAAACCGTCTACGAACCACTTGAAGCCTACGGGAACTTCGTAAACTTCGCGGCCAATACCGTGTGCGACGCGATCAATCATTGCACTCGATACGAGTGTTTTGCCGACTTTCATGCCAGCAGGCCACTGATCGCGGCTCGTGTAAAGATATTCGAGCATGACCGCAAGATAATGGTTGGGGTTCATCAAACCGCCGAGATGTGTGACGACGCCATGACGGTCGCCATCGGGATCGTTGCCAAAACCGAGATCAAACTGATCTTTGAGTTCGATCAAAGAAGCCATGGCGTACGGGCTTGAGCAATCCATGCGGATTTTACCGTCGCGGTCGCGTGTCATAAAGCCGAACGTCGCATCAAGATAGGGAAGGGTAATCGTCGCATTGAGTTTGTAAGTGTCGATGATTGCCTGCCAAAAGTCGAGCGTAGAGCCGCCGAGTGGATGAATGCCTAGTTTGACCCCCGACTGAGCTATCGCATCCATATCAATGATATTTTTGAGATCGTTGACGTAACGCGATACGTAATCTTCGTGATGAATCAGTGCGTGCTCAAGTGATGCCGAAAGTGATGTGCGTTTGATACCTTCGCATTTTGCTTCAAGCAGTTCGTTTGCGCGATTTTCGATCCATTTGGTCGTCGTCGTCGAGGCCGGACCACCCGTTGGAGGGTTGTACTTAAATCCGCCGTATTCGGGCGGGTTGTGCGAAGGGGTAATGATAACGCCGTCTGCACGTCGTGGATCGTTATCGTCAAGATTGCGGTTGTGCGTAAGAATGGCGTGGCTTACGACGGGAGTCGGCGTGTAGCCAAGACCTTTTTGAATAACACTCTCAACACCATTTGCCGAAAAAACTTCGAGGGCCGACAAAAATGCGGCTTCCGACAAGGCGTGACTATCCATACCGATGTACAGAGGACCTTCGATACCTGCTTGTTTGCGGTACTCTGCAACAGCCTGGCTAATGGCTAAAATGTGCGCTTCATTAAAAGAACCTTTGGCTGAAACGCCTCGGTGGCCACTTGTGCCAAACGAAACGCGTGATGCAGGATCATGTGCATCAGGCGTGATGGTGTAGTATTGCGCCAAAAGACGCGGTATGTTCGTTAGTGTGCGAGGATCGGCTTTTTTGCCGGCTTCTGCATGAATTGCCATGAGTTGCTCCGTTAAAATATGTTTAATAAGAATAATACGCTGGTTTGGCGCAGTCTTTTGCTGCAGCGTCCGTTATGAACGTTCAGATGCATCATTGTTATTCCATGAGCGGCTGATCGGTTTTAAAAACAACAAAACCGGTGCTCTTGCGGGCACCGGTAAAAAATAGGCTAAAAAAGCATCCACGGACGACTACTTGTCATCGTCGTCATCTTTCATTGCCTGATCGTATTCTTTAGCGAGATCAAGAATGCGCTGATGCTTTTCGTCGACGGGGTTAATGGCATCGGGCGTGGGATTGGCTGCTTCGATTTCTGCGTCACGAGCCTCTTTTTCAAGACGTTCTGTCGGGTCTTTGCCGTTAAGGACGTCTTCGACGATCTGAACACCTTTAGCAGCAGCTTGGCGAGCTTCGGCTTCTTCTTTAGGTGTGTGGTTTGCTGGTTTGCTTTGGGCATTGGCTTTTTGGATGGCATCGCCCAACATTTTTGCAAAGTCAAACTGAACTTTATACTTGGGCTCGGCTTTTTCTTCGACTTTAGTTTCTTCGCTTGTAACGACTTCAGCTTCACCTTCGGCTTTGTCGTCGTCTTTCGCTTCTTCCGACTTGGCGTCTTTGATACCAAGAATATCGCCGAAAAGTGTGTTGACGACCGAACGGGCTACGCCGCCCAATATTGCGGGAAGAGCTTCACTGCCGTGATTAGAAAAGAACTTAGCATCGACTTTGACGACTTTTTTGCCGTCTTCATCGACGGTGTAGTCGTTTTCTTTGAGATTCTTATCTGCAAATTTCGTGAATTGATCCTGAAGGACAGATTTAAGATCGATTTTGCGTTCGATTCCGCGGCGTTTAAGACGTTCCAACGTGAGGTTGATGACTTCGCTCGTCTCTTTGACGGCCTTTTCATCAGGCGTAAGCGTTTTGGCCGCATCTGCAACAACGTCATCGCGTTTTGTAGCGTCGTCCTTCGCTTCTTCTTCTGCTTTTTTCGCATCCATTTCCATCTTGACGCGGGCTGCTTCGGCTCCCGATTTCGCTGCATCGACAATGTTGGTCAGCGTCGTTTTGAGCGGCGCAAATTGTGCTTTAAGTTCTGCAAAAGAACCTTTCAGTGCCGAAACAGCTTCTTCGAGTGTTACCTGCTGTTTGGCTTCTGCTTCGTCTTTTTTCTCGCGAGCTTCGCCAAGATCAATCACATCCGCAAGCTTCGGTTCGTCTTGAGTTTCGTTTGCGTTATTCTTTTTATCGTCATCATTCATCATAATTGAATCTCCTCCATTAGAGTGTGGTCTAAAACTAAAGGCATATAACTTTACACAAAACATTACTCGACGTGCAATCATAATTGACGCGTTTTTTGTCGGATTTGTTGGGCTCTGTGCTTGAAATGCGTGGGGGTTTAGAGTTAATAACTAAGGTTCTGTACGCTGTACCGTTTGGTGCGGCTTTAACCTTTTCAGGAGTTCTAAATAATGTCCAGTCAGGCAGTCATGATCAAAGACCTCATGCAAGGCAAGGTCGAAGTCGGCAGCAAAGTCGTCGTCGAAGGTTGGGTTCGTACGATCCGTAATTCCAAAGCCTTCTCTTTCATCAACGTGAACGATGGCACTTGCTTCGCTCAAATCCAGTGCGTTGCTGACAATACCCTACCAAACTACGCTTCCGAAGTCGTAAAAATTACTTCTGGGTGTTCCGTCCGTATTTCGGGCAAACTCGTTTTGTCCGAAGGCAAAAATCAGGCGCACGAAATCGTTGCCGATGATGTCCAGGTCGTCGGTTGGATCGATGATCCTAACGCTTATCCCATTCAGCCTAAACCCCATACGCGCGAATTCCTCCGCGAAGTTGCTCACCTCCGTCCGCGTACAAATCTCTTCGGGGCTGTTTCCCGCGTCCGTCATACGCTTTCCATGGCTGTCCACCAGTTCTTCAATCAGCGCCAGTTCTATTGGGTTCATACGCCCCTCATTACCGGCAGTGACTGCGAAGGTGCTGGCGATATGTTCCGCGTCTCTACGCTTGACCTCGCTAATATCCCTAGACTCGAAGACGGTAGTGTCGATTATAGCCAGGATTTCTTCGGTAAACCTGCCCACCTCACCGTTTCTGGACAGCTCAACGTCGAAACCTATGCGACCGCACTTTCCCGCGTCTACACCTTCGGGCCTACGTTCCGTGCCGAAAACTCCAATACACGCCGTCACCTCTCAGAATTCTGGATGGTCGAACCCGAAATCGCTTTCGCTGACCTCCACGATGATGCCCTCCTCGCTTGGGACTTCATTCAGCATATCTTCAAAGCCGTCCTTAATGAACGCGCTGACGATATGGCCTTCTTCGCTGAACGCGTCGACAAAGAGTGCATCAAACGCCTCGAATCCCTCGTGAATTCTAAACTCACTGTCATGGAGTACACCGAAGCTGTCGAACGTCTCCAAAAACTCGATCAAAAATTCGACTTCGATGTCTTCTGGGGCATGGATATGCAAACTGAACATGAACGCGCCCTTACCGAAAAAATCGTCGGCGGTCCTGTTGCAGTCATCAATTACCCCAAAGATATCAAGGCTTTCTATATGCGCATGAACGACGACAATAAGACGGTTGCTGCGATGGACGTCCTCGTCCCCGGCATCGGCGAGATGATCGGCGGCAGCCAGCGCGAAGAACGTCTCGATTACTTCGATCGCCGCATGGATGAGCTTGGCATGGTGAAAGAAGACTATAGCTGGTATCGTGACCTGCGTCGCTATGGTACCGTTCCCCACGCCGGTTTCGGCCTCGGCTTCGAACGCGCTATGATGTACGCTACTGGACTCGATAATATCCGCGACGTCATTCCTTTCCCACGTGCTCCGCGACAGATCGCTTTCTAGTCTTTTTTGGTGGGGGAGGTCGGAAAATTGTCAATCCAAATGCATATTTGAGTAAACCATTTCCGGTGTCTTCCAACCAAGTACTTTTCGAGGTCTCTGATTAATTTCATTACAGACACGTTTGATATAGCTGTCAGAGACCTTAGTAAAGTCAGTTCC
>JAZRWH010000196.1:0-11292 GCA_045599585.1 Myxococcota bacterium
TATACCAGCGCTCGGGTCGCTCCTCAGCGTTGCCTTATCCTCTGGAATAGTGGTCGAGTATTTTATCAAAACAAATGAGGGATGTCGCCCCCTCGTTTTCAAATTGTCCTTGATTTGGGGGACACTTCAAGCCAGCTGCCGGGCAGCCGCCCCCGATAGCTTCGCCTAAGCCATTTTTTGACAAGCTCCATCAAAAAACTTCGTGGCCAAACCGAAAAACACCACAAAAATCCTCTGTGCCAAGAAAGCGAGCAGTAACACAGGAATTTTGTTTGAACAAACTGCATCATAAAACGCATGTGTTCGTCAACATCACACATTTTAGACGGGATACTAGGTTAACAGGCGGACTACGACAGAAAATAGTGATGAAAACCAACATTCGATGACCTCCCCTAAAAAATGATGATGAGGAGAACACCCTGTTTTCCTCTCTATAGTAGTGCCATCGAAATTCGTTTCGTTACGTTTAAACTGTAATTTTTTTCAAAAACAATCCCTTAACCACGCAACAGTAAATGGATATGCTTTACATAGTTTTATACCTTAAGCATGACAAATAGCGCGAGACGTCCGCGATATGACGCCCCTCTAGGCCGTTTGCAGGATAAAATGAGAATAATAAACGTATAAAATTCTGTAACAAGCACATTTTGTTGTAGCTAATGAAATATGTTGTGGGACTGCAAGGATTGAAAATAAACAATACGCGGAGTATTTTATCAGTTGATGTATCGCCTCTGACGAGCGAATCTTTGCATTTTGACGCACCTCATCCCATTTAAGGAGATATAACAATTATGATCAAAATACTCTTCGTTTGCCACGGTAACATTTGCAGAAGCCCGATGGCTGAGTTTGTTATGAAAAAAATGGTTGCCGACGCTGGCCGCGCTCAAGAATTTTCAATCGCCTCTGCAGCAACAAGTACCGAAGAAATTGGAAATCCCGTTTACCCGCCTTCAAAACGCATGATGGCTAAACATGGAATCGACTGTAGTGGTAAAACTGCTCGCCAAATTCGACCCTCTGATTACACAAATTACGATTACCTCATTGGTATGGATGACGCCAATATACGCAACATGAAACGCGCTTTCGGTGGCGACCCTGACAACAAAATTCACCGCCTACTCGACTACACAAATCGACCAGGCAGTGTCGCTGACCCTTGGTACACAGGCGATTTCGAAGAAACTTGGCGCGACGTCAACGAAGGATGTGCTGAACTTCTCAAAACACTCTAAAACTCTTTTTCGATCGATTAATACACGTCTGTTTCTGTTTTTAGGTTGCCTTTCTTCGCTTTTTCGTTAAATTCTGCAAATTGTTTTGGGGGTAAAAAAGTCAAACTTTTGAGGTTTTACCATGCATAACGTATTCGCGAAGTTAGCACTACCTGTTGCGCTATTTTTGGCCATGATCATTGGTCTCTATAGCTATATCGCTCGCGCCGAAACTAACGTTTCTACATCACCTACTCAACCACACGAATCACTCAATGTTGAAACCGCACCCATAGTTGCACCAACACCAGCCCCAACTCAGACCAAACAAGAACCCAAAAACAATATCACACCTTTCCAAAACGCCGCTGCAACTTCAGCGGTACTCGGTTTTGCAGTCGGTTCAACAGCACACCTCGCTGATCTCCAAAGACGCGGTTGGCTTGAAACACCCATTCCGCTAGCTGAAATCCCCGATACACTCGAATATACCGTTTCGGGAGAATACACGCTCAGTCATCAAGCAACCCTTTGGGGTATCCCCGTAGCAACGCTAACAGCTCTCAACCCAAACTATTCCGCCGAAAGTACACTCACACCTGGACAAAAACTCGTCGTACAAAGCAAGCTTTCTTCCTCTCCTTTGCCTTATGCCTTAGGCGCACCTAACCGCGGACGCCTGCTCAATGGCTGGCTCATGCCCGAAGGTAACGAACATAGCGGGTACTTCCTCCGTACACAACGTCAACGCTCTTGGGCCGCTGAAAATACCATCGCCAGCCTCGTGGCTGGCTTCGCTGCGTATGCTGCACAATATCCCGATGCACCTCATGTCAACGTCGGCGATTTCTCAAAACGACGTGGCGGTAAAATTAAACCCCACGCTTCACATACCAACGGCCGAGATGTCGATATCGGTTACGTTCATACAAAAACACCTAGTGAACATCATCCAGAACACTTTATGCGCGCGGCCGATGATAACTTCGATGCCGAAAAAACGTGGTTCCTCCTCAAATCCATGATTCAAACCGGCGAAGTTAAAGTTATCTTTATGGATAATTATGTGCAAAAAAAACTCTACGCCGTTGCAAAAAAAGAATTAACACCACTCCAACTTCGTACCATCTTTTCATATCCTCATCACAAAGATTCTGATAAGGCTATTTTTAAGTTTTGGCGCGGACACCGAAACCACGCACATATCCGCTTTATTTGCCCCAGCGGACAACCCTCATGCCGCAAGTAATCACAATCTTCTTCAGCGATGCTACATGTTGATGCTTATATACATTTTGCATCGCTGAAATTATTATATCTTACTTACTTGACGACTTCAGCATTCGCTGCACAACGCTCACCAAGCTCGCTCTTCGGTGTTAATTCATTACAACGTTTGAAATATTTATATGCTTTCGCTGCTTCGCCACGACGCGCATAAATTAATCCTAAATGCAGATTCGGTTCAGGATAATTTGAACACTGTACGATCGATTCCTCATAATGCTTTACGGCAGCATCCTCTCGTCCCATCTCCTCTTCTATAATTCCAAGATTGTTCAAACCCAAGCAAAATTTGGGATTTAAAAATACAGACATTTCTGTCTGATCATATGCTTCTGGAATCATCCCCATTTTATAATATGCCCAACCAAGATTTACAAAAGCAAGCCACGGAGATGTATATAAAGGCGATTTTGAGAGCTCTTTAAAAATTACTGCTGCATCTTCCCAACGCTCCTGAAACATATAGGCCGCTCCAAGATTGTTTTTACAATTTAACATGTTGGGATTCGTTTCGAGTGCACGCTTAAAATGAGATATCGCTTCATCATACTGTCTACGACCCATCCGAATAAATCCCATGAGATGATTTGCATCGGCATGTTCTGGTTCTGTAGCAAGAACAAGCGATAATGAACGAATGGCCTGCGACGTTTCTCCTGCATTGAAATAGTTCACAGCCATTTCATAATCCATATCAACCTGCTTCTTTTGCTCGATTTCTTTTTTGGATGCAGAACAACCCACAACTAAAAATCCAGCAATAAGCAATGTTATAATCGTTCGAAGCGTTTGTGTCATTTGCATAACCTATTTGTCCACTAGGACTCTTTTATAAATATAATTCTAAGACTTGTTTTTTAAGAGGGGGAAGTCTCCCCCTGAGCGGCTATTGCCTCAAAAAAATGATCCTTACGAAAACTATCTGGACTAAAGATTGCTCCCATTCAAATAGATACGTCATCAACAAAGGCAATACGCCGCTACCCTCTCTAGCCTGCGGCGCTCAAACTCAATCTTTCAGAGTATCTGTATTATTTACGATTTACTCTAAAATATCGTCAAAAAACTCTTTAGAGCATTTCGATCGTTTGCTGACAACGTAACACCTGATTGTTCGGTAAGCGCCTGAATTTGAAAATCTCCGACGCACGGCGTCTTATCATCCATCGCTATAAGAAGAGGCAACTTTTTCAGGATTGCCTGATACGTCGCTGTTGATGGCAAAACAGGCATCAAAACAATCCCTTGCTGCTTCAACAAATTGAGTACGTTCTTCTCCGTTTCCAAGCATGCACTTTGTTTGACGTTGCCTGGTGTTAATCGCCACGTATGAAAAATCTTCCCATTCATCTGAAACAACGTCAAATAATACTGCGACAGCCCTGTCAGATCATAAACAGAATAAAAGGCTGATGCTCCCGTAAACTCTTTTACACCATCCAGAGATATTCGATCGACATCGCCATACCACAATGCAACAACTCTGTTCATTGACGCCTGTACAACACTATCAATCGCATCAAATCCGTAATCCATTTTTATCTCCCATGCTTGTTGCTAGTCTTTCTGACAAATGCTTCTTATTATAAAAAAAGCCGGTATCATGAAATACCGGCCTTTTTTGCTAAACTAGACTTTTATAACCGTGAAATTATAAACTCTGTTTGGTCTCGGTGATCTCGTAAACTTCTACCTGATCACCAACTTTGATATCGTTATAATTATCGATCGAGAATCCGCATTCGTAACCTACGCGAACTTCCTTCGCATCGTCTTTAAAGCGTTTGAGCGACGCAACTTTCGAATCATAAATAACGATACCATTGCGGAGTAAACGACATTTGGCGTTACGGCGAATGATGCCATCCAAAACGTAACCACCTGCGATCGTGCCCACTTTCGGTACGTTGAACGTGTTACGAATCTCTACGTGACCCAGGACGTTTTCACCAAGAATCGGATCGAGAAGACCACTCATTGCATTCTTGATGTAATCGATGATCTCGTAAATGATCGAGAAGGATTCAACAATAACACCTTCGCGTTTCGCAATTTCTGCAGCACGAGCTTCAGGACGCGTATTAAATCCAACGATCAACGCATTCGATGCGACAGCAAGCTGAATATCGCTTTCTGTTGCACCACCAACGGCTGAGTGAACGACATTGAGCGTAACCTCATCTGTCGAAAGCTCACAAAGCGATTTATCAAGTGCTTCGAGTGAACCCTGAACGTCCGCTTTGATGATGACGTTGAGCTGTTTGTTCTCGTTAAACTGTGCCCACGGATCAATACCAGAGGCTCTCGTCTTAGAAAGCTCTGCAATACGTTTGCGCTCTTTAACCTGCGTTGTAAACTCTTTGGCGATCTTTTCGCTCTTCGTTACGAAGAAAGGTTCACCTGCTTCAGGAATGTCAGAAAGACCGGTAATCTCAACTGGCGTCGAGGGGCCCGCAACTTTGATGCCTTTGCCCTTATCGCTAAGCATACTCTTGACTTTGCCGTAACACGCACCACTGACAATGATGTCGTTAACGTGCAATGTACCCTCGTGAACGATGATGCTTGCAACAATACCTCGTCGCGCATCTTTGTATGCTTCGAGAAGAATACCTCGTGCTTCTTTATCCGGGTTCGCCTTAAGCTCAAGAACCTCAGACTGCAGATAGATAAGCTCGAGAAGTTCATCCACACCTTCGCCCGTATGAGCCGAAACTTCTTTGACAATCGTTTCGCCACCCCAATCTTCCGGAACAAGGCCGTATTCCGTCAAAGCCTGTTTGACGCGCTCTGGATTCGCTCCCGCTTTATCGATCTTGTTGATGGCAACAATGATCGGTACTTTTGCAGCTTTGGCATGGTTGATTGCTTCAATCGTCTGCGGCATGATACCATCGTCTGCTGCTACAACTAAGACAACAAGGTCTGTAACCTTGGCACCACGTGCACGTAGCGCTGTAAAGGCTTCGTGGCCCGGCGTGTCGAGAAATACAACGCGACCGTTCTTCGTCTCAATTGAAGATGCACCAATGTGCTGCGTAATACCACCGGCTTCACCTGCCGTGACACGCGTATTACGAATCGCATCCAAAAGCGACGTCTTACCATGGTCAACGTGACCCATAACCGTTACAATCGGCGGACGAAGTTCAAGATCCTCAGGACGATCCTCTGTGCTCTCCGTAAAGGCTTCTTCTTTAAAGCTCGTATCCTGAACGGTGTAACCATGCTCTGCTGCAACAAGCTCTGCTGTTTCAAGATCAATCGTCTGGTTGACCGTGAGCATCATGCCAAGCTCTTTCATCAGGTATTTCATAACTTCGGCTGCTTTTACGCCCATCTGTTTGGCAATATCACCAACCGAAATATTTCCTGACATACGAACAACACGTTTGTGCTCGCTCGCAACAGTATGGACGGGCTGCTGTGGTGCCTGAGGCACATTTTTGCCCTTTTTACCCTTCTTTACAAACTGCTGCTGAGGAGGAACATTGCCACCCGCATGCGCTGTACGCTGATTGCCTGCGCCATAAATCTGATTCGAATTCACAACGGTTCTCGCACCGCTGTGCTTGCTATTCTTTTCTGCTGCTGCACCGTTACCGTTGAACTTCTTGTTGTCTTTGACCAACATCGCTCGAATGAGCGCAGGATCAATCGTTCCGGTAATGTTCGAAGGACGTGCCGCTTTCTTCTTGTCTTCGTACTCAAACTCTTCTTCTGATGAACGCGCATCCGATGCAGGCTGTACCGATTTCTTGATCTTCGATTTCGGCTTCTCAATCACTTCTACGTCTTCATCATCGTAGTCGTCAGATTCGTTGCTGTAGCTCTTATCTCCATAAGCATCCGGAAGCTCGTCTGAGAAATTGCCACCAAGAGAAATCGTGGTTTCCCATTTATTGCCCATCGATAGCTCTATTACGTTCTCACGTTTGTCTTTCTTACGGCCTTTTTTGTCGTCTTTCGAATTCTTGTTGTCTGAAGCTTTCTTGGCTGGTTGAGCCTCGGCTTTCGCCCCTTCAGGCTTCGTCGCTTCGACTTTCACTGCCTCCGACTTCGTCGACTCGGCTTTCACTGCCTCCGACTTCGTCGCTTCGGCTTTCACTGCCTCCGACTTCGTCGACTCGGCTTTCGCCCCTTCAGCTTTCACAACTTCCGACTTCGATGCCTCTGCTTTCGTCGCTTCAGGCTTCGTCGACTCGGCTTTCACTGCTTCGACTTTCACAGCTTCCGACTTCGACTCGACTTTCTCCGTTTCAGCTTTGACAACTTCAGCTTTTACGCTAGATGCCGCTTTGGCATTCGTAGAACCTGCTTTTTCCTCTGACTTAACACTTTTGTCAGACTTCGCTTTCGATTCCGTCTTCGACTCGGCTTTAGTCGCAGTTTTCGATGAACTCGATTGCTGGGCTCGCATCTTCGATAATCCAACAGGACCACCTGCGTCTGGAGAGGGCGTCTCGGAGGCAGCTGGTTTCTCTGCCGGTGCTTTTTCTGATGTTCTCTTGCGAACACGCACTGACGCCCCACCGTTTGCCAAGCGCTGCTGTCTCGTCAGAGTCTTACGGACAGTGTCTGCCTGTTCATCTGTCAACGAACTCGTAGGTGTCTTCACAGTCACGCCGAGGTTCAATTTGTTGATCTGGTCGACCAGCTGCTGGGGGTCCAACTTCAATTCGGTCGCTAATTCACTAACCTTCGTTTTCGCCATGCTCTCTCTCTCTGAGCCTCTGACTCACGTCAAAAATCACCGCATACCTACGATCGTATTGCGGAAGAATAACATAAAAATTCGGGCAAATCGCCCAGCCGCGCCTTATACGACGCAACGGGCTCTCTCTGCAAGACTTTGCCGCATTGTATTTTGTTTCATTCTACACCACCCGGTTTCGCTTCACTCCGAGAGGGTAGCGGCGTATCGCCAACACAAATTTACACAGCTTCATAAACACAAAGCAAACGATTTAGAAACGGGCTCACGCCCGTGACTATTTGCTTAAACAATGTGCTCAAAAAATGCGCCTTTTGTGAAGGCGATAGACGCTCAGGGGGAGACTTCCCCCTCCCAAACTCAAAATGATTTCAACTGAATGACGTACTATTTCCAAATAAAATCAGTTGCCTGACTTATTTCTGCGCTTCAGATTGACTGAATCGACTGATCACTGCCTCGATGCGCTGAAACTCTGCACCCAAAACACTTCTTGCCGTCCAGCCCAAAACAACTTTGTCGCTCGTTCCAAGCAACTGTCCAAGCTCTGCTCGGTCCAAATGCCCAACGCATGGCAATGCCTTACGCTCAGCATTCGTCTCGTACTTTCGACGCGTGCTCTCAGAAGCATCCGTCGCCAATACGTAACACATTAGACGATCTTCGCGGGCCGCTTGCTCTACTGCATCCGAACCCAGCAATAACTGACCACTCTGACGCCCCGAAAGCAAGCACTCACGATATCGACGCTCATATCCAGGAATCAAAACGTCCTTCACAAAGGCTTCCCACGTCGCCGCGATGGCCTCTGCTGACGTCTTCGCAACACGCTTAAATTGCGTATCCCACGCCTTCTTTAAACATGCTGCGTTCGTGCAAACGTAGTAACCACGCCCAGGAAGCTTTTGGCGAAGGTCAAAACAAAGCGCTCCGCCCATAACGCCAAAACGCAAAAGCCCCCCCTTCGCTCCGTTTCCGCGACAGCAAATACACCGCCTCGACGGCGATTTGCCCTGTACCGCGTTCTCCATCTCTGTCGACTCTTCCTGACGCGCCATTAGTCCTCCGAATCTTCTGCGTCGATCATGGACTCTTCGTCCATATCGTCGTCTTCATCATCAAGCGGAAATACTTTTTCTCCGTGCGCTGAAACTGTAATCGCATAAGCCTCTTCGACTGTCGAAAGCTCGTTCTCTGCCATCACACTCTCAAACGTCGCTCGTGCTGCTTCCAGCTCTGTCTCCGTGTAAACTTCCTGACCAAGAGCTAATTCACCAAGATTCTTGATGATCGTCGCCGTCAAATTCGTACCCAATGCCGTACGGGCATCCATACGCTTCGCATTCCCTTCGACAAAAAGAATCGGAAGATTATGATACCCACCGTTGTAAAGCTGCTTCGCCTGACGCTCGCTCAAACCAAGATACGTCGCAATATCGCTGATGTTGTCTTCTTTGCGCTCCGCTTCGTTCTCTTTCTTCTGCTTCTCTTTGAGAATGCGTTTCGCTTCCGAAACAATCTTTTCTGCATTCTCGCTGCCAAAACCAGGAATCTGCGAAAGCTCTGCTGGATCCACATTCGCAATATGCTCAAGCTTGTTATAGCCAAGCGTAAACAACGTATCAATAAGCGCTTCAGGAATATCGCTGTGGCCTAATAACAAACGCTTCGCTTCGTTTTTCAACTCGTTCAAACGCGCTTCGCTGATAATATCGAGATTCCATCCCGTGAGCTGTGCCGCTAAACGAACATTCTGACCACCACGCCCAATCGCAAGCGAAAGCTGATCATTCGGAACAATCAATTCCATCGACGTCGAAGCTTCATCAATAAATACTTTCGATACTTCTGCAGGACTAATCGCACTGCAGACAAATCGAGCCGCATCATCGTGGAACGGTACAATGTCAATCTTTTCTCCTCGAAGCTCTGATACAACATTCTGTACACGCTGACCGCGAACACCTACGCACGCACCAACAGCATCAACATCGCTCTGTGATGAGTAAACCGCTACCTTCGTACGCATACCCGGCTGACGTGCAACACGAAGAATCTGAACAATGCCCTCGTACATCTCAGGAACAACCTGCTCAAACAGTTTTAGTACAAGTGCTGGCTCCGTACGACTCAATACAATCTGAGGCTCACGACTCGATCGCTGTACTTTTTTGACATACGCTTCAATCGTATCACCCATGCGATACGTCTCACGCGGCGTCTGTTCTCGCTGCGGAAGAATAGCATCTACATTGTCAATATTGACAATAATGGCTCCCTTCTCAAATCGTCTCACTGTACCCGTGATCAGTTCGCCTTCTCGATCTTTGTACTGATTGTAAATGATATCCTGCTCCGCTTCACGCATACGCTGCAAAATAACCTGCTTCGCCGTCTGCGCTGCAATGCGACCAAAATTCATCTTCGCACTGTCAAGACTTAAAAGATCTCCGTACTTCTTGTCTTGCTCAACCGCTCGATCACGATCCTCATCACGATAGAAAATCTGTACAAGAAGTTCATCCCCAAGACCTACATCAAAATTGTATTCCTCTGCATCCTCCAGCGTTATATCGCGATACGGATTCTCAATGTCATCCGTTACCTGGAGGATCTGAAAGAGCTCTATTTCATCAAGTTCTTCGTTGTAGGATGCTTCGATCTCTCGCTGCTGACCAAAAACACGTTTGGCAGCTGTCGCAAGCGCTACCTGAAGCGTTTCAATCAATACGCCTCGGTCTACACCCTTCTCACTTCCTACCTGTTTGATGACTTCACTAAGTTTCAGATTCTGATCCACGGGGCTATCTCCTCACGTTTGCCGGCAGCTTACATGCTCGGCTGTATATATCAACTTGCTTTGTATAAGCGGTTGTAATCTATGACTCACTTGTTTCGCCCTCTGCGGGCGTTAGCTGATATCGTATGCGCGTTTTCATCGTTCCGCAATTATTGGGCACGCTTTTTCGGCGCACCAAGACTCGGCCATACAAATACCGTCTTCGCTGCCTTTACCACGCTATACTCTATATTAATTTCGCTACCGTCGTCTCTTTTTATCACCATAAGCTTCGGGTCTTCGCTCACGGACTTCAGAATGCCCTCGACAACCGTCGCCTCTTCGCCTCGCGTCACAACGTGAACCCGCTCGTTCAACGCATAACGTACTTGACGCCACGTCCCAAGATCACGCTCTATCCCCGGACTCTCTACCGTCAGACGATAACGCTCCTCAATCGGATCTTCCAAATCCATTACAGCGCCAATCTCATGATTCGCTCGCTCAAGATCCTCTACACTTACGCCTTCTTCAGCACTCGCTTTCTCAAGTCGATCCGTCACGATACGCAATACCAGATCCTTACCCTCGCGCTTCAACTCAATCAAATGAAGCCCAAGTCCAAGCTGGTTCAATATCGGCTCTATCAGCTGCTCAAGACCATCAATACTCAACATCTTCTTACTCCCTCGAACGGCTCGCCGTCAGGAGCGACGTTGTATCAATCAGGTTTTGATCGCTTTTTCAAAACGTATTCGCTTCGAAAACGCCGCTCAGTCGTATCGGCGGTCTCTTCGACAATCCCAATACGTACTGACTACTCCGCTCGCGCAATTTTTCGCCTCGCCGAAGTTACGAAAAAACCCAGAAAGACTGACTCTTCCCGGGTCTTTCATGCGAGAGAAGGGACTCGAACCCATACATCCAAACCGGAAACAGGAACCTGAATCCTGCGCGTCTACCAATTTCGCCACTCTCGCAAATCTAAAACATCAAAATGAATCTGATGTCTCATTGCGGCGCCCTCTTTAGCGTGCTCAAGGACTCCTGTCAAGTTTTTTTGTTCAAGCTTCCCCCCCCATCTCCTATCATTAAAACTTATTCCTCTTTATACACGCTTTCTTGAAGGGGGAAGTCTCCCCCTGAGTAAACTGTCCCCTTAAAATCGGACACGCCAATTGAGGGGCGTCCCTCCGATATGGACACTTGAAACGATGGGCATCCCTTGTTACTAGGCAATGGGAGTTTTTATGAGCCTAACGCAAGAGTTTATTTGGGGTGGACAA
>JAZRWH010000197.1:0-22933 GCA_045599585.1 Myxococcota bacterium
TTCCCTTTCGTTTAACGTAAAATGAGCAAATGATCGCATCAAACCTCCGTATGTGTAGTTACGCAAAATCATCATACACCGGATTGATGCGGTCCTTCTTCATTTTTATGCATTTGAAACGATAATCTACCGACTTCCCCCACCTAAAGTTTTTACAACTCTAGGTGGTCCTTCAAACTCAGGGCGTTTGCAGTCTACTTTATTGCATGCATAACTTAAGAAAAATCGAGCATTTTATAGGGCTGATTCAATTTTTGTTCGTTTTCCGTTCGTTGTGATGCGAAGTGAGCCTTGCATATCGGTCCGAAGAATGACTGGATTATGTCGTCGACACCGTTGAAGTGTTTCGACATTGGGAAAGTGGTAGCGGTTGTTGAGACCAGCACTAAATACGACAAATTGAGGCGTCGTAAGGTTTAACCAAGCGTCGCTTGTTGCGTATTTAGAGCCGTGATGTCCAGCTTTTAGAAGCGCAACATCAAGGGATGAGCCGTATTTTTGAGCAAGTGCCGTCTCGACTGGGAGACCTGCATCGCCCATAAAAAGGGCTGAAAAATCAAGATGGTCGAGTTTTAGAACGATGGATCGTTCGTTTTTCGAGTCTGTCTCGAGTGGAAGGGCATTGTCGGGCCAGAGGCGTCGAATGCACGTTTGACCGTGACACTGCGTTTGCGGGAGTTGCTGCACATCGACGATGGGGATGTGCTTTTCGTTGAGTTTTTGTAGCACGTTCAGATAGGCAGCGTCTGATGAAGATTCGCCGTTGAACCAAAAGGCTCCGATCTCAAAGGTATCGATGATCGAACGCATGGCGGCGTAATGGTCGTAGTCGCTGTGCGTGAGTACGAGTGTGTCGATGCGCTCTATGCCGAGTGTTTGGAGATAGGGAATGACGCGTGCTTGGCCCATGTCGTAATCACTTCCGAGTGCATTGCCGGCATCGATGAGCATCGTCGTGTGATCGGGAAATTCGATCAAGGTCGCGTCTGCCTGGCCCATCGACAAAAAAGTGATGCGCAGATCCTTGCTTTCGTACCAAAAATAGGGGTGGATGAGACTGATTAAAATGATGATTGTTGAACTAGTGATCGAACATTTTGCGACAATTCTCCTTAATTTTGAGGGAACATTATATAAGACCGTCGAAGCGGCCAACAGTGAAAACGAAACGATGACAAACGCGTGAGGCGTAAGTCGGACAGAGGCAATAGGCATCCACGTGCTGATGGCGTGCATGGCGCTGACAAAAGCGTTTTCGATCCAGCCAGTAAACTGTGCGATGGGTACGCCAATCGTTGAGAATTTGGCTGTAAGTGCGCTGATTAGGCTTAGGGGAAGCATTATGAACGAAACACATGGGATCGCGATAAGGTTTGCCAGAGCGCCTAACAACGGTAGTTGGCCGAAGTGCCAGATACAAAACGGAGCTGTGACGAGTGTTGAGCCAAACGTCATGATCAGTGTTGAAGCTACGGTTTCGCAACATTTGCGTTTGATCGGACTTTGGATATGTCGTTGGATCCAAAGTGAAATCGGACGTTGAAAAAGGTCAAGAGAGCAGAAGATGCCAAGAACCGCACCGAACGAGAGCTGAAAGCTGGGTGCAAAGAGTGCATTTGGGTCGATAACGAGAATGATCGTCGATGCAAGCGCGAGCGTTCTAAGGGATTCGGGCGTCCGACATGAAAGACGACCAATCTGGCAGGCGTACAACATGATGAGTGCACGTTGGGCACTAATGGGCGCACCAACGAGAAGAATGTAGACCCATAAAAGGGCGATCGATATCACCGAAGATGCGTGCTTTCGTCCGTATTTACGCAGAATATTTGGAAATAGATTCAGCGTTTTGCTGATGATCCATGTGAGCGCGAGTGCAATCAATCCAAAATGAAGCCCGCTAACAGCTAAGATATGCGCGATTCCAAGGGTTGCGAAATCGCTGCGAGTCGTTTTGTCGAGCGTTTTGGTGACGCCGAGCGCTAGGGCTGGTTGAAGACCGTAGGGGGAGTGAGGGGCAAGCGCTTCGTAGGTTGATCGTCGCATATCATCGATTCGTTGTCGAAGATCTTGCGGTGCACGCTCAAGGATCGTAAGCGCTTCGAGTACGGGCTTTTGCTGTTTGAAACTGGCATTTCGTTTAAAAACGAGTGGAATGTTTTGCTGAAAGAGCCATTCGCGCGTGTCAAAAGCGCCTGGCGTATCGGCTGGTTGAGGGGGGGAAAAGGTTCCGCGTGCTTGAAAAATGTCGCCGCGTCGTAGTTCGTCTGATGGCGCAAGTGTGATGCGTGTCGTAAAAGGTTGTCCGGTCGACGTATCTGTTTCGCAAGACCACGATAGAACGGTGGCTGTTATGCCTGTTTCGGCAGGACGTAAACCGCTATCGGCGTGTGCTGTGATTTCGCAAATCTGCTCTGTAGGCGGAAGACGCTGAGGGAGAGGAGCTGCCAAGAGCATGCCGGCGCAAAACCAGATGAGGCTCCAGGCACCCATACCGAGCCATCGGCGGTTAAAGCTGTTTGCAACTTTTATGGCTGACGTAAATGCTCCGATTGACAGAATTATGGCTAACACAAGCAATATCGCTGTCCTCGTGGGACAAAAGGCTTGGGATGCTGTTAGACTGGCAATCGGTGCGTTAAGAGCATGCATACGCCAGATCCCAAGCACCAACGCAATTGAGCTGATGTACCAGGGCGTGAGCTTGCCGATCAGTGTTTTGCGGATACGTTGTTTTTCTATGCCGAGTGTGATTTCAAAAAGATCCATCGTCGTTTCCTCCTGCACAGTAGTGCCAATGAGAAGGAAAACGTTACGTAAAATAAATGTGTCAAATTGTATCACGCTAGCTGAACAACTGCGTTTCAACGTTTAACGATGTGCAAGGGGCATGGTTGAAGATAAGCGCGGGTTGAGTGTTGCGTGGGGAAATAGGCACAAAAAAAGGCGGCTTAAAGCCGCCTTTTTTATTATTCATCCTCTGGAGCTGGTTCGAAGTTGTCGGGGAAAGGTTTGCATTCATCGTCAATGCAGATCTCATCCGGTTCGCAGTCGCAGATAGGATAAGTGGTTTCGCCGCCGCAACCCCATGTCATAAAGACAGAGATGAGCAGAAGCGCAAAGAAAAGAAGTTGTTTCATTCTAGATATTTTCCTTAGTATTCAGGGTATTCGCACGTTCCACCGTACCAGCATTTGGTCTGGCCGTAGCAGTCTGCGTCGACTTTACATTTTTTGCCTTCAGCGCATTTACCGCATGAGCCACCGCAGTCAACGTCGGTTTCGTCGCCGTCGAGGATGCTGTTATTGCAGGTATTTTCGTTTGAGGAACTGCTAGCAACGACGCAGTTCTCTGTGAAAAGACCGCCGTTAGCGCAGTAACCGGGGGAATTGGTATAAGTTGATAAATTATTAGTGTTATGTTCTATAAAATCTATCGAAGTTGCGTCACCATCAATTTTACGGTTGTGAGATATAGCACTTACGTTGGCTGGAATTTGGACTAAGCCTGCAGTTTCTCCAGCTTCGTTTGAGAACCAAATGGCATATGCAGCGCTATTCGTCAAAACGCTAGAAATTCCGGTGATGTTGATAGCATCCTTGGGCATTGGAATTTCTTTTTCAGATATAACCAAAACTCCTTTAGCAGGAATTTTGCCTGAGAGTTTTGCTGTTTTAGAAACACTAGAACTGTAGTCTGTTCCATTTTTAGCCATATTGATGACAATACCATCAACAATAACATCACGTTCACTTATATTGCGAATCTCAATAAACTCGCACTGAGCAGTGGTAGTTTGAATAGCAAAGTTGAGTTTTGTGTTTGGTTGTCCCATAACTTCGTTGATGATGAGATCGCTCAGTTTGGCTTTATCTTTCTCTGGAATAAAGGCTGTGCATTTTCCAGCATCACATTTATTTGAAGCGCAGTCTGAGTTTGCTGTGCAAGTTTTTCCTTCATCGCATTTGACGCTGCAGACGCCACCGCAGTCGATATCTGCTTCGTCGGAGTCGAGTATATTATTGTTGCAGGTCTGGGGAGCTTCAGGAACAACACATTTGCCCTCTTCGCATTTTTCGGAAGCACAGTCAGAGTCAACTTTGCAACTTTTCCCTTCTGCGCATTTAATGCTGCAGGAGCCGCCACAGTCGAGGTCTGTTTCGTCGGAGTCGAGTTGACCATTGCCGCAGGTCAGAGCGCAGCCTTCGCTATAAATACCACCGTTAGCGCAGTAACCCGGCGTTGCGAAGTATTTAAAGTTTTCAGCATTCGAGGCCATGAGATCTGTTGTTTTGAGCATCGAGGCTGCACTGCTGAAGTCTGTTTCGCGGTTGAAGGACGATGTTGTAACGCTATTAATCGCGAGTTTTTCAATAACGTCACCTTTGACGGTATCGGTTCCATTGGAAGACTGGAGATATATGTCATAGGTCCACGTGCCGGTGAACAGCTTGCTCGTCTTGGCAGGGATAGCGCGTGCCGTCGAAGGCAAATGGATTTCATCGAGGGCGTTATCAGTACACGAGCTGACGACGACAATATTTTTTGCGGGAAGTTTGCCGTTGAGCTTGACCGGTGTAGTTGATTTGATGGTGTTATCGTTGTCAACATCAATCTGCTCAAGGACGAGCGAAACGGTCGCAAGGTTGATTTCTTTGTCCGTTGTATTGACAATCTCGGCAAATTCGCAGGCTTTTTGCTCTGTTCCGCTGACTGTGAAAGCAGAGCTCTTGCTGCCAGAGTCGAAGATCTCGTTGATGACGAGGCCTGTGAGATCGACAAGTTCGAGGTCTCCTGGATCAACGTCGACGCCGCCACCAACGCAGCCACTCGAAATGAGATCGCCGTTTGCGCAGTATCCCGGGCTGCTGTTCAACTGCGTTGCAGAAACGGTATCGTGTTTGACAAGATCAGCCGATGCACTGCTGAGATCTTTCGATCGGTTTTGCGATTTCCCCGTGGATGAAGAGCCTTGGCGAATGACGTACTCGGAAGCATCGCCAGCCTCGTTGGCGATCCAAAGTGCGTACGACGCGTTGTTGGTCATCTTAAGAGAAATGCCTTCGTTGATGTTGATGCCGTCTTCAGGCATTGGAATAGGACATTCGGAAACAACAGCAACACCTTTGGCCGGAATGGTTCCTTGAAGATCAATGTGCTTGTCTGTCGCGTCAGTGATCTCGGTAGCATCTTTGGCGGTATTCAAGAAGAGACCATCGAGTTTGGCGGGAGAATTGGAGAGGTTGATGATTTCGACAAATTCACATTGCGCAGTTTCTTCCTGGGTGGCGAAGAATTTTTTGGCGTCTGGCGAGCCCATGACTTCGTTGATGAGGAGGGTTTTAGGATCAACGGTTTCGAGGACGGTCGTGGAGCAGAAGCCATTTTTGCAGTCACTGTTGGCACAATCTGTGTTCACTGTGCAGGCTTTGCCGGCATCGCATTTGTTCGAGCAGGTTCCGCCGCAGTCAACGTCAGATTCATTGCCATTCTTGATGCCGTCAGCGCAGCTGATGCAGGTTCCATTGGACGTATCACAGGTACCGCCGTTGCACTGAGTATCGTCTGTACACGTCGCAGCGCCACAGACACCGTTGTTGCAGGAGAGACCCAATACGCAGTCTGTCGTTTCAGCGCATTTTTGGTTGAGTTTGCACGTGGATCCACAAAGGCCACCGCAGTCGACATCCGTTTCGGCTCCGCCGATTGCGGTATCGAGCTTGCCGTTCGAGCAAAGGTCTTTGTTGACGCATACCTTTTTCTCATCGACAAGCTGGCATGCAAACTGTTTGACGTCGCCGCAGTCAAGCGGTGTGGTGCACGATGAACCTGCTTTGTTTGAACTACCGCCGTCATCGTCACAACCAAACGCTGACATGGATGCGATCGCACAAAGACTCAACACGAGTTTCTTCTGATTAAACATATTTCCTCCCGGGATTGGTGCGGCGTCTGCGCCTTCTGCGCGTAGCCGAAATTTCTGGTCCTCTCTAAAAACCAAAAAGCTCTAGGTCAAGGCTAAATCCCATCTTAATGGAATTTCACGCGCTTTCCCAAAATTATTTCGCCTATTTAAAAATAGGTTCGTTTTGTATTGTCAAATGATACGTTTGGCATGTCGCATCGTTGTGTTTGCTTTGTGGCTTCGCCTATTTGCCCTTTGGGCAAATACGGCTTCGCGGGCCGTGGCTATTTCGCTTTGCGAAATACGCCCGGCCTTGTGTCTCAAATATGCGATAGGCGTCGGCGTATCCCGTAGGGATAGCCGCGCAGGCGTCGGCGTATCCCGTAGGGATAGTCGCGCCAATCATAAACAACAAAAAAGGCCCGTCTGAGCGACGAGCCTCTATCGGTTTGCGTGTAAACTATTTGCAGTTATTCACGTATTCGCCACCATTTGCGCAGTACCCAGGCGTGTTCTTAAAGGTCTGCTCGCCAGTTGTAATAGAATTGTGGAACTTGAGCGTGGTAGCAGAAGCGTCATTCCACGGATCACGAATTTGCGAGACGCCGTTTTTGCTCGTCGATGCGCGAACGACGCGGTCGATTTCGGTTTCGCCCGTTTTAAGATAAAAGTCGTAGACGGCGCTGTTGGTGATCGCTGTTGTCATGATATTCAAGAACTGAACACCAGCAGGAAGATCATTTGGGGTGAACTCGAGGCTCGTGTTGGTGACGAGAAAGACTTGATGGGGTTCGAGACAGCCTTCGTGGGACGAAAGGTTGACCGTCGCAAGACTCGTTGCACCTGATTTAAGATAGTTGAGGGTCGCTTGACGCAGGTCGAGACGGCGTAAGCCCGTGTTCACGATTTCGACGAATTCGTTTTGCTTGGTGGTTGAGGTGGAATCAAACGGTTGGTTCGTATCGGGCGATCCCATGACTTCTGTGATCAGAAGCTCGCCCGCAACAGGTGCAAAACAATCGTCATGCGTGCATTTATTGGCTTCGCAGGAAAATGATTTGCAGTCGCGATCAAGTTTGCAGGCGCTGCCTTTGGAACATGGACCGCACGTATCGCCGCCGCAGTCGATGCCTGTTTCAGTGCCATTCGTGCGTCCGTCGTTGCACGAAATGCAGGCCATGATTTCTTTGTTTGAAGCATCGACATCTTTACCACACAGGGCTGAGGCACAGTCGTCATTGGCTGTGCAACGTTTGCCGAGCGCACATTTGGCAGCACACGCGCCACCGCAGTCGATGTCGGTTTCGTTATAATCTTTGCGACCGTTAAAGCATGGATGTTTGCAACCTTCGGTAAAGAGGCCGCCGTTGGCACAGTAACCAGGGCTGGCATAAACGTTTTCAGCACCTTCAACTTCGTTGTGTTTGACCATGTCTTGTGCGGGGTTGGCATCGATACGTCGGTTGTTAGAAATGCCGGCGTAGGCATTCACCATGACTTCGATGTGCGGGGATTCAACATCTTGATCGTCGATTAGGTAAACTTCGTATGTATCGACATTGTCGACCAGCATTGACGTTGATGTGAATTTGAGCTCCGTAACGTTGTCCGGGAGCGGAAGATCAGCACAGCTATGAATGACCATGGCGCTTTTCGCGCGAATGATTGCAGGTAGTGCTGTTTTGGTTGAGGCAGCTTCTTTGTCCATACGTTGAAGCGCAAGTTTGAGATGGTTGAGTCGTAGATCTTGGCCTGTTCGATTGACAATTTCGACGAACTCGCAAGTCGTAGCGTCACCGTTGTAGACAAATTTGTTATAGGCTGCGCTTGTGCTGCGTTTGCCGTAGACCTCGTTGATCATAACATCGTCGAGCGTCGCGTATTTGAGGTCTTCGCCAGTACAGATTCCGTCGGTGCATTCGAGGGTTGAGCAGTCACTATTCATCTTGCAATGCTGACCTTTACTGCAAACAGAACAGGCACCACCACAGTCGACGTCTGTTTCGGTGCCGTTTTGCGTCTGATCGCTGCACGACGTGCAGATGCCCTGATTACACGATTTGCTGGAGCAGTCTGAATCAACGAGGCACTGTTTGCCGTCGGCACAGGCTGCACAATACTTACCGCCACAGTCGATGTCTGTTTCAACGCCGTTTTTAAGATGGTCTTCGCATGAAACGCACTTGCCGGTTGTGGTTTCGCAGTTATAGCCTTCGGAACAGCCGATGAGCGTGCACGATTTGCGTTCGCAGCGGCCTTCAACACATTGATTGCTATCGCAGTCGCTGCCTGTTAGACAGGTTTGGCCTTCGGTACAACGCGTCGGACAAAGACCACCACAGTCGACGTCCGTTTCGTTGCCTGACTGTTGGTTGTCGCTACATGAAAAACAAAGTCCTGTTTCTGGATGGCAGATTTCGCCGTTCGTGCAGCCTAATTCAACGCAGTCGAGCGCTACGCAAACATTATCGATGCATTTGTGTGATTCACAGTCCGATGCAACCAAACATTTTTTGCCTTCGGAGCATACTTCACAAAGGTCACCACCGCAGTCGACGTCTGTTTCGCCGTCGTTGAGTTTGCCATTGGTGCACAGCGTATCGCATAGGTTGGTGTACAGCGCACCGTTGGTGCAGTAGCCCGGCGAATGTCTTCGCGAGTTGATGGTGGTATGTTCAACGAGTTTGGTACCCGAAATTTCATAAAACATGGGTTCAAGAACAGCTGAGTTGCCTGCTGCGTTTTCTTCGATCCAAACTTTGTGGATAACCGTGCCGTCATTAGCGAGTAAATCGCATTCGTACGTTGCTGAATTGACGAGTCGGCCGCTTTGCGTGATGCTGCGTGGATTGGTGACGCCATCGGGAAGCGTTGAAATGGCCGTATTCGATACAACCGCAGCGTTGTGTGCTTGAATTGTGTCCGAAAGCTGAAGCGTAAAACTCGAAGTTTTTTCGGTATCAATGCGCTTGCAGCTGATCGACATTCCGTCGAGCGCAATGGCATTGTCTGTCATGTTGACGAGCTCAAAATATTCCGTTTGAGGATCGCTCGTCTTGTCGAAAGCTTTATTCGCCTGGACGTTATTCATAATTTCGGCAATTAAAATGTCGCCTCGTGAAATACCGCCGTGGTTGTTGACGTGTTCTACGCAGGCGCCATTTGAACAGTTTGCCGACGCGCAATCTCGGTTTGAAATGCAAAGTTTGCCAATTGCACATGCGTTGCACGTTCCACCGCCACAGTCGACATCCGTTTCGGCGGCATCTTTTTTGCCGTTGGTACAGGAATACGTCTCGGGAACGCACGAACCGTTCAAACACACATTGTTTGCGGGACATTCATTTTTCGTTTGGCATTCGACGTCTTGCGTTGAACTGCTATCGGCACAGCCCCATAGCCCATTGCCGCATAGTGTGCTGCAACTTAATACTGCAAGGAAATACAATTTCTTATTAGGTTTCATGGCGCTGTCTCCCTTCAAACAAAGCAAACCCATTCAACTCATTCTCACTTATACTCTGTATTATTTACAATCTCAAAGCTCGGAACAGTTTTTTTATTTCGCATGACGTTTGCTTCAAAATTCAAAATGTAGGCATCGAATATTATACAAAAAAACGGCGAATTGGCCGTAATTAGCCTCTTTCGCCGTCTTGTTTCATCGAACTACTTCGATGATTCGCTGTAGCGTTGCAGTCTAAAAAGCCGCTTTCCAGTTTTCTAATTCGGCTTTCAGCGCATTGATGTCGTTGTTCTCACAGGCTTCGATCCATTGATCAACGAGTAGGGCAGATACATTGCAATTTTCCGAAAGCGCCAGTACGAGCGGAATCGAAAAGGCGCGTAAAAGTGGGTTTTCAACGACGATGTGCTCAAAAAAGATCTTGGCAAGTGCTCGAAATGTCTGCGTTTTGAGGGCGATCTGAATAAAATCGTTGCGACGAGCATCGTCGATCAGGATCGTTGCCATCATACGATCGTTCTTGTCGAGTGACGGTAATTGAAGCGCAATGTCGAGTGCTTCATCAGGAATGTCGTTTTGATTTTCAAACAAACGTTTTGCAGCAAGTTCAAATGAGTCGCGATTCATATCGCGTAAAATGAGATGATCGCGTCGAACTTGTGAAAGTTTTTCAGAAATGGCGTCTGATTCAGCGTAGTTAGCCGCATCCATTTCGAGGGCCATCGAAAGCGCTTCAATACCCGAAAGCGCTTCGAGTGGCATCGTCGTATAGGCTGTTTCGATAAAATGTTGTGCGTCATCAATGCGCATGGCTCGTGCACCGACGAGTGCATACATGGCTGCTGCCGTATATTCCCAACGCTCTTCGGGGTCGTTCATCGTGCGAACGAGTTGATTAAAGATGGGTTTGGACACTGATTGAAGACGTTTGGGGGCCTGTTCACGGATGAGTTTGCCAGAATCGGCTGTCGAACGTAAATTCGAGCCGACCCAAGCACTCCACAAAACGACGTACGAGGCCGCATCATCTTTGAGTGTTTCCAAAAGCGAGATGAGTTCGGCATCGAGCCAGGCCATGTCACCTTCAAAGGTTTCGCTGATATTATCGAGTAGTTGCTGACACTTTTGTACGCGCGCGAGCAAATCGAGTTCGGGTAAAACGGTGGCATAAACGGCGTGTGCAAAGCGCATGGCTGGTGCGTGCGGGATTGATTTGAGATTGTTCAGTGCTCGAATGAGGTGCTTTGCGCCGTCTTCTGATGCTAAAACGGCTTCAGCACATTGTTTGAGATCGGCTTCATTTTCAAACGCATCATAAATATACTTCATCTTCCCCACTGCATCGTCTTCAAACAGCAACTCGCTGCCTTTCATTTTGATCAGGGACTTGGGGGCTTTTTCAAATTCGCGAATTTCTTCGGGTGTCATAGCATTTCCTGCAAAATATAGAATTTTATTAGCACAACATTCTTTGTTTGTGTTTTGGTTTAGAATGTTGTGCATTGGTCGTAAAGTTAGAGATCGCATTTGGGGGCGGCTTTTCGTGCTTTGGGCACTTCAATACGCCGCCCGGGTTCGCCCTTTTCGCGCTGCGGCGCTCAATACGGGCTCACATGTTTCGTGTGTGGGTGGGGCTTAACGTAGGGGGAGGGGGTAACGGCGTATTTGCTTGCAAATAGCCGTTCAGGGGGAAACATCCCCCACAAAATCAAACGTGACTTAGGAATTCTAGGAGTTCACGGCGGTTTCCGGGCGTGATTTGGTTGTTATGCTCGAGGGCAACGGGATCGCCATTTTCGAGTGAACAGAGGCAAAAGTCGGTGACTTGTGAGATTTGTCGTTCGTATTCGAGCGGGGGAAGGGCTGTTTTGGGCGTGAGTGCAACGACGTGTGAGGTTCCGGCGCGGGTTGGTTTGCGGACTTCTTCGATGAGAGTTCCGCGTCGTGCCGAGAGTTTCCAGAGGATGCGGCCTGTGAGTCGGCCGTTTTCGAGGGCCTGGATGCGTGGTGTGCGGTGCCAAGAACTACCTTGATCGTCTTGGGCATTGGCTGAAAACTGTACGAGGTCGCGTTCGGGGAGCCGCTGTGGATAGACGGTTGCTTTGTCTTCGCATGGATATTCAGCGCGGAATTCAAAGAACGGTATGGGAAAGCGAGATCTGATTTGGATTTGGCGAAATTTGGCACTGCCGCGAGTTGGAAAGATGCATTCGTAAGGTGCTTGGGCCGTTTGACCTGGCTGTAGCGTTGGAATGAAGATGGGCCCAATTGTTCTATTTTGTTCGAAGTCTTCAAAGATATGTAGCGCGTAGTGCATTTTTGAGTCATTATTTTGGGTTAAAATGTCGATATGTGACTCTGTTGATGCAAAAAGTTCGTTATTAAAACGGCGAGCAACCGTGAGCTTTTGAACGTTTCTACGCCCCATGAGCAGCGTAGCCAAGACTGTAAACGTAAGAAAACAGAAGAGGAGGATGAGTGCGTTTTGGGCAGTATAGAGGGCAGCGGCTCCCAGGCCCACAAGGAAGATGAGAAAAAAGACGCCTTCACGGGAGCAGGCGATATGAATTTTGGGGATCTGGGTAATCAAGGGGTAAAAAAAAAGCCCGCAAAAGCGAGCTTATAAAAAAGGCGACGGACGGAATCGAACCGCCGTAGAAGGATTTGCAGTCCTCTGCCTAGCCCCTCGGCCACATCGCCATGATTTAAATGTCAAAGATTGTTGGAGGCGACGAACGGAATCGAACCGCTGTAGAAGGATTTGCAGTCCTCTGCCTAGCCCCTCGGCCACGTCGCCAAAACAAGTCGTTCAAAAAAGGCGACGGACGGAATCGAACCGCCGTAGAAGGATTTGCAGTCCTCTGCCTAGCCCCTCGGCCACATCGCCTTGAACAAGTGCGGCTTTTACGCGCTAAAATGTGCTTTGTCAAGAAAAAGTAAAAAAAAGGACGACTTCTTTCGTCGTCCTTGGTGAATGTGGGCCGCGATGATTTTATTTCCAGTCGGCTTCAACGTCGATCACGTCTTCATCATCGTGACGTGGTGCTTGTTTGTGTTTCATCGAAACGGCTAAATCTGTCGGTTGATCGGAATGGCCACCGACCCACACGCCGTCTCCATCGCGAATCTCATAATCGACATCGACCGTCGTCGTCTCTTTTTGCTGTTTGCGTTGGCGTCTGCGGTCTTTACGTGAGCCTGGCGCAGGCTCTGAACTTGATTTTGTGGTGCTCGAGGCGCTCTCTCCTGCTCCTCCAAAACCATTGCCCATACCGCCAAATCCTCCAAACGGATTCCCTGCACCGGCTCCAGGGCCCATCTTGCTCGCCATTTCGGACATCTTGTCCAGCATTTCGGGATCAATCGTGTGCCCTGTCATCTTGCTGACTTTTTTAGCGGCAAATTTTTTGACGAGCTTCACAATGCCTTTGCGGAACGGCGGGATCAAAATAATGATCGCTGCAATGTCCGTTAAAAAACCAGGAATCATGAGCAGCGTGCCCGCAAATTTGCGCGCTTTGGTAAAGGAATCCATCTGAAGAACGCCAAGCATACCCGCCCCACTTGCTTGGCTTTGGCCGGGCAGTGACAACGGCTTGATGGAATAGCCAATGATCGCCTGAAGAATGAAAATTCCAAAAACATATCCTAGGCCATTTAATATGCTTCCGTCGCCTAGAAGAGAACTCACTAAAATAAGCAGACCAATTTCGATGGCTATAATGACAAATAGCACGATGCCAATAATACGACCGATTTTTTTGAGGGTCGGGTTCTGGGCTAGGAGTTTGGGATCGATGTTGTTACCATACATGTTTTTATGCTTTCCGTGGGTGAATTAAAGTATGTTATTAAGTTTTGATAGGTTTAAATCTATTTTAAGCATGATGGGCTTAAAAAAAGCTGCTGCGCAATACTCCAAATCGTCAGCCCAAGCAGTAAATTTTTGTTATACGAGCGGAAAATGCGCACGTACAGCCTCAGCCAACACTGGCGCGATTGAAAGCTGAAGAATCTTGGGATGTGTCTCTCGAAGCGGGAGTGAGTTCGTGACGACAATCTTTTCGATGTCCGCTTGAATGAGCCGTTCAACGGCGTTGCCCGAAAAAACGGGATGCGTACAGAGCACCCAGATGCGCGCCGCACCGTGTGCTCTCAAAATCTGCGTCGATTCGCAAATCGTCTTGCCCGTCGCAATTTCGTCGTCGATTAAAATTGCTGTTTTCCCTTGGATATTCCCAACAATACCACATGCATGCGGTGTTTCGCTGTCATCATAACGGCGTTTGTCAATGATCGCCATCGGAAGACTTAGCATTTCGGTAAAGGGCACCAAATCCTTGACTTCTCCTGCGTCCGGAGCCACCAAAACGGCATGATTCAGGTCTAGGGTTTTGAGGTGTGCTGCAAGCGTTTGTGCTGCCGAAACGACGTGTGTCGGAATTCTAAAAAATCCTTGCGCCTGGCGAGAATGCAGATCGAGCAAAAGTGCACTCGTTGCACCGCTCGTTTCGAGTAAATCTGCCGAAAGACGTGCGGTAATGCCTACACCCGGCTTATCTTGCTTGTCTGAACGAATGTACGGAAAATAAGGCACCACGGCACAAATGGATTTTGCACCGTACGATCTGAGCGTGTCACACATGATAAATAGTTCCATCATGTGCGTGTGAAGCGGACGTGCCGCTGTCTGAATCACAAAACAATCACAACCGCGCACATCTTCATCTATGCGTACGAGCAAGTTCTCATTCGAAAACTCCTTTGTAAATGAAGATGCCTGTTTGAGCCCCAGATGGTCACAAACTTCTCGCGTGAGTTCAGGATGTGACGTTCCTCCGAAGACTTTGATGTTTGCTGTCATGACGTTCTCTCGTATGGATGTTTGTTGGGTGTGATTCAAAAATTTGTCTTGATTGTGTATAAAGTTTTTTGAATTGTGCGTTTTGGAAAATTAAGCGCTAATTTACGAGGGCTATAATGGTGGGCTATCCAAACTAGGCCATTTGAATGGCTTTTTGCCATGCTGTACGTTTTTGAAGTCTCCAGTTTTCATCATCTTTGGGCTCAAAGATGCCAGAGGTTCGGCAGCATCGAACGAGGTCACTTTGATTTTGAAACATACCGATGCCGAGTGCTGCGAGCATTGCAGCGCCTAAAGCCGTCGTTTGCAGGCATTCTGGACGAACGAGCGTACAGTTGAGCAAATCTGCTTGCATTTGCATGAGAAGATCATTGATCGATGCGCCTCCGTCAACTTTGAGTCGTGTGAGTGACTTACCGAGATCTTTGGACATAGCTTCGAGTAAATCGGTGTTTTGTTGACAGATTCCCATGAGTGCTGCGCGTGCGATATGTGCTCGTGTTGTTGCGCGTGTGAGTCCCGAGATCGATCCTCGCGCTTCAGGGAGCCAGTGCGGAGCTCCCAATCCTGTAAGTGCCGGAAGCACTACAACGCCTGCTTCGTCGTCGACACTTCGAGCTAATTCTTCAATTTCAGCAGAAGATTTAATAATTCCCAATCCATCTCTAAGCCACTGCACAAGCGCACCGGCAACAAAGGCGCTGCCTTCGAGTGCGTACGTGACTTCCTGCCCGAGTTTCCATGCGCATGTCGAGAGCAGACCGTGATTCGAACGTACGATTCGCGAGCCCGTGTTGAGGAGCAAAAAAGCGCCTGTTCCGAAGGTACATTTGGCTTCGCCCTCTTCAAAACACTGTTGCCCAAAGAGTGCAGACTGTTGATCCCCGGCCATACCGGCGATGGGAATACCGTCGGGGAGGCCCGGAACTTTCCAGGTTCGTCCGTAGATCGCTGCGTTGGGTTTAATTTGTGGCAACATTGCCCGAGGTACATTGAAGATCTTTAGCAAATCCTCATCCCAATCGAGCGTTTGAAGGTTCATGAGCAATGAGCGCGATGCGTTGGAGGGATCCGTAATGTGGACGCGCTTGCCTGTGAGCTGCCAGATGAGCCACGAATCGATTGTGCCAAAGGCCAGTTTGCCGTCAACAGCGTCTTGTTGACGATCTGTATGGTCTAGGATCCAGCGAATTTTGGTTGCCGAAAAATAAGGATCGCACAAAAGTCCCGTTTTGGAGCGTATCGTTTCTTCTAGGCCGTTTTCGCGGATTTGAGCACACATTGGCGCTGTGCGTCTGCACTGCCAAACGATTGCATTATAAATTGGTTCGCCAGTCTTTTTGTCCCAAATCGTCGTCGTCTCTCGTTGATTGGTTACACCGAGAGCAACGATATCGTGTGCATCAATGCGTGCGCGAGCGATAGATTCGCCAATCGCTTCAAGTACAGACTGCCAAATTTCATCGGGTCTGTGTTCGACGTATTCGGGATTGGGGTAGACCTGAGGAAATTCGCGTGAAGCGCTTCCGCAGACGCGCAGTGTTTCGTCGACAATAATGACGGTCGTAGAAGTCGTTCCCTGATCGATAGACATTATGTAGGGCATGGCGATTCCTTAGGGAGAAAAGAAAAGTTACAAAAAAAGGCCGGAGGCGAAGCCAACGGTCTTTTTGTAAAAAGTTCGTACGTGCTAGGGGCGTTGCGGGGACTTGTCCTCGCAGAGGGGGTAGCGGCGTATGTCCAAGCGCAATGAAATGTCTTGAATTGGTTTTTGTGGGCGGTGCTTTCGGCTTTGCCGATACGCACCGCCGTTCGGGCTAATCGCTTCGCTCAATACGCCCGAACACATCTTTAGCTTGCGGCTGGACATAGCCGCTCAGGGGGAAACATCCCCCAAAATGCAAAAAGAAATTACAATATAAATCGTTTAATTATATAATTTTACGAATTCATATTATAAATTGGAGCAAAAAGTGGAACGGCGTCCAAACTGGGCGCCGTACGTGAACTAATAAGCGTAATAATTATTCGCAGTCATCGCATCCGCAGCCACAACCGCCGCCGCAATGGCATTTTTTGTCATCGGCTTTAGGTTTGTCCGTAATGACGGCTTCTGTGGTGAGAAGGAGGCCGGCGACGCTTGCAGCGTTGGTGAGGGCAACGCGGGCAACTTTTGCAGGATCGAGGATACCGGCTTCGATGAGGTCGCAGTACGTATCGTTTGCCGCGTTGTAGCCAAAGGAGAATTTGTCATTTTCGAGGACTTTGGCAACGACGACGCTGGGTTCGACACCGGCGTTGCGCGCGATTTGGCGAGCAGGTTCTTCGATGGCGCGACGAAGGATGCCGACGCCGAATTTTTCAGCTTCGTTGCAGTTAACATCGTCGAGGGCTTTTGTGGCGCGGAGAAGTGCCGTGCCGCCGCCAGGAATGACACCTTCTTCGAAGGCAGCGCGCGTTGCGTGGAGGGCATCGTCAACGCGATCTTTGCGTTCTTTCATTTCGGCTTCGGTTGCAGCGCCGATTTTGATGACGGCGACGCCGCCCGAAAGTTTGGCGAGGCGTTCCTGAAGCTTTTCACGATCGTAGTCGCTCTTGGTATCTTCGATTTGTTTTTTAATCTGATTGCAACGATCGGAGATTGCATCGGCGTCACCGCGGCCGTCAACGATGATCGTGCTATCTTTGGTGAGCGTGATTTGGCGGGCAGAACCGAGTTGCGCGAGTTTCGTGGCGTCGAGTTTCATGCCGAGTTCTTCGCTAATGACCTGACCGTTGGTGAGGATTGCGATATCCTGAAGCATTGCTTTGCGGCGATCACCGAAGCCAGGTGCTTTGACAGCAGCGACTTTGATGGTTCCGCGGAGGCGGTTGACGACGAGTGTTGCGAGGGCTTCACCGTCGATATCTTCGGCGATAATCAGAAGGGGTTTGCCCGTACGGAGGACGTCTTCGAGAACGGGGACGAGGTCTTTCATCGAGCTGATTTTTTTGTCGACGAGGAGGATGTAGGGATCATCCATGACGCAAGTCATACGTTCGGAATCGGTAACGAAGTACGGGGAGAGGTAGCCGCGATCGAATTCCATACCTTCGACGACTTCGAGAATTGTGTCCATACCTTTGGCTTCTTCGACGGTAATAACGCCTTGTGAGCCAACCTTTTCCATTGCTTGGGCGATGAGATCACCGACGATGGTATCGCCGTTGGCGGAAATGGTGCCAACCTGGCGGATATCGTTCGTATCTTTGGTTTGGCGGGCATTCGCTGCGATGAATTCGACGATTTTGGCGACGCCTTTGTCGATACCGCGTTTGAGTGCCATGGGGTTATGGCCGGCTGTCACGTAGCGGACGCCTTCGCGATAAATAGCTTCAGCGAGAACCGTTGCGGTTGTCGTACCATCGCCGGCGATGTCGGCGGTTTTGGAAGCAACTTCGCGGACCATTTGAGCGCCGAGGTTTTGCTGCAAGTCTTTGAGTTCAACTTCTTTAGCGACGCTGACGCCGTCTTTGGTGACTTTGGGGCTACCATAGGATTTTTCGATGACGACGTTACGGCCTTTGGGACCGAGCGTTGTTTTGACGGTGCGAGCGAGAATTTCGACGCCTTCGAGGAGTTTTTGACGAGCAGCTTCTTTGTAGATTATTTCTTTGGACATTTTATAATTCCTTATATTTTTATAGTTTTAACAGCGTTTGCTGTTGAATAAATAAAATTCTGATTAAGTCTGTGTGTTTACTGCATTTTGCGCTAAGGCTTTAGACTACAGTAAGAACGGCAGATTAAATTAGTCTTCAACGATTGCGAGAACGTCATCTTCGCGAAGAATGACGAATTCTTCGCCATCAATTTTGACTTCGGTGCCGGAATATTTGCCGAACAGGACAACTTCGCCGGGTTTAATATCGATGGATTGATGTGAACCGTCTTTTGAACGTTTACCGGGGCCAACGGCTTTAACAATGGCTTTGGCAGGTTTTTCTTTTGCGTTGTCCGGAATGATAATACCGCCGCGGCTGATGGATTCTTGTTCGAGACGTTTGACCAGGATATTGTCATTAAGTGGCTTCATCATTTTATGCTCTCCTTGCAAATATCAATAGAAAAGGCCGAAAGTTTGCCGGTCTTCACAAACGGCAAAACAAGCTAGACACCAACTTTGAGTTGGCAAGTATTTTATTTTGGAGAGATGATTGTCTGTTTAACGCGAGCATCAACGCGGTTTTGCTAACCAAAGATAAGCGTATCCGGCAAACAACAGGACAGCCAGGGGCCAAAGGGCGTCGAAAGCAAGGTTAGTCCACCAAGTGGAATTGATAATTCCATCGCTGAACCAATAAGCGTTAAAAGCATTGTAGAGTGCGTAAACCCAAGCAAAAAAAACGAAGCTATTGATGATCGCAAGTGCAGCGAGGTGGATCCAGCTAAAGGGCGTTGGGTGTGGTGCTGGTGTTTTATTGAATTCGGAGGTGAGATCGTGGATTACGGAGACTTTGCCGTTATCAAGTTTATGGAGCTGTTCTTCGAGTCGTGAGCGGTCAAACAGCGTGACATTCGTCTCAGGGTACATAAAATACGCGCCCATTATTCGGCAGCCAACAGCGGATAAGAGCTGAATGATGAGAATGAGCGTGGCCAAGATAAGGCGCGAAGACATATTGTTAAACTGCATATCGTCGAGCAGAGATGCTGTAAGTAAAATGACGACGATATAGAGTAGGAGCATAACGAGTTGAACGAGGCTGCCGAATGCAATTCCAATGCGCGCACCTCGCTTGTAGGGCAGCAGTTCAAAATTGATCGACAACAGCACGCAGCCGGGAAAAACACCCAAAAAGCCGGCTGCTGTTATTTGTCGAAGCGAAAACAACGCCGTAAGCTCCTATGAACGTCACAGAAGTTGTGTCTATGACTGTGTAATCGGAGAGAAAAAGTTAAGCGAAATCTTTGAAGTCGATGCGTTGTACGGCTTCATTGAGAGCTTCGCGACTTGCGCCTTCTGCGACAGGGACATTGCCTTCAAGTTCGGCGATATTGCCCGCTTCCATAAGCGTTACGCGATTACGCGTATCTTCGCTGGCGCCGACTGCATATTCAAGCATTTTGTCATCTTCTTCAGAGAGACCATAGCGCATGCGCAGAACTTTTTCTTCGAGCGGTTCGAGAAGTTCATAGGGCGAGCTTTCGGGAGCGCGTTGTTCTTTGGTGACTGTTTTGGTTTTTTTTGTTGTAGAGGGTGCCTGCTGTTGGTTGCTCACAGTATTGTCTCCAAAAAAATCTTTTATACGAGCGCAAACAAAGCGCTAGTGTAATAAATACCCTCTCTGCACAAAAGGTCAAATTTAAAGACTAAAAAATGAAGTCTTTATGATCAATTATAAGGGGTGGGGTAAGCAGAGAAGGTGATATCGGATTGCATGGTATGGTGTTGTGTTGAATAGCTGTGTTATTGCTAGAAGCGCAGTACAAAATACGTCGGCGTATTGAGCCAAAGCTCAATAGCCGACGGCGTACGCGTATTTGGCTTGCCAAATAGCGGACGCAAAAGAAAAATACAAAAAAAGGCGCTGAAAGAGCAGCGCCTGTGATGTTTAGTCAATGTGATCGAATTTGTCTTTTTCGTAGCCGTAATCAATAACGGTTCGTACGATATCGCCTTCCTTTTGAAGGTTTTCGACGATTTCGGGCATTTGGTCGCTCAGATCGTGTTCCTGACGAACATCGTTAATGTCGAAGACGAGCGGTTTTGCACCAAAATTAAAGATACCGGCGTACTCGCCTGTACGGTAGATATAATGACCGTCTTTGCAGCCCAAAGAGGCGTGCGGTGTAGGTTTCATTAGGGAGTGTCCATAGTAGCTATTGTCGTCGCAAATACCAGCAGCGTCAAGAATGGTTGGCGTAATGTCGGTGTGTGAGGCGGCGACTGTTTGTTCACCCGTGGGCATAGCGTCAAAGTCAGAAAGCATAATCATTGGGATCCAGTTCATCGTGGCGCGCATGCAATCTGAGCCCGTATCGCCTTTTTCGTTTGCCGGAATCTCGCCAAGGTCGTAAGCGTGGTCGGCAACGAGGATGAAGAGCGTATTTGAAAGGGCTCCGGCTTGATCCAGGCGCTCAAACATTGCTTTGAGAGCATCGTCTTCATACTTGAGGGTATAAGGCATTTTTTGACGGAGTGGCGTGTTCTCAGGAGGAGCGCCAGCAGCGCCTTTGGGAACTTCGAAGGGGATGTGGTTCGTGATTGTGAGACCTGAAACCATATAAGGTTTGCCTGTTTTTCGGCGTTCAATGACTGCGTCAGAAAGAATTTTGAGCGTCACGTTGTCGTCATCGGTAAGCGGGTCGAAGGTCTGGTCATACCATTTGTGTGTCCATTGCGACCAAGAATCGAAACCGCCGTCGGATGAGTTGACGAAAGTCGTATGATAGCCATGTTTTCGAAGCGCAGAGGCGTAGCTTGGGAGCGGCAAGCGGGTAAACTTGGAAGCAACGGTCATGGAAGAATGCGGAGGAATGCCAAGATGTGCTGCGATTGTCGCATCAATTGTTGGCTGACCATTGGTTACGTAGTGCGTAAAATATGCACTCTTCATATTGTTTTTCTTAAGCAGCTTATTTTCGCCCGTGATAAGCGAATGCAAGAATGGCATGGGGTCTTCTTTGATTTGATCATTGAAATCGGGGAGGTTCCAAGCGCGCGTAGATTCCATAAAAATGAGAACGACGTTGGGTTGTCCCGTTCCCATAGGTTTGGGACAGGTGCCTGTGTAAGTCTTGTGCAGCGGCATATCGCCCGTGAATTGCCAATTTTTGTCTGGTTCTTCTGCTAACCAGCGATCGCGAAGTGTTTGGATTTTTTGATCGATATTTTCGTATTTTACAGCGGCATCAAGGACGTGTAGGCGCGATTCACGAATATCGTGAATGAGCTGTACAGGAAGGGGGGCAACGCGTAATTGTCGCCGACTTGCGTGAATGGTCCAACCGAATTTTGCATCATTTTTAATAAATGCACAGAATGCAGTGATGGGCAGCAAAACAAACGTAGTCAGAACGATGTAAAAAACGATTTTTTCGGCATGAATAGAGATTGCAGATTTGATACGTTCTGCGGTTTTTTGTAATTTTTTCCGAAAAACGAGGCAAAAAGCGAGCCAAGAGAAAGGAAATAGGAGCAGGAAGAGTGCGGAATAGTGTCCTCTAAAGTCGCTATAAAGTGTTTCCATGACGAACCCAGCGGTTGAAGAGCCGAGGTCATAGTCAGACATCATTTGAATAGAGTAATGCGTGCCATAGAAACGGAGGAGCTCGTGATCGGCATGGTTACAACAGATGAAAAGGAACATGATCAGAACGTGAATAAAGTAGATCAAGCTTTCACGTGTTTTCCAACTAAAGCCGTCAGGTTGGGCCGGGCGTTTTCGGAGAAAAGCAGCGGCAATGAAGGTCGGGAGGCTGAATCCGCAAATGAAGGCTGCAGAGTAGTAGATACCGAGTCCAAACATTGTGCCTGGATAAGCCATATACTCAAGGCCGATCGGGTTGGGCGTGTAGTAGAGGAAGATCTGTAGAATAGCGTCGATTAGCCAAGCAGAAAGGCTAACGAGGAAGAGAAGTGCGAAGGTCATAAAAACTCTTTTGGCGTTCGAAAAAATAAAGACTGCCAATCTGACAGTTGCGGTGGTCGGTAAGCCGACTCATAGATCATAACACAATATGTGGGACAATACGAACGTCGAGAGCAAGAAAGATAAGAACGTGCGCGTGTGGGTGTAGGTGGTTTGGGGTTGGATTAGGCAGAGGGGTGGCCATGGACATGGGCCCGCCCCCGCCGCCGCCACCGCGGTTTTTGGCCAAGCCTCGTCTCCTGAGCAGACTGCCCCCTCGAACGGTGCCTGGATGTTTTTTGAAAATCGAAGTTATTAAGATCGAGATCAAAAAACCAGAGAAATCCGCCAAAACTCTGTTGCCGAGCGAAAGCTGGGAGTGTTTTCGTCAGCAGTGAGGCAGATCTGAGGCATCGTTCGTCAGCGAAACCCCAGTTGCCTATATGTTCTCGTGCGCGGCCAGTGCTCAGCCCACGGGTTGTTTCCCGGACAAGTCGCGACAAAAAAGCGGCCGGACGCGCGCGAGCGGGCTAGCGGGGCGGTCCTCGCAGAAAAATCGAGCTATATATAATGATGTGAATCAACGTTTGGGCTCCTTAAAACGGTGGTGGCATAGGCTCAGCGAATTGCTGTGCGATATTGAACAGGGCAATTTTTTGAAATTTCGACAAAAATTGTTTGAAATTTTGCGAGCCCGGCTATCGGCGAAAGCCGATACGCCGGGCGTGCGTCGCTTTTCGGCGTTTAGCGCCTCAATACGCGCCGCAATAGCATCTTGATTCGACAGTAAATGAAAACTCGGATTGCGTAGTATGATGTTGGTTTACGTGAATGGTTGGAGCTGTCAAATGCGAGGCAGAATAGGCGAATCAAAAAAACTAAAAATATTTCTTGACCGATGTAGGTGAGACGCGTATAAGCCTCCTCGTTCGCTGGAACTCATAAATGAGATTCAGAGACAGATTGAAAACAGAACAGTAGAAAGTGATAGAGAAATGGGCGATCATTCGAGAGAATGATCCAACATCAAGTGTCTATAAGATTAAAGGAAATCTGACTTCTTTGATTCAAAGGAGTGGGATGG
>JAZRWH010000198.1:0-15793 GCA_045599585.1 Myxococcota bacterium
TCGTACATCATCGATTATATTGAAGAATGGTCTCAGAAGGGGCGTGCTTACATTAATGCATGTTCTCTACCCAGAGATCGCGTATAGTGTTCGTTAAATCGGGATTCCGAGTTTTTGCGAACTTTTTTGGACGCTAGCCAAGTGGAAATTTATTATGGTGGTTTTGTGGACAAGAAGCGAGGATGTAAGTTTTTGAACAAATGAGAGGGGAGGGGAGAGCATTTTAGTGCAGTTAAAAAAGCGAAAAAGGTAGGAAATTTGACATCTGAAATTTTCAGTTTTGGTTGAAGATAACGCAGGTATGGTTTAGAAGATAAGTCGCTATTTTTTGTGCGCAAGCACTGTTTCAATCGCATTAGGGGATGTCATGAAAGAGCAAATTAAAGCGTGCCAAGAGGCTTTACAACGTAATCCTAAGGATCAGGAGACATTTAATCAGCTTTCGCAGCTTCTGCAGGAAGGCAATCGCCTCAAAGCACTCGTAGGGCTTTATGAAAAGTATCCGGAACTGGCGAACTGGGAGCAGTTGGTCGATATTTTGGCGAAAGCTGCAAACACTGAATCATCGCCGGAGAAACAGAGCGGAATACTTCACGTCATAGGTCAGCTTTTTGAAATGAGACTTGGTAGACCTGACCGGGCTATTAAGTGTTACCAGCAGGCTGTTCGTACTTACAGCCAAAGAACGGAAAGCTTTGATGCTGCTCGTCGTATCTATACAGCCAATAATAATATCCAAATGGTTGTTAAGCTCCTTCAGATTGAGCTTGGTGTACTTGAAAATGGATCGAATGATGAGCGTAAAGCGCGTGTTTTTCTTGAGTTGAGTTTGCTTTGCAAGCACCGCATTGGCAACGAAGAGAAGGCAAATGAGTTTGAGCGTAAAGCGCGTGACATTGCTAATGATTATGTTGACTCGATTTATGACGAGATTTCGAGCTTATATGCGATTGAGACTGCCTTGGATGCATCTACTGAAGCTGATGAGCCAACAAAAGATGATATGAGTGAATCGGAAGCTTCATCAGAGTCGGAAGCGGCTTCTGAAGCTTCATCAGAGTCGGAAGAGTTAGCCGAAGTATCAGCGGAAGAAGTTGTCGAATCTGAAGCTTCATCAGAGTCGGAAGAGTTAGCCGAAGTATCAGCAGAAGAAGTTGTTTCAGCAGAAGCCGCAGCCTCCGACGAAGTTGCAGTAGCGGAAGAAGTTGCCGTTGAAGAAGCCGCAGCCGTTGAAGAAGTGGCAGTAGCGGAAGAGGTTGTCTCCGAAGAAGTTGCAGCAGCGGAAGAAGTTGCCGTTGAAGAAGCCGCAGCCGTTGAAGAAGTTGCAGTAGCGGAAGAAGTTGCCGTTGAAGAAGCCGCAGCCTCCGACGAAGTGGCAGTAGCGGAAGAAGTTGTCGAAGAAGCCGCAGCCGTTGAAGAAGAAGTTGCAGCCGCCTCCGCCGAAGAAGTTGCAGCTGAAGTAGCTTCCGAAGAAGTTGCCGTTGAAGAAGAAGTGACTGCAGAAGCTGTCCTTCAGGATCTTGAAGCGTGCTGTGAACTTATTTATCGCAATGTCGACAACAAAAACGCTTGTCAGCTTGCTCAGGCAACACAAAAAGGTATTCAATTCGTCCAGAGTCAGGACGATGCGCGTGAGATTGCTGCTGCTCTCGAAGAGATTGAAGCCTATGATGATATGGCTGAACTCCTTAAAGGTTTGAGCGAAAAAGCTGGCGATGAACGTTCTCAAAAATACGCTAAAGCTTGGTATTCCGATATTCTCGATCGTTACCTCGATCGTCGCGAAGAAGCTGTTGCTGTTGCTGAGCCTTTAGCTGAAGGTGACGACGCTCTGGTTTCATATAAAGCGAAGAGTGTTGTGTTGGGTAAAGACGAATCTGCGCTTCGTGCTTTGACTGCTACGATGGCAGATACGACGCGCAAACTTCGTCATACACCTGACGAAATTCCTATGATGCTCGATCTTGCGATCATCTACGAAAAACGTCTGAACTCCATGAAAGAAGCTGAAGAACAGTACAAACGCGTCAAGAGTGCAGATGCCAAAAATATGGCAGTTCTTCGTTTCTACAACAGACTTTACCGTGAAACCCAAGATTGGTTGCGTCTCCAGAACAACCTTAAACTTATGAAAGGTGTTGTTCAAGGGAGCTATCGTGAGCTCGGCGTTGTGCGCGAAATTGCTCAGGTCAGCGAAGAGAAACTCAATAATCCTGGAAAGGCTATTAATGAGTGGAATCAGCTGATGAAAGAGGGCCGTTTTGTTGCTGAAGCACGTGAAGAACTTATCGGTCTTTATACACGTGCACAAAAATGGCAGGCTCTTATTGAGATCTATAAGAATGATATGGATGCCCTTCCTGAAGATAACAAGGATGAGCGCGTTGCATTGCTGCGCAAGTGCATTGATATCTATGATAACCAGCTCAAGCTAGATGCAATGGTTATCAAAATGTACAACCAGATTCTTGAGATTGATCCTGCTGACGAAGATGCAGCAAATCAGCTCGTAGCACGTTACGAAGCTTCTAAACGTTGGAATGACCTTCTCCGTATTTTGGATCAGATGGCCAAAAATACGACAGATACCGATCGCGCTGTCGATACGTACTATCGTATTGCTACGATTTGGAGTTCTAATCTCGGTAACGTTGCAAAATCGATTGAGCCACTCACACGCGTCATTGAGATTGATCCGTCGCAGCGCAAAGCTCTCAAACAGCTTCACGAATTTTATGAACAGCGTAATTCGTGGGCTAATCTTTATGATATTCTCGAGAAAGAGGCGGCCGTTTCAGAATCTGGCGAAAAAATTGAGCTGCTCAAACGTCAGGCTGATATCGGTGAGCATAATTTAAGAAGCAGCGAAAAAGCGATTGCAAGCTGGGAAGCTGTAAGTGAAGCGCTTGAGGATCCGAGCGAAGCTTTACAGGAACTTATTAGACTTTACGGAAAAGAGTCGAACAATGAGGCTTTGCTAGGGGTTTACAAACGCCAGCTTACTGTAGCGCATAGTGAGTCTGAACGCATTGATACGCTTGAGCAGATCGCACATTTGTATCTCGATAAATTGAATAATCGTGATGCTGCGATTGAAACTTATCAAGATATGCTTTCGATTGAGGAAGGTAAAGACCGCGCCCTCAGTTCGCTTACGCAGCTTTTCGTTTCGAGCCACAGCTGGGATGAACTTGTCAATCTGTATACGCAGCTTGGATTGAATGAACAGATTTATGAGCTGCTTGACCTTACGGCTGGTGAACTTGACTCAAGCGACGAGCGTATGTCTCTCTATGAGCGCATGACGGATGTGGCTGAGAAGAATGTCCAGTCTTCCGAAATGGCTGTCGCTGCTCTCGAAAAAATACTTGAGATTTCTCCGAATCACGAAGCAACAGCGAAACGCTTACTTGCTTACTACACGGAGAATGGTGAGCATGAAAAATCGATTAAAATGCATCAGATCCTCCTCGAACTTACAAACGATTCGAGTGAGAAACTAGCAAAATACATTGAGATTGCTCGTCTCTATGAAGAGGAGCTTAACGAACTTACCCACGCGACAGCTTATTGCGCAAAAGCGATTGCCCTTGAGCCGAATCGCAGTGATCTTCGTGAACATTTTGAAAATCTCGTTTCGACAACACAGGAATCTCAGACGCTTTATGACGTTTATACTGAGCTTCTCAAACGCGATGATGCTCCGGATGCTGCATCCGTTTTGGCAATTCATCGCCAATTGGCACGTGTCTGCCAGAACGACCTTTCAAAAGACGAAGAAGCAATTGCAAGTTGGGAAGCCTGTCTTGCAGCTGATGAGAATGATGTCGAAGCAATCGATGCGCTCTGCAGTTTATATGAAGCAAATAACGAATGGGAAAAACTCCTCTCTGTTATCGATCGTAAGTTGGCGCTAACCCAGGATCAGGAGGAGGAAAAGTCACTCTCATTCAAACGTGCTCAGCTTTTGGTAACGCAGCTTGAACGCATTGAGGATGCTGAAAAATCCTATGAGCATGTGCTTGAGCTTGATAACGCAAATGTCGATGCCTTAGCTGGCCTCAAAGGCATTTACGATGTTTCCGAGAACTGGAGCAAACTTGCAGAAGTCCTTCAGCGTGAACTCGACCTCATGCCGGAGGATCACCTTGAAGTAAAATTTGAGCTTGCTGAAGTAAAACGTACTAGATTGGGTCAGCTTCAGGATGCTGTGGGGCTTTACGCTGAGATCCTCGAAGAAAATGCAGAGCATGTTCAGACGATCTCTACCCTCGAAAATCTTATCGCAGAAGGTGTTGAGCGCCACCAGTTGGCCGAAATCCTTATTCCGGTCTACAAATCCTCGAATGAGTTTGAAAAACTCTGTTCCATGCTTCTCATTCGTCTTGAGACGCTTGAAAATGACGCTGATAAACTCGTTGTTTGGCAAGAAATCTACGACATTCGTTACAATGCACTCCAAGATAATGCACGTGCATTTGAAGCTGCGTTCGAACTCTTCAAACTTGATCCCCAGGATGAAAACGTTCAGCAGAATCTTGAAAATCTTGCGGATGACGAGGATGTTGAAAATGGCAATGAGCGCTTGAGTGCTCTTTATGGCACGATTGAAGCTGATGCTGATCATGATGACGCATGGAGATTTGAAATTCTCCGTAGACGTGCGCTTATCGTTGAAGAAAAAATCAACAACGAAGAAGAAAGCGTCTGCCTGTGGGAACGCTTGCATGATCACGATGTTGATAATATGGAGCCTGTGTCTCACCTCGAGAAGCTCTATAAGACAGCGAATGCCTTCGACAAGCTTGTTAAACTTTACGAATTTAAAGCGCAACACGTCGATTCTAGCGACGAAGAACGCGTTGCTTACAATCTCCAGGCGGCTCAGATTTATGAGGATATCTTGTCTGACAAAGACAACGCAATTCGCATTTATCGTGCTATCCTTGATATCGATGCCTATCAAGAAGATGCACTTGCTGCTCTTGAACGCCTCTTCTCTGCTTCAGAACAATGGCAGGCTCTCGCTGATCTCTATGACAGCGAATTGAACCTCTACTCTGACAGCGAAAAACTTTATGACGTTCGTTGTAAACTTGCTGGCGTTTGCACAGATCATATTGCGGATTATGAACGCGCTGTCGAATGCTATAGCTCTATCCTTTCGGAAGATAAGACGCATGCTGAAGCCCTTAGCTGTGCAGATGCTTTGCTCAAACGACTCGTCAGCATTGATGTTGAAGATGCGCCTGCTTATAGAGCTTCGCTTTGCGAGCTTCTCGAACCGATCTATTCTGAAAATGATGACAAGGCTGCTCTCGTTTCGGTCCTTCGCATTAAGTTGTCCGATACCACCGATGTTTATGATCAGGTTGAGCTGAATCGTCGTATTGCATTCCTCCTGCTTGATGCTTCTGTTGATGACAAAGAAGGCGCATTCCAGGCCTTTAGAAGTGCGCTTATCGCGGATATCTCTAATGTTGAGAACCGCAGCGACTTTGAACAGATGGCACTGGATCTCGAAAAACCGCAGGAGATCATCGATCTGTACAATTCAAAAATGGATGACGTCGATGATGATGTCCTTAAGCATGACCTCTATAGTCGTATGGCTCATATCTATGAGGAACAGCTCGAAGACTCCGAAAAAGCAATTGGCGCATACCGTGCAATGATCGCTATTGATGAGATGGATGTTGAATCTCTCAATGCCCTCGAAAATCTCTATACAGCGGCTTCGAATTGGAATGAACTTCTCTCCGTACTTAAGCTCAAAGCAGAAGTCGGCTCGGGCGATGATCGGGTGAATATTCTTCGCAAAATGGCGACGATTAACCGTGATTGCATCGAAGATCCGAAAGGCGCTATCGAGAATTATAGAGAGATCCTTGACAATGTTGCCGATGATCGTGAATCCTTGGATGTGCTCGAAGAACTCTACGCACAGACCGAGGATTGGAAGAATCTCGTTGAAAACTTTGCAACGAAACTCAATCTTACAGACGATAGTGAGGAAAAACGTTCTATCCTCAATAAAATGGCGTCTATCCAGGAAGAAAAACTCAAAGATTATGACGAAGCTACTTCGCTGCACGTTCAGATCCTTGATCTCTTCCCTGAAGATACAGAAAATCTCGATGCTCTTGATCGACTCTATTTGAGTCAGGAACAGTATGACGACCTCGCTGATATTCTCCAAAAGAAACTTGCCCTAAACGCCAACGAAGAAATGGCAAGCAATCTTGAGTTCAGATTGGGTCAGCTCTATGCTGGTGAGCTCTCTAATGTCGATCAAGCGATTGAATATTATCGCTCTATCCTTGATCGTGATCCTAACTATGTCGGTGCTGTTGACGCGCTTAACAAACTCTTGGATGACGAATCCTATAAATTGGATGTCTCTAAAGTGCTTGAATCCGTCTACGAGCGTACCGAACAGAATGCTAAACTCGTCGATATTCTCGAAATCCAGCTCGACCTTGAATCTGATCCTATTTCTCAGGTTGAACTTCTTAAACGTATCGCGCTTATCCATCAGGATAAACTTGAGGATATGGCAGGCGCCTTTAATGACTATGCACGTATCGTTGTCATTGATCAGTCTGATGACAATATCACTCAGATCGAAGCGCTCTGTGATGTAAACGATAATCCTGCTGCTCTCGTTGACGTATATCGCAAAGTTGTGGATGCCGTTTACGATGCTGAAAGTCAGGTGGCTTTCAATAATCGTATTGCTGCTATTCAGCTCGGCAAACTCAGCGACGAAGTTGCGGCTGAAGAAACCTACAAAGCTACGCTCGAGATTCAGGCTGATGATGTAACCGCTCTTAATGCTCTCGATGCCCTCTATTCGAAGCAAGAAGCTTGGGATAAACTCCTCAATACGCTCGAAGCAAAATTGGATGCTGATCCTGCAATGGATGCACAGCTGCCGATCCTCCTCCGTATGGCTTCTATCCAGGAAGATGCTTGCCATAAACCTGATGATGCGATCGCAACCTATATTCGCATTACAGATTTGGACAACACCTCGACTGAGGCTAAACATGCGCTTGAACGCCTCTATGAACAGCAGGAAATGTGGCAGGAACTCGCAGAACTTTTGTCTGGCGAAATCAATGATGCTGTTTCCGATGACGATAGAATGGCGCTCAAGTTCAGACTTGCTAAGCTCCAGCACGAAAAACTTGATGAGAATTTCGACGCAATTCAAACGCTCCAGGAGATCATCTCCGCACAGCCTGATAATAACGAAGTAATTGCTTACCTTGAGCTCCTCTTCGAAAAAGGTGTCGAGGTCGCTTCTATTGGCGACATCCTTGAACCTAATTACAAAAATCATTGTCAGTGGGATAAACTCATTCATGCCCTCGAGATTCGTGCTCAGAATGCAGAAGATGAGTTCACTCGCGTTCAGGTCCTCACGGAAATTGCAAATACTTGGGAAAATAACCTCAATAATCAAAATGAGGCACTTTCGACCTATGGTCGTATCTTCGAGATTCAGCCCGCTGATCTGGATACTCAGGCTCAAGTTGAAAGACTTTCCTCGGCTACGCTCGACCTCAACAAATGGGCTGAGCTCTACAAAGCTGCGCTCGATGGCGATAAACTCGATGATTACTCTGACAAACGCGTCATTATGATCGGTTTGGCGAAACTTCAGGCCGAACGCCTTGCTCAGACTGAAGAGGCCGCAAAACTCTGCTACAGCATGCTCGAAGAAGATCCGGAAGAACTCGAAGCTTACAATGTTCTCGAATGGATCTATGCAAAAGAAAACGATTACACCAACCTCCTGAAACTTTGGATCATGAAGAATGAAATCGTTCAGGATCAGGATGAAAAAATCGCACTCTTGCTCCGCATTGCGACCATTCAGGAAGAAATTACAAACGACGATGCAGAAGCTGCAAAGACGTTCCAGAGTATTCTCGAACTCGATCCCACCTCTTCAGTTGCGGCTTCCGCTCTCGAAAGACTCTTACGCAAAACCTCGCAGTTTGAAGCGTTAGTTGACTTCTTCCGTAATCAGGCTGACGTCGTCTCCTCAGACAGCGAACGTATCGAAGTTATGCATAAACTCGGCGTGACGCTCTATAATGAGCTCCACAACACCGATGAAGCTGTCGAAACGTTGCGTAGTGCACTTGAGATGATGCCAAGTTCTACGGTATGCAAACGTGCTGTCGAAGCAATGCTCAAGAATACACCTGCTTCTGATGAAAATGCTGAAATCAGAAATGCCATGGCCTCTATCCTTGAGCCCGTCTATACGGCTGCTGAGTGGAGCAAACTCGCGAATGTTCTCGATGTCATGATCAATACGACAGATGATGACATTACGCGCGTTGAACTTATGATGCGTCAGGCCGCCCTCTATGAGGAACATGACATGCACCATCAGCGAGCTTTCAATACCTATGCTAAGGCTTTCGTGGCCGCACCTGCTTCCGCTGAAGCAAGAACGAAGGTTGAAGAACTCTCTGAAGAACTCAACAATTGCGCTGATCTTGCCTCCGTTTATATGGATGCTATCAATCACTGCGATGATGATGTTGAGAAACTCCAGCTCCTCGAACGCGCTGCTGTCATTTGGAATGATAAGCTTAACGACTCCGAAAAAGCCGCTGAATGCTACGAAACCATCGTTGCTCAGGATGATCAGAATCTTGATGCCATTCGTGCTCTTGAGAGCATTTATGCTGCTGCTTCCAAGCCCGAAAAACTCGTTAACGTCCTCAAACGACACGCTGATATCTCGTCCTCTGTCATTGATCAGAAAGACCTCTATTACAAGATCGCTGATCTCCAGGAACGTTCTCTTAATAATAATCAGGCCGCGATTGATGCCTATAATACGGTACTCGATCTCGATTCTGAAGATCAGATCGCGCTCGATGCGCTTGAAGCGCTCTATACCAAAACTGAAAATTGGAAAGAGCTCATCAACGTGTTCCAGCGTAAGATCGATAGTGCTTCGGATGCTGATGAACGCATCAGACTTCACGTCAGTGCCGCTAAGATCGAAACTGAAAAACTCAATGATGTTGACGAAGCGATTGAACATTACAATGCAGCTCTCGTCGAAAATGCTGAGCACATCACTTCGCTCGATGCCCTCGAAGCTATCTACGAATCTGCTGATCGTACGGATGATCTCATCGATAATCTTCAGACGCAGGCTGACCTCTATGCCCGCAATGAGAATACTGCCAAGAAACAGGCTAAACTCCTCAAAATGGCCCATATCCTCATTGAGAAAGCTGACGATAAAGCGCGCGCTGTTGAACTTCTCTCCAACCTCGTTCGCGAGGATGGCAACGTCGAAGATGCTGTTTGCATGCTCAATACGCTCATCGATAACGACGATCTCGTCAGTGATATCGCGCTTGTTCTCATGCCGCTCTATCGCGAGATCGGTGACGATGATGCCTTCATTCGCGTATCGCAGCGTAAGATCGCCGTTTCTGATGATGAGTTCGAAAAACGTGGCCTCTACCTCGATGCAGCTAAAGTCGCTGACCAGAACCCGACTCTCGCTGACAAAGCCTTCGGTTTCGTCGCGGATGCATTAAAAGCTCAACCCTCTGACGACGAAATCATCGAAGAAATCAAACGTCTTACGGTTAAAAATGAGGCTTATCAGCAGCTTACTGATCTCTGCGATCAGATCATCGAACACGCTGACGATCCCGATGTCACCGTCAAACTCTCTCTCCTCTCTGCCGATTATTCTGAACATAACCTCAACAATGTTCCGAAAACTGTTCAGCTCTATGAGCGCATTCTCGACATCGATGCCTTCAGTAACGATGCCCTCGAATCCCTCAATAGACTTTACAAAATTACCGGTGACAACGAGAAGCTTGCTGACATCCTCCAAAAACGTATCGATGCTGGACATCAGCCGATCAATCAACTCCGCTTTGACCTCGCTTCCCTCCGTAAAGAAGAACAGCCCGTCGAAGCCTTCGAACTCTTCAAACAGATTATCTGGGAAGATGCTTCGAATGAGGACGCTATTAACGCGATCGAATCCCTTATCCGTAATAAAGATCTTACGAACGATGCTGTCGAACTCCTCGAACCCATCTACGTTGGACGCAATGACAACGCTAAACTCATCAACCTCCTTGATGCTAAAATCGCTGTCTCTGACGATCCTTCCGAGTCCGTGACGCTCTACAAACGCATTGCTCAGCTCCAGATCGACGTCAATAACGACAAATCTGCCGCCCTCGACGCTTATACCAAAGCACTCGCCCTCGATGCTTCCGATGCTGAAGTCCTCGCTTCTATCGAAAATATCGCCTCCGAACTCCAGCTTTGGAATGTTCTCGCGGACGCCTATTCCGTCACGGCAAAAGCTTCTGATGACGCAGATGCGAAACTCTCGGCGAACCTTAAACTCGCAGATCTCTATATTAATAAGCTCAATGACGACGAAAATGCGAAAGCTGTACTCCTCCAAGTCATTGACTGCGACGCTGAAAATCTCGATGCCCTCCGTAAACTCGAAGGTATATATGAACGCTCTAACGACGCGGCTCAGCTCCTTAATACTCGAGAAAAACTCGCTGAACTCATCTTCGAAGTGCCTGAACAGAAAAAATTGCTCTTCCAGTGCGCTGATCTCGCGCTCAATACCCTTAACAATTCCGATAAGGGCATCGAGTTCTACGAGAAAATTAATGCCATTGACGATACCGATCTCAACGCAATCGATCCGCTCCTCAAGCTCTATGCTGATAAGGATATGAACGATAAATACGTTGACCTCCTCAACCGTAAACTCGTTGCCGTCTCCGATGACGACGCTCAGCTCGATATCTACCTTACCTTAGCTAAGGCCTATGATGAGAAGCTCGATGATCCGTCCTCCGCGATCGACAATTATCGTAACGCTCTGAATATCAAAGCTTCCGATAACGTCTATGACGCTCTCGAAGCCCTCTACGCTAAGACTGAAGCCTTCCAGGATCTCGATGACCTCCTCCTCGAACAGTTCTCGAAGGTCGATAATGATAAGGCTCGCGCCGAAATCCTCATCAAACGCGCTCATATCGCTGCTGATAAGTTCGGTGATTCCTACCAGGCCGTCGAATACCTCAAAGAGGCTATGAACACGGATCCCTCCAATACCAACGCTTTCGCTGAACTCGATAAACTCTATTCCGCTGAAGGCAATTATCAGGAACTCCTCGATCTCCTCAAAGAACAGCTCGACAAAGCTTCCTCTGTCGCAGATAAGACTTCCATCAATATCCGTATTGCAAATCTCGCCGCCACACACCTCAATGACGCCGACACTGCAATCGATTCTCTCAAAAATGTCCTCGCCGACGACCCCGCTAACCTCGACGCGCTTACGACACTCATCAGCATTTACGAGCAGCAGAACGACTACGACCTCGCAATGGCTTCCTTGAAGCGTAAACTCGAACTCGTTCCCGCTGAACAAAAAGCCGATGTCTGCTGCGAACTCGCTAAGCTCGCTCAAAAAGCTAACTGGAGCTCCGAGCAGGTCGCTGAGTGCTACGAACAGGCGCTCTCCTTCGATAAGAAAAATACGGTTGCACTCGATGCCCTCATGAATATCGCAAAGGCCTCTAAAAACGTCGCTAAACAGCTGCAACTCCTTAACGTTAAAGCTGAAAATGAAGACGATCAAAACGCCCGCATTGATATCTATAATGACATCGCTAAGACCGCTGCTGACGAACTCAAGGATTACGCTGTCGCCGCTGACGCTCTCGCTAAGATCTATGCTATCAAATCGGATGACATCGATCTCGCCGCAAACCTCGTTAACACCTATCTCATGGCTGATGACGTTGATCATGCGGCGCCTATCCTCAACGACATTATCGACAAACTTACTGCTGCTAAACAAAACAAAAAATTGCCGCCTTTCCTCAGCATCAAAGGTAAAATGCTCAAGAAACAAGGCGATCTCGAAGCAGCTCGTGCAGCCTTCGAACAGGCATACAACATGGACAAAAACAATATCGAGAATAGTCTCGAGTACGGTATCATGCTCTACGATGCTGAGAAGTACGATGATTCCCTCAAGATCATGCAGGGTCTCCTCCTCCATCAGATGAACATCAAAGACAAAGAAACAAAAGTCCGTATCTTCTACTATCTCGGTATGCTCCGCGTTAAAACCAACGATCCCAAACGCGCCAAAGACATGTTCACACGCGCGCTAGGTGTCGATCCTAACCACGCTCCTACAAAAGAAGCTATGGCTCAGCTCTAATCTTAGCCTAGATTCCTAATCTAAAGCCCCCTGGCATCAGGGGGCTTTTTTTGTGCACTCAGCTTTTTTAGGCGTCCTATCTCGCTCCCGCTCAATACGTCCGCCTTGCGCCGCTTCTCCGGCCTTAGGCCGTCCATACGCGTCGCCTCAGTCTTTTTAGGCGTCCTATCTCGCTCCCGCTCAATACGTCCGCCTCGCGCCGCTTCTCCGGCCTTCGGCCGTCCATACGCGTCGCGCGTATTGAGTGCGACGAAGACGCACGAGAAGCGCAGACCGGCCGGCGTATTCGCAGCGCGAATAGCCGGACGACCTTTTAGCCATACAAAAAAAGCTTCATACTTCGATGTACACAAAAACAATTTTTTGAGCAATATCGCCGAATTTAATGATTTCGAATATTAAATATCATTCAGTTCCTTTTCAAACGTCAATTTCATCTCATAACACTGCTGTCCCACTAAAATTTCATAAAATACTCGGACAACTCTACAGTAGCTTTGTTTTATCGATATATAGTCACTTCTAAACATGAAAAAGACTTAAGATAACTGTTAAATCGCCTGCGTCGCGAAGCCGAAGGCAAGCAGCGGGCGCATTTCGTTATAGTTAATGAAAATATGTCACTGTGACAGCTGTGTATCGTAATATTAGCTGCTAATATTAAATATATTATTTCTATTGTTTCAAAAGTTGTCACAATAATTATATTCTTGAATGCTTTTTTATATTAATATTTTGGTTATTATTCCAAGCATGCTTACGTGTAGTTAAAGAACAAACAATTTACCTTTTTATTATTATAACATTGATGTACAAAGCTCACTCAGGGGATGAACCTCTGAGATGAACGATGGTATGACATTGGAGACAAAGACATTTAACATTGGCGGCATGACTTGCTCAAATTGCGAAACGCGTGTTACTGAAGCTCTCACAAAGCTCAGTGGCGTTTTCGATGTCAACGTCAGCCTTCGCAACGAAGATGCTAGGTTCAATTACGATCCCAGCCAGATTACGCTCAAACAAATCGCTGCTGCTATCACCGAACTTGGCTATGAAATTTTGCCCCAAAAACGAGGGCTCAAGCCATCGGACGCGATTTCGATCCTGATCATCATCGCGGGGCTCTATTTCATTTTGCAAATGACGGGCGTGCTCAACCTGCTTGCACCGAGTTCGCTGGCCCAAAGCGGCATGGGGTATGGTATGCTGTTCGTGACGGGCGTTATTACCTCAGTGCACTGCATCGCCATGTGTGGCGGCATTAATCTTTCCCAGTGTCTCCCCACGAACGGAACACAGGAAAACGCGCGAGCGGCCTTCAAACCGGCTTTTTTGTATAACCTAGGTCGCGTCGTCTCTTATACCTTGATCGGTGCGATCGCAGGCTCCGTGGGGCTGCTTCTCGGCAACGCCTTTGAATTCGGGCTTTCCATGATTTTTCAGGGCGGCATCAAGATCTTTGCCGGCGTCTTCATGATCGTCATGGGGCTCGGCATGAGCGGCCTGTTTGCAAAACTGCGCCTATCGTTGCCCAAAGGTTTGAGCGCAAAACTGAACACAGAAAAACATCGTGGACATGGAGCGTTTGTCGTGGGGCTGCTCAATGGCATCATGCCATGCGGCCCACTCCAGTCGATGTGGCTCGTCGCGCTTGGCACCGCCCACCCCGTTTCCGGCGCCCTTGCGATGCTCTTTTTCAGCCTCGGCACTGTGCCGCTCGTGCTTGGACTCGGCGCGCTCGTCACCGCGCTCGGCCGCAAATTCACGCGTGCCGTCATGCTCGCCGGCTCAATCTTAGTTATCGTCCTCGGGCTTGCCATGTGTGCCCAAGGCTCCGCACTCACAGGCATGATCGGCGACTCCGCGCTTAACGTCATCGTTATGGCGGCCGCAATCGCAGGCTGCCTGCTCTGGATCCCCGCAAAGTCCCGCGCTGCAAAGATTTCCACTCGCGTGGCTGCGCTTTTATGCTGTGTCGCAGGCATCATTACAGGCGTCATAGCCCCGCAATCCATTCCGTCCAAATCCGCCGAAAACGGCGCTCAAATGGCGTTGCAGAACGGAAAACAAGTCATCCACAGCACGCTCCAATCCAACCAGTACCCCGATATCGTCGTCAAAGCCGGCGCACCCGTGCAATGGATTATCGACGCCGCCCCCGAAAACATCAACGGCTGCAACAACAAACTCATCATCCCCGAATACGGCATCGAATATACCTTCCACCCCGGCCAAAACATCATCGAATTCACGCCCACAAAACCAGGCACAATCCCCTATTCATGCTGGATGGGCATGATCAAAGCCCATATCGACGTCCAATAATCGCTCGTTTTTACATTTTTATTATTATAATTTGGGAGGGGGAAGCCTCCCCCTGAGCGTCTATTGGCTTCGCCAATACGCCGCTACCCCCTCTATATTCGCCCAAACCAATCACGAGGAATGAACCATGTCCGAAGAGCTCAATAATAATTCCACTGCAGATACCGCTCCCGCTAAAAAATCCTTCTCCATCCTCCCGGTCATAGCGAGTTTCGTTGTTGTTCTTGCCACCGTCATCTATGGCTTGACGGCATGTAATTCGAAATCTGATACAAATAACACTGACGCGCAAACGACGCAGAATTCGTCGTGTGACGGCAATTCAGAGGGTACAGTGTGCCAAATGAAACTGGATAAGCAGGACACTCAAAACGCAGGTACCGAGAACAACGCCCTCGCGGCTCCTCAGGATGAAAAACAGGTCATCCACAGTACGCTCAATAACGGCTATTACCCCGACATTGTCGTCAAAGCAGGCACACCCGTTCAATGGATTCTCGATGTCAAAGCGGACGAACTCAATTCGTGCAACAACAAGTTCATCATCCCCGAATACGGCATCGAATACGAATTACACGAAGGCCAAAACATCATCGAGTTCAATCCCACCAAGCCCGGCGTCGTTCCTTACGCCTGCTGGATGAACATGATTAAAGCCAAAATCACCGTCGAGTAAAGACGTTCGGCCCGGACGGTTCTTACCGGACCGCCCCCTATATACAGCGGCTGGAAGCCGACGCCTTGCATAACCGTGGGTGGACGCCTAGCGGCCGCCTACGGTGGCTGGCACCTAGCGACCGCATACGGCTACGTGTGAACGCCACACAGAGTGCGGCTGGAAGCCGCTGCCTTGCATAACCGTGGGTGGACGCCTAGCGGCCGCCTACGGCAAGGTGTGAACGCCACACAGAGTGCGGCTGAAAGCCGCTGCCTTGCATAACCGTGGGTGGACGCCTAGCGGCCGCCTACGGTGGCTGGCGCCTAGCGGCCGCCTACGGTGGCGAGAAACGGCAAGACATGGCGCCTGGAAGCCGCTGCTCTTCCGGGCGTTGCTCCCGGAAATGCCGAAATGGCATCACTCCCCCGAACAATGCCCGTCGGAATTTCCGGCAAGGCAACATTGCCCTAAAAATCGCCTTCGGAAATTCCGAAATGGCATCTCTGCCCCCCATAATTGCTTTCGGTAATCCCGAAATG
>JAZRWH010000199.1:0-23085 GCA_045599585.1 Myxococcota bacterium
ATTCAAGAAGTTCTGTCCTATTTATTACTCTCGCCATTGGTTCCTCCTGTCTCGATGAGAGTTTCAGCAAATTCATCTTACCGGAATTCCAATGGCTTTTTTAGTTTTTTCGATTTTGCGAACTCGTGTGGACGCTATCATTTACAGTTAGGATGCATAAAGCACGCTGTCACTAAGACTGACATTAGATTTGTCTAAACAATTACGGCTTTATATTTCAATGTAGAGATGATCTCTTAGAGTGGTAATCTACTTAGTGGACGTTCACGCAAACGTTGCCGCGACAATCGCCACCATGGCCACAATCTGAATCGGAATAACAAGCGCCATCAGGAGCTGTCGCGCATTTTCCACCGTTACAGGAAACACCATGACCACAATCACGATCGCTGCCGCAATAGCTGCCTTCTGCTGTGGCACATTTTCCACCATTGCAAGAGACGCCATGACCACAGTCTCTATCGCTACCACAGTACCCATCTCCCGAGGTGGCACATTTTCCACCGTTACAGGAAACGCCATAGCCACAGTCTTTATCACTACCACAGTAACTGCCTTTTTCGTAGGCGCATTTGCCGCCGGGCATGCAAGAAGCACCATTATGGCAATCACTATCGCTACCGCAATAAGCCATAGCGTTACCAGCGCTTACGATGAATAAACATGCTGCCAAAATACCTGTAAAAATCGATTTCATTTTTGTTCTCCTTTGGTAACTCAAACAACTCGCTTGAGGCTAACACAGACCGCTTACGCAGAATACAACACACTTTAATAAACGATCTAGTAGTTTATTCTCTTCCCATTTGCTGAAATTTACGTTTTGTATCACCTAAATCTAGTTTACCTATCGTTGCATCCATGCACTCACCTAGCTGCTCGTGCTCGATTGTTGGCTTCAATATTGAAAATGTGGTATCGACAGCACAGGGGATATTTGTAGATCGTATCAATAAGGTGACCTGAAATGCCCAGAGGATCAGCTGCACTGACAAATGCAAGGCGCGAAGAAATCATCAATGCCTGCGCACAACTTTATGAAATAATGTCTTTTAAAGACATTACCATTAAAGAAATCGGCAGTATAACGAGCTTTACGCGCACTTCAATATATAATTATTTTGAAACAAAAGAAGAGATCTTCTTAGCGTTATTAGAGCGCGAGTATTCTCTTTGGGCTGATCGACTGCAAGCAATTCTCGATCAACACGAAATACTAAGCAAAGACGAACTTGCCGAAAAAATTGCGAATTCCATTTCAAACAGCACGCGTATGCTCAAACTCATTTCGATGAACTTATTTGAAATGGAAGAGCACAGCCGAATCGAAAATCTTATAACATTTAAATATGCTTACAAGCGCACGCGCGAAGGCATTAGAAATCTTATAGTAAAATTTTGTCCCGAAAAAAAAAGCGAGGACATCGACAATTTTATGTATTCATTTTTCCCGTTTGTTTTCGGTATTTATCCATACACCGAGATATCAAACAAACAGCGAGAGGCAATGGCCAAAGCTGAAATACCCTTTAAATACCTATCGATTTATGAAATAACTTACAACAGTCTTAAACAGTTGTTATAATTGACTGGAATAAAAACTCGTTTTACGTACGATATGTTCAAAAGCACAATTTATCACTGATATTGTTACGATTCATCCGGAGCACAAGTCATGAACGCAAAGCGTTGAAGCGCACGAATGCTCATGTTTTGTTTGCACTCCTAAAATAAAAGCGATGCGTATAAAAAAAGCCGTCAGCATTTGCTGACGGCTTTTTTTATAGCATCGCTCGCCTGGCGTATTGGGCATAAGCCCAATAGCCAGGCCAACCAAGAGAGATGATCAAAGATTAATCATCATATTTAGGTTTTTCAACGACCATTCCGAGGTAACGATACTGATGGAGACCGGTACCAGCGGGGATGAGTCGACCCATGATAACGTTTTCTTTGAGGCCATAGAAGCCATCGTCGAGGCCACGGATGGAGGCTTCGGTGAGAACTTTGGTTGTTTCCTGGAATGCTGAAGCAGCGATGAAGGAGTCTGTCGAGAGAGAGGCTTTAGTAATACCGAGGAGGAGATCTTCAGCCTCAGCGGGTTCACCGCCGCGCTCAAGGATGCGATTGTTCTCGGCTTCGAAAGCCAAACGGTCAACATGTTCATCGAGGAGGAAGTGGGTGTCACCTGTTTTGGTGATTTTGCAGCGACGGAGCATCTGACGAACGATGACTTCGATGTGCTTATCGTTAATGCGAACACCCTGCGTGAGGTAGATACCCTGAATTTCGTTAACCATATAGGACGCGAGGTCTTTACGGCCTTTAACGGAGAGGATATCGTGGGGGTCAGCGGAACCTTCCATGAGCTGATCGCCAGCGGAGACACGGTCGCCCGGGTGGACGATGATGTATTTACCTTTGGGGATCAAGTATTCAGTAGCTTCACCGACATCCGGCGTAATAATGACGCGGCGTTTACCTTTGGTATCTTTGCCATAGCTGACAACACCATCGATTTCGGAGATGATCGCGAGTTCTTTCGGCTTACGTGCTTCGAAGAGCTCAGCGACGCGGGGAAGACCGCCGACGATACCACCGGATTTACGGTCAGCCTGAATTATTTTAGCGAGGGTAGCACCGGGACCAATCTGATCGCCATCGTTGACGACGAGGATAGCGCCGACGGGCATGGGATATTCAGCGAGCGTCTTTTTGGACTCAGGATCGCGAACGACGATACGCGGCTGGAGATCGGTTTCTTTAGTTTCGATAATGGTTTTATGCGAAAGACCTGTCGTCTTATCGTTTTCTTCGCTCATCGTACGGTTTTCGAGGATGTCAGCGTATTTAACGATACCGCCTTCGGAGGAAACCATGACGTTAGCGAATGCATCCCATTCAGCGAGGAGTTTACCTTTTTTAACGAGGTCACCTTCTTTGACATAGAGACGGGAGCCGTAAGGAAGCGGATAGCACTCGAATTCGCGGCCTGTTTCTTTATCGTGGATGCTAATTTTGGAGTTACGGTTAAGGACGACGAAGATAGGGCTACCATCGGGTTGTTTTTCGTTCGTTTCGACCTGATTGAGATCCTGGAACTGGATGACACCTTCGTTACGGGCTTCATAGCTTGAGTCGACGCCTTCGACGTTTGCGGTACCACCGGTATGGAAGGTACGCATCGTAAGCTGGGTACCAGGTTCACCGATGGACTGGGCGGCGATAACACCGACGGCTTCGCCGTGGTTGACAAGGCGACCGCGAGCGAGATCACGACCATAGCAGAGTGCACAGATACCGTGGAGAGACTGGCAGGTGAGACCGGAACGAATCCAAACGGAGTGAAGAGAAGCCTTACGGATTCTATCAACAGCGTCTTCGTCGATTTCCTGGTTTGCGGAAACGAGGATTTCGCCGGTATGAGGATCTTCGACATCATAGAGGGCGACACGGCCGAGAATACGATCGCCGAGATCTTCGATAACTTCACCATCCTTAACGAGCGGCGTCATTTCGATACCATCGAGCGTACCGCAGTCCTGCTGGAAGATAATGGTATCCTGAGAGACGTCGACGAGACGACGCGTAAGGTAACCGGAGTTAGCCGTTTTAAGAGCCGTATCGGCGAGACCTTTACGAGCACCGTGGCTGGAGATGAAGTACTGGAGAACGGAGAGGCCTTCACGGAAGTTAGCACGAATAGGCGTTTCGATGATTTCGCCAGAAGGTTTAGCCATAAGACCACGCATACCAGCGATCTGACGGATCTGTTGCTGACTACCACGAGCACCAGAGTCGGCCATCATATAAATGGCGTTGAACGAAGGACCACGTTTGCGATTCTTCGGATTTCTAGGATCAACGAACTCTTCCTCCTGGATGTTTTTCATCATTTCCTTGGAGATTTCGTCCGTAACCTGAGACCAGATATCGACGACTTTGTTGTAACGTTCTTTATCCGTCAACAAACCTTCACGGAACTGGTTAGAGATCTCATCAACTTTTTTCTGAGCATCCGTGAGTTTAGCTTTTTTGGTCTCGGGGATGATCATATCGTGAATGTTGATGGAGACGCCAGCGAGCGTAGCCTGGGTATAGCCCATGGTACGAACACGGTCAGCGAAGAGGACGGTACCTTTATCGCCGGCATAGCGATGAGCCTGATCGATAAGTTTACCGAGAACTTTCTTGGTAAACGTCTTATTGATCATATCGAACGTCATGCCTTTGGGCAGAATTTCGGCCATGAGAACGCGACCGACGGTTGTATCGACAATTTCGATCTCACCAGTCTTTTCGTTTTTGTGGCGAACTTTAATTTCGGCCTGGAGATGAACCTTACCGTGGTCGAATGCCATGCGGACTTCATCGAAGTTAGAGAAGAAGCCTTCGACAGGACGACCTTTTTCGTCTTCACGGTAGCAGCCAGGAGCATACGGACGCGGACGCGTCATATAGTAGCAACCGAGAACCATGTCCTGTGAAGGAACGACGATCGGGTTACCGCTTGCAGGCGAAAGAATATTGTTCGTCGAAAGAAGAAGGACGCGCGCTTCCATCTGGGCTTCGAGCGAAAGCGGAACGTGAACAGCCATCTGGTCACCGTCGAAGTCGGCGTTGAATGCCGTACAAACGAGCGGATGGAGACGGATAGCTTTTTCTTCAATCATGATCGGCTCAAACGCCTGAATACCGAGACGGTGAAGCGTAGGAGCACGGTTGAGGAGAATCGGGTGTTCTTTGAGAACGCCTTCGAGGATATCCCAAACCTCGTCTTTCTCCATTTCGACCATCTTCTTGGCGCTCTTAATCGTGTTGCAGAGGCCATTCTTAACAAGTTTGTTGAAGATGAACGGTTTGAAGAGTTCGAGTGCCATCTTCTTGGGAAGACCGCACTGATGAAGTCTAAGTTCAGGACCGACGGCGATAACGGAACGACCAGAGTAGTCAACACGTTTACCCAAAAGGTTCTGACGGAAACGACCGTGTTTACCCTTGAGCATGTCGGAGAGTGATTTCAGAGGACGTTTGTTGGGGCCGTGAATCGTTTTGCCACGACGACCATTGTCAAACAATGCATCGACAGCTTCCTGAAGCATGCGCTTTTCATTGCGAACGATAATCTCAGGCGCATTGAGCTCAATAAGACGTTTCAGACGGTTGTTGCGGTTAATAACACGACGATAAAGATCGTTGAGATCGCTCGTCGCAAAACGGCCACCATCGAGCGGAACTAAAGGACGAAGATCAGGCGGAATAACAGGCAGAATCTTGAGAATCATCCATTCAGGAAGGTTCTGGCTCGTGCGGAAAGCTTCGATAACTTTGAGGCGTTTCGCAATTTTTTTGCGTTTCGCATCGCTCGTCGCTTCCTTCATTTCGCTGCGAAGTTTAAGCGCTTCTTCGTCGATATTGATCTGCTCCAAAAGCGTATGGATTGCCTCTGCTCCCATCTTCGCTTCGAAAGCTGCATCACCATATTCATCAAGATAGTCGATATACTCTTTCTCGTTGAGAATCTCGCCTTTTTCGAGCGGCGTCGAACCAGGATTCGTAACAATAAAGCTTACGCAATAAAGAACTTTTTCGAGATCTTTCAACGAAAGATCGAGCACGTTACCAATACGAGACGGAAGGCTCTTCAAAAACCAAATGTGAGCTACTGGCGTAGCAAGTTCAATGTGTCCAAGTCTCTCACGTCGAACTTTCGACTGAATAACTTCTACACCGCATTTTTCGCAGACAACACCGCGATGTTTCATGCGTTTATACTTACCGCAGTTGCACTCATAGTCTTTGACAGGCCCGAAGATCTTTGCACAGAAAAGACCATCTCTCTCAGGCTTAAACGTTCTGTAGTTAATCGTCTCTGGTTTTTTAACCTCGCCGTGGCTCCACTCAAGAATCTTATCTGGGCTCGCAAGGCTAATGCGCATTTTTGTAAAACACGTAGGATCTTTAGGTCGATCCATCGAATTAGAATAATCTGTCACTGGTCACCTCTTGGAAGGCTGGCAACATAAAGCTGCTGCCGATATTGACGATCTAAATAGAACCTAAATTATGATTTTTTGTGTGGGCTGGCTATTGCTTGCGCAATACGCCTGCCCGCCGTGCTAGGGCTACGCCCTACGCCCGGCACCTATTTTGGGCTTTGCCTGTTTTCATATCTTATCTGTTTTGAATGACCAATTTTGGTTTTACAAAATATCTCAATACAGTCCAGACAAAACCTCCTGCCAAACAATTCTTACAGAACGAATTAATCTTCGAGGAGCTCGATGTTCAAACAGAGAGACTGAAGTTCTTTAATAAGAACATTGAACGATTCAGGAAGACCCGCTTCAAGTGCAAAGTCGCCTTTGACAATCGATTCATACATACGCGTACGACCCAAAACGTCGTCGGATTTAACCGTCAGGAATTCCTGAAGCGAGTACGCTGCACCGTAAGCCATCATTGCCCAAACTTCCATTTCACCGAGACGCTGACCACCGAACTGCGTTTTACCGCCGAGAGGCTGCTGCGTGACAAGGCTGTAAGGACCAATCGAACGTGCGTGAATCTTTTCATCAACAAGGTGGTGCAGTTTCAACATGTACATGACACCGACCGAAACATCGTTTGCAAACGGTTCGCCTGTACGACCATCAAACAGCGTCGATTTCGCCGAAAGATCAAGTCCGGCATCTTCGAGCAAGCTGTGAATGTCGTCCTCATGCGCACCATCGAATACCGGCGTCGCAACGTGAATACCCGTGCTGCATTTACGAGCAAAGGCAACAACACCATCTTCGTCGAGCGAATTGATGAACTCAACATGCGTCGGATAGGCTTTGCACAAGAAAGCTCTGAGCTGCTTGCACTGGTCTTTCTTGGCTTCGTGCATGAGTCGATTGATCTTCTGACCCATACCACGCGCACCCCAACCAAGGTGAAGCTCAAGAATCTGTCCCACGTTCATACGGCTAGGTACGCCGAGGGGGTTCAAAACGAAATCGACAGGTGTACCATCTTCGAGGAACGGCATATCTTCGATCGGAAGCACGCGGCTGACAACACCCTTGTTACCGTGACGACCGGCCATTTTATCACCGACCTGAATCTTACGTTTGATGGCAATGCTAATCTTGACAATCTTAATAACGCCAGGAGGAAGCTCATCGCCCTTCTCAACATTAGAAATCTTGTCAGCATAGTAGCTATCCGTACGCGCAATGTCTTTTTCAACGTTTTCCCAGACTTTGCTGATACGATCGTTGATGTTCGAATCTTTCGTTTCTGCAACCTGAATATTCTTCCAGAGATGTGCTTCAACTTCGGACAAGACTTCTTCTGTGATCTTCGTTCCTTTCTTGATCAGAACGTTTTTGTCAGCGTCAACAAGATTGGCGCCCGTCTTCTGGTTCAAAAGAAGATCGCGAATACGGAGATTACCTGTCTCAATGATAATGCGTTTTTCAATATCACGCTCGCGTTCGAGTTTGGCTTTGTCTGCAGCTTCGATCTCACGCGTACGCTCATCGCTGTCTTCTTTCTTACGACTGAAGACTTTGGCATCGATAACCGTACCGGTGATCCCAGGCGGAACATGGACAGAACTATCACGAACATCCAATGCTTTTTCACCAAAGATGGCTCTTAACAACTTCTCTTCAGGTGAAAGCTGCGTTTCGCCCTTAGGCGTGACTTTACCAACAAGAATATCACCCGGTTTGATCTCGGCACCAATTCGAATAATACCGGTCTCATCAAGGTCTTTAAGCGCTTCTTCGCCAACGTTCGGAATATCGCGAGTGATCTCTTCACGACCAAGCTTCGTATCACGGGCAATACATTCGAATTCTTCGATATGGATCGACGTGAAAACGTCGTTAATAACCATGCGCTCCGAAAGCAAAATAGCGTCTTCGTAGTTGTAGCCATTCCACGGTACGAACGCGACAACCATGTTTTTGCCGAGTGCAAGTTCGCCGCAGTCCGTCGAAGGTCCATCAATAATAACCTCGCCAACTTCGACATGCTCGCCCACATTAACCGCAGGAATCTGGTTGAAACAGGTTCCCTGGTTGGAACGACGATATTTGTAAAGTTTATAAACGTCAGGAGAAACCGTCAGATCGTCAATCGCTCGATCAGGACGAATAATAACACCCGTCGCATCGGCACGTACAACCGTACCGGCACGTCTCGCATGAATCGCGCCACCACTGTCACGTGCAACAAGACGTTCCATACCCGTCGCAACAAACGGAGCTTCCGAAACGAGAAGCGGTACGGCCTGACGTTGCATGTTAGCACCCATCAATGCACGGTTAGCGTCGTCGTTTTCAAGGAACGGTACCAGCGCTGCTGCAACAGATACCATCTGCTGCGGGCTGACATCAATAAAGTCAATATCATCCACCGAAACTTCAACGAGTTCGCCGTTTTCATGGCATTCGATGATCTCGTTGACCAGATTGTTGTTCTCATCAACAGGAACGTTCGCAGGGCTGATGCAATGTCCTTCTTCGTCCAGAGCACTCAGATACTCAACTTCGTCCGTGATATGTCGGTTGACAACTTTGCGATACGGCGTCTCAATAAAGCCGTATTCGTTAACACGTGCAAAAGACGAAAGTGACGCGATAAGACCAATGTTCGGACCTTCAGGCGTTTCGATCGGGCAAATACGACCATAGTGCGTCGGGTGAACGTCGCGGACTTCAAAGCCTGCTCTTTCACGCGTAAGACCGCCAGGGCCTAATGCAGAAAGACGACGTTTATGCGTCAATTCGCTCAGTGGGTTCGTCTGATCCATGAACTGAGACAATTGGCTTGAACCAAAGTATTCACGGACAACAGCAACAACAGGTTTCGCATTGATCAAATCGTGCGGACGAACAACGTCATTCTGCTGCGTCATCGTCATGCGCTCTTTGATCGCACGTTCCATACGCGCAAGACCATTGCGGTACTGGTTCTCCAAAAGTTCACCAACCGCTCTTACACGTCGATTGCCCAAGTGGTCGATATCGTCAGGCGTACCTTTACCTTGCGCAAGTTCTACAAGGTATTTGCACGTACCAATAATATCGCGTTTCGTTAAAATCGCGAGATCAAGAGGATAACCATCCTCGCCCTTGTTGATGCGCTCCTGAACTTCAGGAATCTCTTCGCCTAAAATTTCAACTTTATTAAACTTCTTGTTGAGTTTAAGACGGCCAACTTTCGAAAGATCGTAGCGCTCAGGATCAAAGAACAAAGCGTTGAACAACGCATCGGCCATCTCCTGCGTAGGCGGATCACCAGGACGCGTACGCGCATAAATCTCGATACGAGCCTGCTCAGGCGAAGAACACTTGTCAACTGCAAGCGTTCGGCTGATCTGACGACCAACATTGAGATTGTCATCGTCAAAATAAACCGTGTTCACTTCACCAATACCGGCGTCTTTCAATTCAGCCAGTTTTTCAGGGCTCAGCTGTTCGTTGCATTCAAGAATAACTTCACCCGTCTCTTCATTATAATAGTCTTGCGCCGATACACGCTGACAAAGCGAATCTTCGCTCATCGGAACATGCGTGAATCCCGCTGCCTTCAATTTGCGAAGAATACCCACGTTGTACTTGCGCGTCGCACGTACAATCGCTTCACCCGTCGTAGGATCAGCCAAATCGAAATCCGCTCGCTGACCTTTGATAAATTCAGGATTGACTGCACGATAGTAGCCGTCTTCACGAACAACAATCGGCTCAATGCTGTAAAACATGTTGAGAATGTCTTCCGTCGTGTAACCTAATGCACGAATCAAAATCGTGGCAGGCATTTTACGACGACGGTCTAGTCTCACATGAAGAATGTCCTTCGAGTCAAACTCAAAGTCGACCCACGAACCGCGGTAAGGAATAATACGCGCTGAAAATGACAGTTTACCCGTGCTGGACGACGCACCATCATCGTTGCCGAAAAATGCACCAGGACTACGGTGCAACTGGCTAACAACAACACGCTCCGTGCCGTTGATGATAAACGTGCCTTCCGGGGTCATGAGAGGAATCGCACCAAAATAAACTTGCTGCTCCTGAATGTCCCTTACACTACGTTTGCCGTCTTCTTCTTTGTCAAACTGCGTTAAACGCACGTCTACCTTCACAGGCGCCTCGTACGTCATACCGCGCGAATGACACTCCTCAACGTCGTATTTCGGTTCCTCAAGCGTGTATCTCACAAAGCCGAGTTCACTCGTCTCGTTGAAATCGCTTATCGGAAATATACTCTTGAATACTCCCTGAAGTCCGGTGTCCGTCCGCTCTTCTGCAGGCACATCTGCCTGAAGAAATGCCTCGTACGAGCGTCGCTGTATGTCGATTAGGTTCGGCACATCAACGATGCACTTGCTCGACGCAAAACTGCGGCGAGCCCTGAAGTTCGATTGAATTACAGGGGCCATCTCATCTCCTCGAAGTTACTGGTAAAAATTCGCCCAAAATGGGGTCTAAAAACTACTCTGTTTCTGACGAAATGTGCTGCTCACGCACCTCGTACACGTTCCGTTAGGCTTCGTTTTTCGTTTTCCGAAACTATACGATGCTGCTCTAAAATCATTGCGCACATTCTCCCTGAACTCATGCCGTCGCATAAGCTCCGTCACTGACCTCTATCAAAATCACGTAGAGGCAAAAAAGCCGCCGTAGCTTACCAAAACCTACATATTTTAGTCAATCTGTTAATTTGAATTAGTATCTCAAAAAAATGTGCCAATCTTCACTATTTTTTTGTTTTTTTTTTCACCAATTTTAAAAAAATTCGCTTTTCGGTTAAAAAATTCACTTTTTTTTAACCTCCGCATCCCGCTCGTCATTCCCAAATCACTCTCTTTTTTGTTGCGCATGCTAACGCGCCCAGGCGCGTTACGCACGCGCCGTCGGCCTATCTTCGCTAACGCTTCAATACGGCCGCCGTTGCCTTGTCTGCAGATTTGCTTACTTCGTACCTCTTTCTTCTATCCTTTATCATTGCTGTCCCAGAATATATTTTCATTAACTGCAACGGAATTCGTTCGTTACAGATTTTTATACTTTTCTTATTCTCATTCTGTCCTGCGGCTTCGCGACGCAGGCGATTTAACAGTAATCTTAAGTCTTTTTCGTGCTTAGAAACGACTATATATCGATAAAACAAAGCTACTGTAGAGTTATCAGAGTATTCTATGAAAACTTCGTGGGACAGCAGTGATCCTTTATATATAGGGTCAATTTGACGCACCTTTTTGCTTCAACAAAATATCCCCCTAAAAAAACAACAAAAATACAATTTGACACAATTATTTTACTTTTTTGCGTTTTTTTTCTTAACTCAGACTTACGCTTAAAAAAATCGCTTTCACACGCAACGCACTAAAAAAAAAGCACCGCGTATTGCCCAAGGCAATAGCGGTGCAGCGACGACGTATGAAGCGCAGCGAAATAGGCGGCGCAACAAAAAAATAAAAATTCAATCCAGATAAAAAACGCACCTATAGGAGGTGCGCTTATTTTAATGCCCAAAAGACGCATTAAAGATCGGTTTTCCAAAGTCCATGGAGATTGCAATAGGCATAGGCAGCGACAGGAATCTCTCCATCAGCGAGTGAAAACGATGCGGTCGGTTTATCGGAAGGCGTGAGCGAACGACGATGTCCACCTTTGTTGGTCTCGATATAGATCCACTCGATGTAATGCGCATCCGTCATGGGATGTTCCACGCTGCCGACATTGACGAGAACGCGCATACCGCGATCATCGCATTCGACGGTCACGACGGGAAGGTGTTTTTCACCACTAGCATCCACCGTGTTTGCACGAAGCTCTTTCATCGGCTCATTGCAGCAAACAGGTACATTACCCGAACCAGAAACAATACCGATAAGGTTTTTACAGGTTTTGCAAATACAGAATTTAGCCATGATCGTTCCTTTGTGCGTAAAAACGCCTGTTTTGACTGAGAAAATTCAATCGTGAGTCCAACTTGACGAATGAAATGTTATTAATTAAATATATCAACACTTCATTTTATATAAAATAACTGCGCCTTCCTATTACGGAATGCGCAGTTAAAACAACCCATATCAGGTCATATCTATGCCCACAAACGGTTAAGAGAGCGTTTTGGCAACTTTTTTAAGTTTCTTGTCACAGAGTCTGAGAACGTCGAACATGTCGTGGACGCCTTGTGATACAGCGGGATCGACGCCCTGAAGGGCATCAATTTGATTGACGGCATTTTGCGCATAGCTGATGACATTGTCGAACTTAGGCGCCCAGGTACGTACAAAATCTGCACTGGCATCGCCCGAAGCCGAAACAGCAGGCATCGAAACGGAGGATGCAGCCTTAGCTTTTTGGAGTTCGTTCTTAAGATCGGCATTAGCAGCACGCAGGCTTTGCAGTTCAGCGCTTGAGGCATTAGCCTGAGCGACAGCGCTATCGCGTTCGGCAGCAATATTTGAAACGAGATCTTTTGTCTGCGCGAGTGCGTCGTTGAGATTTTGGATCTCAGCCTGACTCTGATCGTTTGCAGCGAGCGCATCATAGTCGTCCTGAAGCGCATTGTACTGATTCGCGAGTTCGTCGTACGAAGCCTGGAGATCAGCGTATTGGTTGCCCAAATCCTGATTAGCCTGAGCCAAATCGGCATTTTCCTGATCGAGCATATTTGCGCGATCAGAAACAGCATTCAATTCATTTTGAAGGGCTGCGCGGGCATCTTCGGACTGAGCTAACTTGCTCTGAAGATCCGCGAGTGCAGCTTGAAGATCGGACTGTGCGGAGTCTGAACCTGCACGTGCAGCATCGAGATCAGCAGCAGCTTGTTCAGCTTTAGAGCGCCATGCATTGCGGTCATCTTCGACCTGTTTAAGGTTGATGAGCGCCTCAGCGCGTTCATCTTCAGCGTCCGAAAGCGACGCTTCAGCCTGACTAAGTTGCCCCTGAAGCTCTTGAATTTGGTTATGCAGTGCATCGAGTTCGGAAGCGTCACTGGCGTTGGCGAGAGCAGCGTCACGAGCATCTTCAGCCTCCTGAAGCTGAGCATAAACGCTGTCATTTTCTTTAATCTTGGCATCGAGAAGCGCCTGAACTTCGTCCAATTTGGCCTGAAGTTCACTGTTATCGCCGCCCATTTCGACTTCACTGCGAAGCGCTTCGATCTCGGCTTCAGCTTCAGCGCGTGCAGATTCGGCATCATCGAGCTGATGACGGAGCGAGCGAGCTTCGTTTTCGGCTTCTTCGAGACGTGCGCGAAGGGCATCGATTTCAGCGCTATCGACAACGTCAGCTGCATTCTGAGGTGCTCCGCCGAAGGAACCATCGTCGTAGCCGACTTCCTCGTCGTAACCTTGATCAGCGTTTTGAGCGTCATCAACGTAATCGGGCTGAGCATCGTCGTAGCCGGCATCATCATTCATATAGTCGCTCTGATCATTATAATCGGGCTGAACGTCATCGTAACCGGCTCCGTTGTCATAGCCAGCAGCGTTGTCATAGCCAGCTCCGTTGTCATACTGATCGTAAGGTGCAGCGTTCGGTGCATCGTAATTATCGAGCGGCGCAGCATCGGCCTCATACTGATCGTAAGCGGAGCGTCCCGTATGGGTTATGCGACCACGGACAGGCGCCTGAGGACGTCTACCGGCACCGGCCGAAGGTACAGACATGTGTTGTGCGGACGAAGTCGCGCTCGGCTGAGGTGCGTTCGTATCGGGCATACGTCCCGGCATTGCGCTGCGTCCGGGAGCAGGCGCACGTCGGCCTGCGAGTCCAGCTGCGGGAGGCATTGCACCAAAACGGTTACGCCCCATCGGAGCCACAGGATCCGCGTTGGGATCCTCATAGTTGTCATTGTAATCGTTGTCGTAAGGCTGATCAGCCGGCGCGTAACCGGGATCATCGGCTTGCATTGCTTCGCCACCATCGACGGGGTCATTCGGACTGGACGAAAGGCCGTCGTCATCGAAGAAGTCGGGCTGATCATCGTCGTACGCATGTTCTTCAGCATGATTCTGCGGAAGAGGTTCGAGGTCAGGAAGTTTAGGCGCGCCATTGCCAAGCGGAGGAAGTGAAGGCGCAGCTCCCGGCCCCATGCCGGCGCCAGGCCCCATTGCAGACGGCCCCATCCCCATACCAGGCCCCATACCAGGCATACCGAGCGGGGGAAGGGATGCGCCACGGGCAGGTGGAACTGCAGCAGAGGCCTGAGCTGCCTGCTGTGCAGCCGTCTGCTGAGCGATGCGTTCCATGTTCTGTTCATACGAAGGCTGATTCAACATCGTCGGACGATAGTTACCACCGCCCGAAATCGGTCGAACATTGATGTTACGCATATCGCCCGAGGACGACGGACCAGCCGAAACCCCAGGATTAAAAGGCATATTGAGTTTCGGAGCATTCATCTGAACTTTGGGACCACCAGGCGGAGGCACTGGCGCACCCGGCATGCCGCCACCAAGGGGAGGCATCGGCGCACCCGGCATACCACCGTTGTTCATCGGAGGCATCGGTGCACCCATCGGTTTGATACCACCACCAAACCCAGGTGCAGCACCAAAGCCAGGACCGGCAGGCTGACCAGCAGGTCTCGGGGCCATTGCAGGCGGTTGAGCCATCGGAGGCATCGGCGCAATCGAAGGTGCGCCCGGCATCGCTCCACCTCTCGGTTCATCCACAAATTCGATCGCAACACTACCGCAGCGAAGTTTGTCACCCGGACGAATTTCCTGGCTCTGATTCACTCGCGCATTGTTTACAAAACAGCCGTTTGAGCTGTTGTTGTCGACAAAAAAGTAATGCCCATTTTGGAAAACGATCTTCGCATGGTTGCGGGAAATCGCCTTGGACGAAATACGAAGCATGTTGCCTTGCTGTCGTCCGATTGTTATTTCCGGCTGTTGTGCATTCACATCCACATACGTCGTTTGGTAATTTTCATCAGTATAAACAACACGTGCCACGACTCGTTCTCCTTGAACTGATAATGATTGCTCCTCACCGCCATAAATTTAGGCGCAGTTATCTGCTATTTTATCACACTTCGTGCTTAAGTGCGATAGACCTAAATTCGTTGTGTCAAATTTCTTACGTCGCAGCTTCGGCTCTGCCGATACGCTTCGACATAGCAGCCTATCGGGCAAATGCCCGATACGTCTGCCTGCGCGTTGGCTATGGGTTTTCATACGCCACGCGACATCAAAGCAGAAAGCAAAATAACTGTGTTTTACGGGGCGTTGCGGGGTGTCCCCGCAAGGGGGGGGAAGCGGCGTATTTGCCCAACGGGCAAATAGACGCGAAGGGGGGCGCAAAACGCCCCCCTTCCATTCAAAACATTAAAAATGTAACGTCCTAGTTTTCATCCCGGTACGCCACAGCAGCTCCAAACCAATTATTAAAAACGACGTCTTGGGGATCGTCGCGCGAAACCGTCATGCGATTGGGAGCGAGTTCAACTTTGCCCATGCCATCAGGAAGATCGACGACAAAATGTGGAATGCCAAGCCCCGAAAGACGACCGCGGAGGTGCGTCATGATAGCCAACCCATCGGCAATCGACGTCCGAAAATGGTAAGTGCCCTGAGCGACATCACACAAAAAAAGATAGTAGGGACGACAACCGTTACGCAAAAGCCAACGACCAAGCGCTTCGTGACTTTCGGGTTCCGTATTCACGCCTTTAAGAAGGACGCTCTGATTCCCGAGAATACAACCTGCCGCGCGTAAATGCTTAAAGGCTTGCGCAGATTCTACGCTTACTTCATCGGGATGGTTAAACTGGGTATTGACGTAAAGCGGCGCAAAACGCTCGAGAATCTCGAGCAGTTCGGGGTCATTGAGGCGCTGCGGCAACGTGCAGGGCATGCGCGTGCAAATGCGTATGACGTCGATATGCGGACAAGCGCGAAGACGTTCGAGAAGCGCCTTCAACCAGCTGTTAGGAAGACTAAGCGCATCACCGCCCGACAAAAGCACATCGCGAATATTAGACTCGGCGCAGACAGCATCTACAGAAGCCAATAACATGTCGAGCGTCGGCTCTTCGAGACGACCGACTTTTGTGCGTCGCGTACAGTGGCGACAACGCATGGCACAGGCATGCGTCGTATAAATCAGCGCTCGATCGGGGTAACGTCGCGTCGCGCAAGCACAGTAGTGATGCCGCGCTTCGCCCAGCGGATCATCCATCAACATGTCGTAAGTCTGAAGTTCGGCCGTCGTCGGAACACACTGACGACGCAAAGGCTCCGAAACGGCTCCACCTCGAAGCATCAACGAAGCATAATGTGGACTCACACACAAAGAAAATGTCTTGGCAAACGCTTCAATACCGCGCACTTCATCGTCAGTGAGCGGCATGAGACGGCTGAGCGCTTCTGCCGTAAAAATGCGGTTCTGCATCTGCCAACGATAGTCGGCCCATTGCTCAACCGTCACGTCATGCCAACAGGACGGGCGAAGTGCATACGACGAGGACGTTTCGGAAACAACGGCTGGAACGCGCGAAAGCGCTGCGCGCTCGATTTCTCCGATGCCTGTCTGCGGTTTAGCGGCGGTGGCCATTAAAATCGACATATTTGCCCAACAAAAGTTCGTATTTGGCGCGGAAGGATCCATCGATGTAGGCGGGATCTGTAGTAATGGCGTATTTGACGGCGCTGCTGACAGGATTGGCGTCTTCGGTACCCAAAGGAATCATCGGAATGAGGCGTTTGATGACGCGATGCACGTTCGAAACGTTGTTGCGCATGTGTCCCAAAACTTCGTCGAGCGAAACAATCGATTCGTGCCAACTGTCATAGTCCGTCATTTGAGCGACGGTTGCGTAGGCCATCTCTGCTTCGAGCGCCAATTTGGCTTCCGGATTGGCTGTCATGCCAACGATATCGGCACCAAGCGTGCGGTACATCAGACTTTCCGCACGCGTCGAAAAGGCAGGGCCTTCCATACAGAGGTACGTCCCATTGTCGTGCGTCGTCACGCCTTCGGCACGACAAGCTTCGATGAGAACCTGACGAAGCTGCTCGTTAAACGGATGACCGTTCGAAACGTGGACGACGACATCGTCATAAAACGTATTTTTTCGACGCGTCGTGCGATCGATAATCTGATCGGGCACACAAAAATGCTCGGGCTCGTACTCAAGACGAAGACTTCCAACGGCCGAAAAAGTGACGATCCAAAAAACGCCAATGTGCTTCAGAGCCCAGATGTTCGCTGCATACGGAACGTTGGTGGGGTTGATGCGATGACCACGGCCATGACGCGGAAGAAACGCAACGCGTCGACCTTCGATCTCGGCAATCGTGATCTTGTCACTGGGTTTGCCAAACGGCGTATCAATATCGAGTTCTTCGATGACTTTAAGGCCTTCGATCTGTGTGAGGCCGCTGCCACCGATCATGGCAATCTTTGCTTTTACTTCCATGGTTCAGCTCCTTGAGCTTGTAGGTTAAAATATAAGATGCACGCCACGGGCTGCTTTGCCACAACAGCGCGTTGATAACAAAAGATTCAATGCTGAGCAGAATCGTTCTGATGATTCTAAAAATCGCTTTTTTTGTTTGAGGGGGAAGTCTCCCCCTGAGCGGCTATTGTCTTCGAATCGCTCAACGCACGATCACCACCTCTTACGGTTCACCACCATCCGCGCTCTCGACAATACGCCGCTACCCCCTCGAGCCTGCGGCGCACCACCTCGTCCACTTGCATCACTGTAGGTTATGGTTTGAGATAACAAACTTTTTTGCAACCGACGAGCTGACGATGATTGGCGCCCTGACGTACAGCAATGGCTGTGTTTTCAGCGTCTTCGACGATCGATCCACAAACGGCATCAAGGCCGAAATCCCACAGCACAGGACTCAGTGGCACACTTGGACCGACGATCATTTTAAAGGTATCGGGACGCGCATAGGCAATCAGTTCTTCCGTCGCATGTGTAATGAGTGTGGATGAAGTCATCACGAGAATATCCGCCTCACACAAAAGCTGCTGCGCACGCGAAACGGGAATATCTCCAGGCTCGCAACGATTGTCCAACTCAAAAACATCGAGCTTATGCCCCAACGCACGAAGTTCATCCGCAAAATGAAAATGTCCAATAAGCGCAATGTGCTGAGGACGAGCCGCTTCGGCGCATTTTTGAGCCAATAAATCCTGCGCACGCATGGGTTGACAAATGCCCGTCATGTGTTTGCAAGCAGCCGAAGCCGAAGCAATGGCCAGAGCACGCGCCGTCAACGATGGTGAAGCGTACAGCGACGCTAATGCGTGTACGGGCATACCCACGAGCGAACCCGCTCGCTCAATCACAGCCCCCGGAGGATCTTCAACCCAACGATGCGCCGTGGCACACATGCCTGCGCCGTACTGAGTTTTGACAAAAGTCCAAAAGATACCCACCGAGACATCTTCAATGACAGCGTCTTGGGGAATGTGAGCGAGTATGGCGTCGTAGATTTTAAGCATGAGAAGAGCGTTAGATAAGGAAAGATAATCTTAAGGCTGAGCAAGAATGCGTGCGCTGCAAAGCCCATCCGCACGAACACAGGCCATTGCGAGCAACATAAACACAAAAAACGCCGCAACGAGCGGCGTTTAATTTATAGCAAAAGCAATGTCTCTGCGGCGAAAAAACTATTCGGCAACTTCGGTATTCGCAGAATCTGTCGTTTCAGGAGACGATTCCGTTGTTTCTTCAGTCCCTTCTCCAGCCGACTCCATAAATTGTTCATACTTAGCTATTGAAGCTTCGACGCAAGCATCGCGAACACCGGCGTATTTTTGTTTCCAAGCTTCACTGTCGAGGGACTCATCTGCGGCAACGGCTGTACAACCAAAATTCTTAAAAGCAGTCTCTGCAAAACAGGCACAATAATCAGCAGCCCAGCCTTGATTGACGGGCCCTAAAATGTTTCCATTTTCGTCGACATCGTTGCGAAGCGTGACGCCATCTTCTTCATACACGGCAATATTGAAACAAATGTCGGCATAGTCCTGCATAAAAGCATCACAATCGAGTGTGCCAGCCTGAGCAGCAGCCTGAACTTCAGCAGTCGAAGCTTTAGGCTGAGTATTATTGTTTTTAGAAGAAGATGAACCGCAGGCCACCATAGACAACGCACTTGCAAGTGCGACAGCGGACAAGATGAATTTGCGCATGATAATGACTCCTTAAGATAACAGCCTCTAATCACATAGAAGCAGCACGTTGAGTTAACTGTATTAGAGAAGCGAATCCGAAACGATTGAGTCTCATTTCCCCAACTCGATCTTTTATCATTATATATAGATATTCGGCATGAAGAAAATTTCCGAAATTCCGTACGTGTTTTGAAGTAATCGAGTAAGTTAGCGCAACTAAAAACAAAAAAAGGAGCTGATCTACTGATCAGCTCCTTTGAGATCGGGGCGACAGGATTTGAACCTGCGACCACTTGCACCCCATGCAAGTGCGCTACCAGGCTGCGCTACGCCCCGGCGAAAAGCGTTCTAGGAAAAAATCGGGGCGACAGGATTTGAACCTGCGACCACTTGCACCCCATGCAAGTGCGCTACCAGGCTGCGCTACGCCCCGGTCCCTTCGAACGGCGCAGGCTTTTACGCGGGTCTACACCATTTGTCAAACACTTTTTTTAATTCCCTACTTTATTTTTACGAACACATTTTGGATCGCATTGTCATCGGCTTAAGACTTGCGTAACTCGCTCCAAGTGCTTTATATTCCCGACTTGTTATACGGCGCGGTCTGCGAAAGATCCGTTGTTTTGGAGGATGCATGAAGATCGGTATTTTCTCGGATATACACAGTAACCTCAATGCGCTCAAAGTCGTGATCGACTTCTACAAAGAGCACCCTTGCGACGATTATTTATGCTTGGGAGATGTCGTCGGCTACGGTCCCCTTCCCGATGAATGCTGTAATCTCATTCGCGAGTTTGCCCACATGACAATTGTGGGAAATCACGATGCTGCCGTTTCGGGTCGTATGCCCTACAACTATTACTATGATGCAGCACGCAATGTCCTCGATTATCATGCCCGCATTATCTCCCAAGACAACATGAAATGGCTTTCAGAGCTTCCCTACAAAAAAGCTCTCAATATCGCCAAAAATGCTGAAACAGGCTGCGATGAGATCGTCGAACGCGATGATGGTTGCGAAGCAAAATCCGATTTCACCATCAGTCACGGCTCACCTATCAACCCCGAAGACTTCAATTACGTCTTCTACCTCGATCAGGCGCTTCAGCTTCTCCCCGCCTACGAAGTTTTAGCCCCAATTACCTTCATCGGTCACTCCCACCTTACGAAGTCTTTTGAGCTCACGCCTTACAACGCTACTGACATCACAGGCAACACGCTCCACTTCGAAGAAGGTAAAAAGTATTTCGTGACTGTCGGCAGCGTCGGTCAGCCCCGCGACTACGATAACCGCGCTTGCTGTACGATCTTCGATACCGAATCCCGTACCCTGACTTATTATCGTCTGGCTTACGACATCGAAGGCACCGTTCGAGAATTGTTTGACTCCGAAATCACCTATAATTTCGGAAAGCGACTCTATTTGGGCATCTAATTCTCCGTCTGCCCAAAACCATCCCCACCCTTCTGACAATCCATGAAAAGCCGCCCTTCTAGGACGGCTTTTTTGGTCGTCCCTTTTTTAAAGACGGGCCCCCGCCTACCTTGCAAGAAAAATAGAATTGTGAGAATATGTAGAGGTTATGATGGTCTAGGTATTCACTTGCAGGAATACGCATGAAGTGACTGTTATTCACTATTTACGGAGGAAAGGATGCTTTCAAGAAAATCAGTGGCTGCACTTTTATTAGGCGGTTCCTTGGCTTGTGGAATTTGTTCGACCGCCTCAGCCCAGGACAGCAACGAAGTCTATTCACGCGCCGCTGCCGCAAGCGAAATGACTAAAAAAGATCTCAGTGAGGCCCTTCAACAATACCTCGAACTCCGTATCGACTACGCCGGCGCTGAAATCGACTACTCCATCGGTCGTACTTACCAAAGACTCTTTCAGTGCAAAAATGCCAAACAGTTCTACGAAGCTGTTATGGTCAATTATACCCTTAAAGCCGATCACCCCATTTTCCAAAAAACAGTCGAAAATTACGACGCCATCGCAACCTGCGATGACTGGCAAAAAGTTAACCTCAGTTGTACCATTCCTGAAGGTGGCTCCGTAATGATCGACAATGAACATATCGGACAGTGCTGGGATCGACCCTACGCTTTGCCCGATGGCGAACATACCTTCAAACTCATCGCCGCTGACGGTAAAGAAGTCGTCGAAACGATTACCACTCAATCCGGACAACCCGCCAAATCCATTAAACTCTCCTTCCCCCCCGAACGCGTCGAAATCGAAAAAGTCGTCGAAAAAGTCGAGAACTACGAATACAAAGAACGCTTCCACCCCGCCCTCTACTGGGGGCTCATCTCCGGTGGTGTCGCTCTCATCGCGGGCGGTGCCGGCTTCTCCGCTATGGCAAATAACGCCCTCGTCGACGTCCAAAAATATGAAGACGAATACGCCGTCGTTCAGTCCGATGAAGCTAAACAAAAAGCTAAGAAAAACGCCGATGACGCTCGCTCTAAAGTCGATACCGCTAACGCCCTCATGTACTCGTTTATTGGCGTCGGCGCCGCTACCGCTGTCACAGGCGTCGCTCTCGCAATCGTCAGCGCTGTCAGCCCCAAAGAAAAAATCGTCATCGACGACCTCAACGCTTTCGTTACGCCCCATGACGGCGGCATGATGGCCGGCTTCGGCCTCTCCTTCTAATGCTTCAATAACGCATATCCAACATCTTTAATCCCCCTTAACTGGGGCTTTTAAGCCCCACCCTCCTTCACGTTTATACGCTCCCTCACGCCTATAGTGAGCTCGTGAGTCCCCGGCGGAAGCTCTGCAATCGTACCTCAAAAATTCGCTTAATCTCCTAAACCTAGCTACATTAAGCGCCTTTTGCACTCCCATCCGCTAACTTTGGTCGAAGCTCTTTCCCCGCGTCATCATCAAAACTTCGAGTCGGATTACTTTTCAACTCGGAACAGATTTTGCACGCCTTCTTCCCGTCTTTTTGTGTGTTTCGTTGTAACGTTCAACTTTAACATAGAGGTGTAATCATGACGTTTGGTAGAGTAATCAGCGAGATTTTGAATGAAAGTCACCAGGGTCGATCTGATTCTGCCCGTATGCAGGGTAATATGATCGCTAAAGTCGTCGATAACGTTGACCCCGAAGGTCGTTATCGCGTCCGCGTCTCCTTCCCTTGGTTGGCTGACCAGTATTCTAAAGAAACTACCTCCGATGGCGGTGACTCCAAAGTCCAAAGCTTCTGGGCTCGCGTCACAAACGGTATGTCCGGCGGTGACTTCGGTAGCTTCTTCCTCCCAGAAATCGACGACGAAGTTATGGTCGCCTTCGAAGATGGCGACTTCTCACGTCCTATCGTCGTGGGTAACCTCTGGAACGGCGAAAAAACTGTCCCCGCTAAACTCAAATATTCCCCAGATCAGACCGAGGTCGACGTCTCTAATAGTAGCCAAAGCGGTAAAAATGACTTCCGCTTCATTCGCTCCCGTATGGGACATACCCTCTCCTTCATCGATGCTGAAGGTAAAGGTGGCGTCTCCCTCCGCTCTAATAAATCTGCAGAACTCTATATCGATGACGAAGACGGAAAAGAACGTATCCGACTCTACGATAAAGATCAAAAACAATGGCTCGAAATCGATACCGCTAATAAAATTATCACCCTCGAAACTGATACCGGCGATATCCTCATTAAAGCTAAAGAAAAAATTACCCTCGATTGCAAAGATCTCGATATCAAAGCAAGCAATAATATCACAATCGATGCCGGTCAGGCCATCAAACAGTCCTGCAACTCCTATACAAGTAGCTCCGATCAAAATACTGAGCTCTCCGCTGGACCTAAGATGAAACTCTCCGCTTCCCGCATCGACCTCAACCCGTAATCCCCCTTCAATCCAACCTTCAAAGCTCCTAAGACTCTCCTTAGGAGCTTTTTTTGTATCTCCCACCCCCTCT
>JAZRWH010000200.1:0-32048 GCA_045599585.1 Myxococcota bacterium
TTCGTTTAACGTAAAATGAGCAAATGATCGCATCAAACCTCCGTATGTGTAGTTACGCAAAATCATCATACACCGGATTGATGCGGTCCTTCTTCATTTTTATGCATTTGAAACGATAATCTACCGTCTCCCCCTGAGCGGCTATCTACGAAAAACAATGTTGCCCTTGTTTTCGTAGATACGCCGCTACCCCCTCTCCCATCACTTCATCTGCCCATCAAAATGTTGAATGGGAGCACAACGAAGTTGTGAGTCGTTTTGAACTAAAACGATTGAGCGTAAACTACGCAAGCGAATATGTGGTACTAAAATGCGCAATAAGTTCAGTCCCAGAACTGATGTTGTTCTACAACAAAGTAAAAATATAATGTGAGCTCCAAATTTGCGTTGTACATCTATCTTAAAAAGTTTGGAACTCACAAAGACTAATCTGCCACTTTATGAATCATTTGTAAGCAAAAAAAGTACGTTTAATGGCAAATTTGCGTATCTTTGAGCGATTTGAAAGTTTGGAAGACGTTTGTCTCGACAAGTTCTATTTAAACTTGAGCATTACAATCATCCAAAAACTGATGGGCGGAGGATCGTCTCAAAAAGAGTGCACGTAACTATTAGTTATCGTAATTCTAAATTTATTAATACGTAATATTGCACGAAATTATGGACTGCACTACGTAATTTCTCTGTATATCTTTGCATAGAATGTCGGCGAAAAGAGAAAATGAAAGTAAAGACAAATGATGAACGAATCTGGTATGTTAGAATTAGGCATTAGAGGGCGAGTTAATGTCCAATGCGAAAGAATATAATAACAAGGAGTGTATATATCATGACGGAACAGTTTTCGAGGACAGAACTTTTGCTTGGCAAACAGGCGATTGAGGATCTGTCGCATGCGCGTGTGGCTGTTTTTGGCGTAGGAGGCGTGGGTGGTTACGTTTGCGAGGCGCTCGTACGTAGTGGTGTAGGCGCATTTGATCTGATTGATAATGATGTTGTAAGTGAGAGTAATATTAATCGACAGATCATTGCAACACATAAAACGGTTGGTGACTATAAAGTCGATGTAATGAAAACACGCATGCTTGATATCAATCCCGATGTGAAAGTTAATGTATATAAATGTTTTTATTTGCCCGAAGACGCACGGGAATATAATTCAGAGACGGCCATAAAGTTTGATTTTGATCAATATGATTATGTTGTGGATGCCATCGACACGATTTCGGCGAAATTAGATATTGTGGAACGATGTACAAAACAAGGTATTCCGGTGATGAGTGCCATGGGTGCAGGAAACAAACTTGATCCGACGCGATTTAAGGTTTCAGATATTTATCAAACGCGGGTGTGTCCTTTAGCGCGAGTTATGCGTCAGGAACTAAAAAAGCGTGGCGTAAAAAAATTGAAAGTTGTTTATTCTGAAGAAGATGTCATTCGTTCGGCTTCAGGCAAGGCGGAAGTGTCTGGTGTGAGTACGGGCAAACGAGCAGTGCCGGGAAGCACATCGTTTGTACCTGCAGTTGTCGGCTTGATCATAGCGAGTGAAGTGGTCAAAGATATCATCGCAAATGCAGAAAAGAAGCGTGCCGAACGAATATAAATGTATGATTGAATGCAGTTGGATATAGATTATATATGCAGCATATTTGTTGCTGCGCATGCAAAGGAGAAAAAATGAGATTAGCAGAAGCACTACAAGAACGAGCAGATTTAGGCAAAAAAATCGAGCAATTGCGCAGTCGTTTGCAGCAAAATGCCGTTGTACAAGAGGGGGAAGAGCCTGCCGAAAGCCCCATAGAGCTGATGGCAACATTAGATAGTTCGATTGAGCGTTTAAATTATTTGATCTATCATATTAATATGACGAATATGCAAGCCTGCGTGGATGGTAAAAGCTTAACGGAGCTATTGGCAGTAAAAGACAGTATGTCGCTTAAAATCTCGGTATATCGTAGTCTTTTGGATGCTGCGGGACGTTTGGCAAGCAGGGCATCTCGCACTGAAATCAAGGTTGTGAGTACAGTGAATGTGCGTGAGATTCAGAAGCAATCTGATGATCTATCGGCGCAGCTTCGCAAGATAGATTGTATGATTCAAGAAATGAACTGGAAGACAGATTTACTTTAACGAGAATTTAATTTATCATCTGAGCATGTACGCTTTCGGGCGTGCATGCTCAGGGCGAATGCTCCGCGTTATATCGCAATTTTAGGGTGGTGTTGGTTGAGCCGCCAACAGCAGGTTCGAATCCTGTCTGCACTGTTATGGCTAGACATCGCGCACATTTGCATCGTGCAACGGGCATTGTTATTACCACGCATTGACTGAGTTTGGGCAGGTGTTAGCATCTGCCCTTTTTTATTTCCAGACACCATTTGGTGTACATTTTTTGCCAGGTAATCTGCGAGCAACGATTGCGCCATTAGGGCATTTATTCAATTCCGCTGCATTAGGATTACAAATCCACATTTCTTCGTCATTGATGCATTGTGAAATAAAGATATTGGGGTCACAGCATTCGCCGAGTCGCTCATAGCGTGCATGTTTTTTTTTAGAGCAGCTCACAAAAGTACAGGCGAATAATAGGGTGATGAGCAGAAAACAAGCGATGTTTTTCATGAATAGTTTGTTGAGCGATGACTGAATCGTTTATTGCGTGGTTTTGAGAAAACAAAGCCGTTGAAGATAAAAGGATTGTGTTCAAAACGCTTTTCTTGCGGCCAATCGGTCTTAATGCATGTATTAAAAAAAGGGCGGAGAAAGTAGTGAAGCAATCAAAGAAGTTTAGAAAATATATATCATTAATTCTAATAAAAAAAGCCTCTCAGAATGATCTGAGAGGCTTTAATTTTAACTAGCCGAAGTTATCAGCAGCTTTGAGATTAGTCGCGGCTGGGGATAGCTTTGCGGGGGTGTTTAACCTGGCACTGAGCGGCTTTGATGATGGAACGATAGACTTTACCGGGGCTCATGGAGACGCCGGAGAGGCCGATTTCGTGGAGGCGTTCGATCGTGTAGACATCGCCGCCGTGTTCGCCGCAGATGAAGATTTCGAAAGAAGGATCGATGGCGCGAGCGTCATTGACGAACGTGCGGACCATTTTTTCGACAGCGGGGTGAATGCTGATGAACGGGTGACGTTCAAAGTATTCTTTGTCGACATAGAGCGGGAGGAAGCGATCGGCGTCGTCACGGGAGATGGCGAGCGTGGTCTGGGTGAGGTCGTTGGTACCGAAGGAAGCGAAGCCGTATTTGGGCTGGCAATCGTCATCGTAGCCGGCTTCTTTCTTGCGGAGTTCGGGAACGGTGAGGGAGCCGGAGATAGCGGCAGCAGGTGTTTCGACCATCATACCGAGTGCATAAGGAACTGCGAAGCCCTGTTCTTTTTTGACCTGGGCAGCAACGCGGACGACGATGCTACGGATGGCAGCAACTTCGGGAGCGATGATGACGAGGGGGATTTCGATTTCAGGTTTCGGGTTTTTGCCTTCTTTGATGAGTTCGGCAGCTGCATCGAGAACAGCTTTGACCTGCATTTCAGGAATTTCGGGGTTGGTGATAGCCATACGAACCGAGCGGTGACCGAGCATCGGGTTTTCTTCCTGTTTCATACCACTATTGTGGGGGAAGAATTCGTGAAGCGGGGCATCGAGGAGACGGAAGGTAACACCGTAGCCGTCCATAACTTCCATGGAGTGTTTGAAGTCGGCTTTGGAGAATTCATAGATCGTCTTGAGGGCAGCTTCAGCTTTAGCTTTGTCGTTGCCGAAGAGGACTTCCTGAATGTAGGGGAGACGATCGCCGAGGAACATGTGTTCGGTACGGAAGAGGCCAACGCCACGGGCGCCTTTGTTGTAGGCGGGGAGGGTCTCAGCGGCTTCAGCGTTTGCGCGAACGTCGAGGGATTTGATTTCCTGGCACCAATCGAGAATGGCCTGAGCGGATTCTTCGAGTTTGGAAGGAACAGTCATGGGGACTTTGCCAAGATAGATTTCGCCCGTGGTACCGGAGATCGTGATGTAGTCACCACGTTTGATGGTGTGGCCACCGCAGGAGAACGTACCGGCTTCTTTGTCGATGGAGACGCAGGAAGCACCGACGACAGCGGGGATACCCCAAGCCGTAGCCATAATGGCAGCGTGGGAGACTTTGGTACCCGTGGTGGTAAGAATACCGCGGGAGGCTTTCATACCTTTAACGTCTTCCTGGCTCGTCATAACGGTAACGAGGATGGCGTCTTCTTTGTTGGCTTTAGCAGCGAGGGCTTCGTCCTGCGTGAAGCAGACTTTACCACAGGCGGCACCGGGAGAAGCAGCGGAACCCGTACCAATGATGGTAGCAGCTTTGCGATCTTTGGGTTCGATCTGGGGGAAGAGGAGTTCTTCGAAGCGTTCGGGGTTGACTTTGCAGATAGCTTCTTCTTTCGTCAAGATGCCTTCTTTAACGAGGTTATAGGCAATAACGGATTCAGCTTTAGCAGAACGTTTACCGTCACGGATCTGGAGGAAGTAAAGGGTAGGAATGCCGTTGACTTCTTCGATTGTGAACTCGGTATCCTGCATATCACGGCATTTGTGTTCGAGCTTATCGCCAGTGGCTTTAAGTTCTTCGTAAATGGCGTGGAAGGCGGGATCTTCGTGATCACGGAGAGCTTCCATGGGGAGGGAGTTACGGATACCAGCAACGACGTCTTCGCCCTGAGCCTGGAAGAGAACGGTACCATCGAGTTTGTCTTGGGGTTTGATACCAGTGACTTTGTCGCGGGTGAAGTAAACGCCTGTTGCGGAACGAGGCGTACGGTTACCGAAGACCATTTCCTGAATGTTGACAGCGGTACCGAGGCTATCAGGGATACCTTCAAGTTTACGGGTGAAGATAGCGCGTTCGTTGTTCCAGGAACGGAAAACGGCTTCAGCAGAGGCCATAACCTGTTTTTTCGGATCCTGGGGGAATTCGTGGCCATATTTGGAGTAGATGGCTTTGTATTTGGCGATGAGTTCTTTGAGGTCATCAGCAGTCAAGTCGAGGTCGGTTTTTGCACCTTTTTCGGCTTTGAATGCACCGAGGGTCTCTTCGAACGGATCTTCACCATTTTCGTCTTTGATCTGTTCAACAACATCACCGAACATCTGGAGAAGACGACGATAAGAGTCGAGCCAGAAACGTGCAGTATCGCCAACCGCGAGGGTGTTGACGATTTCATCGGTAAGACCGATGTTGAGAATGGTGTCCATCATACCGGGCATGGAGAATTTAGCACCGGAACGGGCAGAAACGAGGAGGGGGTTCTTGGTGTCACCGAATTTTTTACCGGAGACTTTTTCCATTTCCTCGAGGCGAACCATGATTTCGTCCTGAAGGGCTTTTTTCATGTGGCCATCTTCGAGGTCATTGGCATGGAACGTAGGAACGTTGACAACTACCGGGCAGCGGATATCAAGAATGCAGTGCATGAGGTAGAGGCCATAGCCTTTGCCGCCGAGGAGTTCTTTAAGTTCGTCTTTTTCGACGCCAGCGAATTCGGGAATCTGAACACCTTTGTGGAAGAAATAGGTGTTTTTGTACTTGTTTCTGTCGAGCATGCTCTTCAAATCTCCTTTTAAGGAATGTGTTTAAATGCACAGAACGTGCGCAATCCTATGCGTCCGTTTTCTGGGGCGCGCTAAAATCGTTCGATTTGGTATTTTTTTCAAGTCTTATTGTTTATCAGATGGAATTTTCTTTCATCTGCGACTGCTTCTCAAAGTTATGCACAATTTCTAGAAGGCAAGCTAAAATACTCACTTTTTTGTGTTTAAAAGTTTGTTTGTATAAAATGCAAAATATAAAACAATTTTATTTAAATTGTTGAATCGAATTCAAAATACGTTGTAAGTTCGATTAAATGTAAAAATTGAATTTTGTGTTTAAAGTTGTAATATATTTGAATAATGTTCAAAAAATATTGTGTGTATGTTTGATATTTTGTCGAGTCTTCGTTGCTGGTCTACGTTGAGCGTCGGATAAGTTAAAAACTACTTCACCAAAAAATCTACCCATTCGAGTCGAGCGTACGGTTTTGTTTCGGGACTGAGGGCACAGTAACCGGTGACGGATTGGTGGGGTGGAATAGAAATTGGGTCATCCCCGCGTTTTTGTCTTGTTGCTTGAAGGACACAGTACTGTGGTTCAGGTTCAGTCGATTTCATGGTGATATTGGAGATTGTTTGGTCTGAATTGTTGGTGATCGAGAGTTTAGCTGCCGTGTAGGGGAGCATACCGTTTTGAACAATTGATGTGAGTTTTTGGTTATCGATCACCAAATATTGTTCTGCGAATTTAGCGTTTTGAGAGAGTTGGTTTTCGGCCGAGTAATAAAGCTCTCTATACGAGGAGCACGATGGCTCATCCTGGGCGCACAAAGACAGCAAAACCCAATGAGCGACATCAAGCTCGCCGTGATCGAGTGCGGTTGTAAAGGATGCGATGGCTTCTTTTTCATCGAGCGGATTAGAAAAACTCTTTTCGATATTTGAAGCCAGTTTCCAGTTTATACCATCTTTAAACAACACGATATTGACGATTCGTGAGCGAGCTTCGCCTTTCCAGGCTGCGTTAAAAGCATCGAGCCATGTTTGAACGGTGTGGCTAGTGTTAGGAAATGCATTGATGGGTACGAAGGGTGTTTTTTGCAGAAAAGTAAACTGGATACGTCCAAAGTCATCATTTTCTTTAAATTTAAGGTCGCAGGTAGTGTTTTGTGCGATGAAAAGCGATCTAGCTTCATAGATCGTGATACTTTTTTGCGTCATTTTTTTGCGAAAAGTCTTTTCAACGCGTTCAACGGCGGCGGTTTCGGATGGTGTCAACCATTGTTTAAACTCATTGATGCGCGGCCAATTGGGGAATGAGCCATCGGAGAATTGGCAGATTTGCTGGGCGATGGACTGTGCGATTTGCAGATCGATGGATTCGGTAGGCTTACTTTCGGTAGGATTGTATGTGATGGGGGCGGGTTCTGGTGTAGGGTTAGGGGTACGATTACATGCCGCACAGGAACCGCATAAAACTAATAAAAGAAGATAGTTTATGGATTTAAACATGATAAGTACAAAAAAAGCGACTTTGAACTGAATTGAGCTCGTAGTCGCTTAGAGCATTGGGACGGGGGTGTACCCATTGCGCAAGGGGTGAAGTAGAGGCGCGCCGCAGGCGAGAGGGGGTAGCGGCGTATTTGCGGAGCAAATAGCCGCTCAGGGGGAGGCTTCCCCCATTAAAGGCGTGAGGTTAGTCGATGACGACGTCGATGGAGTCGTAGCGAGCGAGTTCTTCGCTATTGGCTTTGACAGTAGCGTTGCAGGAAGTTGCTTTGCACGAGTAGATATCGACTTTGCGGTTGAGACCACGGAGGTAGGCTTTCATGCCAGGTTTTACGCCTTTATTGGTACCGATACCACTAATTTTGATATCGGAGACATCGCCTTCGCGGGGCGTAACGAGGACGATAGAGCCTTTAATTGTTTTAGCGCCTTCGGGGATACCGGCGGAATCCGAGGAAGTTTTTTTGGATTTAGAGTGATGAGAGGAAGGTTGTTCATTGGAGGCAACCGAAACGGAGGAATCATCGGGCTCGATTGCGGGCGGTTCAGGCAGAGTGAAATCGACGCGAATTGTGTAACTGGACTGACCAGCAGTTGTTTTAATGGCGACGAAGTAACGTTCGGGGTTAACTTCGAAGGGTGTGGATTCCTGGATGTTTTGAGATTTATTGATATTGATGGTTTGGAGTGGGCGTCCGAAACCATCGTAGATATTGACGGTGCCCTCGAGGTTAGAGGGGGAATCGAAGAAGACGCTGAGTTTAGCGGAGCCAGCTTCTTTAGGATTGAAGAAGAACCAGTCTTCATTATCGCCGGTAGGGGCGTTAATGTCTTCGGTGACGTTCGTATCGATTTGGAGCTGAGAGGCGGAATCGCGCGTGCCATTAAAACCGGAGTTTGAGTTATAGGCGATTTCGTCTGGAGCGCAGGCAGGCAGGACTATCAGAGCGGCGAGAGAGAGGGCTGCGAACAGAATGAAAAAGGATTTTTTCAACATGGTAGGACTCCTTTAGCCGTTTAGTTAGGCACTTTAATGACGAATTTAGAAGCAGTTTTAACGATTTTAGAAGGAGCGTTCGTCGTACAAGTGCAGTTAGAGGCCGTGATTGTATCGACCCTGCATCTACCACCATCAAGAATCTTGCCATTTACGTAAATATCTACAACGGAGCCTTCTTTGACACCGTCTTTCGAGCCTGCGTTAAGTTTGACTTTGGAGCCGGAGGAAGAAGAAGAGACGGAGAGAATGTCAGCGGTAACCGAGGTTGATTTGCCTTTAATGTCGGGGCAGATCGGTTTTATGGTATCGGTAGAGGAAGTGGCGCCTGCGTTATTAGAGAGGGTTTTGACTTCGGAGGGTGCGGTAGCGGCAGGGGACGGCGTACGAACGATGGTAGCGCCTTCGGAAGCGGGGGCGCCGGGAGAAGCAATACCGCCAGCGGCAGCTGTGGGGAGGGCCATGCCACCAGCACCGGCGACAGGAAGTGCGGCACCGGCTGTGGGCGCCGCAGGAGCAGCAGCTGCAGCGGCTTTTTTGGCACTCGCATCTTGTTTAGCTTGTTGTTCGGCATCGAAGTCGATGTATTCATCGAAGGTAGCTAACGTGGAGGGGGCTTCGAAACCATCGTAATTAGAGATATGGCGGACATCGATAGAGTAGATTGATCTACCGGAAGCGCCGCTTACCTTTATAAAATGAAGGCCTGCCTCGGGCGTAAAAGCTTTAAGGGTATGTGATTTGCCTGCAGTTCCACGTGTTTCAGTTTTGATAGGAATACCGAATCGATCGTAGAGGCCGATTTGGACATCAAAGATTTCGTTGTAATGGTCCCAGAAAGTATGGATTTCCACGTCGCCAGGCGTAGGGAAGAAGACCATTTTCCAGTCAATTTCGTCACCGGCAGAAGGGAAAAGTTCATCGTTAATGACCGTTTCGAGAGGGATCTGAATCGCACCGGAGCGGAGGGCATCGTCGTCGAGCGTGGTACTGCATCCGAAAGAAGCAGAGGCGACAGCGGCAAAGAGAGAGGCAGCTAGAATTGATTTAAATTTCTTCATTTCGTGACCTTACTTCGTGACCAGACTGAAATGCACTTGAATGCACAAAGATCGCTTCCAGTTTAACAGAAAACGGTCTGGAGTGTAAAGAACGAGCAGCACATCCATTACAGAATGCATTGCAAACTCGAGTATTGACAGGGATTTGCGATGGTTTGAGAGGACGGACTGCTAAGTTTCGGCGGTACCCTCTTCGTTTTCCTGGTCGAGCTGAGGATTAGCGAGCGAACGCGTGAGACGAGCTGCTTTTTCGGGATCTTCAGGTTTGGCGTGAAACGTTGATTTGAGGGGGAAAAATTTGCCTGCGTTTGTAATGGAAAGCTCTTCGAATTCGTATTTTAGTCGAGCGTATCGATTGCAAGGTAGAACGTGGCAAAAAGCGATAGCTGCGGCGGCGCGCCGATAGGCGTGAATGTTTTGTTGGGGGTGGATGAGTTTGTTGTTTTCGAAGAGAAGGCCTGTTTTGATGTTGACTGGTGCATGATAAATTTTGGCGTACTGCAGCAGTTCACGTCCGAGAAAATCGACGGGGATAACGGATCGCGGGGCAAAGGCGAGGTGTCGATTGATGGCGATTTCAAGGTTGGCCGAGGAACTGACGTAAATGGGGTAGTTGCCGACATATATAAGGTAGAGGCCCATATTCCGGTTCGGGGGAAGTTTGGTGACCGAAAAGAAAGGCCCAAACCATTTGATGACCCAGTTTCGTGGGCCTTCAAAGAGGTCTGTGGGCGTTGGGGCGTCGGGTTGTTTGGTGGCACCTGGTGCAGACGGAACGGATGTTTCGGAGAGTTCGTCTTGTGATACGCGGTCGCCTGGCCCTGTGAGGCGAAAATCGAGGACCTGATGTATGGTTTTGTCGTTCGTCATAGTGTCTTTTAGGGCAGCGGGCCCAAAGGTATCGGGATGCGAGTGGGTTGAGCTGTGTGCATGCGCGCACTATTGCAAGCAATACGTGCGCGTTCGCCGCTATCGGCAAGCCGATACGCGGCTTTGGCGCGAGCTATCGGCAAGCCGATACGCTCAGCGCTTGAACGGCTTATGTCAGCTGAAAATTTTGTACCGCATGATGCAGGCACACAATACCACTTATAAACAATTAACGCTCGAATGTTAAGAAAGACGGCGTTGTGTGCAGAAAGAGTGTTGGTGAGGGGATTATCGTTGACAAGTCGATAAAAATATGGAGAATTTATGGGCTTTTTGCGAACAGTGCAAAAGCTATATTTGCAGCCAGTTGGGATGGATGTGCAGTACATCTCGTCTTTTGGGGCTGCGACAACTAGGAGAACTTCCAATGGAAAAACTTGAAATTAAAGGTGAAATTCGCGTTCCCGGCAAAAAAGGTGCTAGCCACAGACTTCGCGCTGCCGGTCTCATCCCTGTGACCTGCTACGGCCGTAAAGTCGAAGCTGTCAGCGCCAGCGTCAATCCTGATGACCTCGCTCGCGTCCTTTCGACCGATTTCGGTCCCAATATCGTTTTCTCGTTCGTTTGCGGCGATGTCGCTCGCGATGTCATGGTCAAAAGCGTTCAGCGTGACCCCGTTTCGCGTCGTATTCTCCACGCCGACTTCTATTGCGTCGAAGCCGATCGTAAGATCCTCGTTCGCGTTCCCCTCGAACTCACGGGTAAATCCGTTGGTGTTGGTAAGGGCGGTTCGCTGCGTAAAGCAGCCCGTGAAGTTGTCGTTTCCTGCCTCCCCAAAGACATCCCCGTCGTCATCAGCTTCGACGTCACCCCGCTTGACCTCAAAGAACGTGCTCAGATCAGCCGCGTTCCTGTCGTCGCCGGTTGCGAATATGTCTATGACAACGACTTCCTCGTTGCCGAAGTCATTCCGCCTCGCGCCTAAGATTTCTGTTTGAATCGAAAAGCGGCGGCCCCTGCGGGCTGCCGCTTTTTTTTTGGGTGCAATTCCTCCTCCGTATCTTAACGGCTCCATCCCCTAGCATAAATGAATAATATATTGTTCTGTTTGTAGGTAAATTGCATACATTCACAAATCAATGCTTTTAGGATATGGTAGCAAAATCCGTGTTTACGGATGTCCTTTTTTTAAATAATTTTTTCTAAAATTAGCAGTGTAATAGGTTCTTCCAATCATGAGTGACGAAGCTTTTCTCGTCGTTGGGCTGGGTAATCCTGGCAGCGAATACACAAATACTAGACACAATGCTGGGTTTATGACCCTCGATGCGTGGTGTGGCGCACACGGCGTCTCGATGACGCAATCTAAATTTCAAGGCATTTATGGATCTATGCGTCTGAGCGGTAAACAAATACATCTGCTCAAACCTCAAACTTTTATGAATTTAAGCGGAAAAAGTGTGCAGGCTTGTATGGCTTTCTTCCATGTTCCTCATGATAATGTGATTATTATTCATGATGATCTCGATATACCGATGGGCGATGTTCGATGCAAATGTGGTGGGGGGGCTGGTGGACATAATGGCCTCAAAAGTATCATCGAATTAACGGGGTCTCCGGCGTTTAATCGCTTACGTATGGGAATCGGACGACCGGTCCACAATGATGTCGTGAACTATGTTTTGGGTTCCATTCCGCAAACTGAAGCGGATGCTTGGAACAAAAGTATGGAAATTGGCTGTCAGGCGCTCGATACGTTCGTTGCTCGAGGTCTGCAGACAGCCATGAATTACTGTAACGGCCTGTTTAAGGCTAAGAAGAAAGAGGAGGCTTCTCATGGAGCATCTTAGTGATCAGGTAAGTTATCTTGTCTTGATCGGTGTTCCTGTCGCGGCTTTAGCCGCACTCATCTACGCAATCGTTAAATCGAGGTGGATCGAGAAACAGGAAATCGGTACAGATCGAATGAAGGAAATATCCGGCTATATTCATGAAGGCGCTATGGCCTTTTTAAAAGCCGAATATAAAGTCTTGGCTGTTTTCGTCGCCATCGTGGCCATTCTGTTGGGCGTCGTCTATTCGATGCACGGTGGCACAACAATGGCACTTGTTTCGCTCTCGTTCGTGGTCGGTGCTGTTTGCAGCGCTGCTGCCGGTAACTTCGGTATGCGCGTTGCCACGAAATCAAATGTGCGTACTGCAAATGCTGCACGCTCTGGACTCAAAAATGCACTCGCAGTTGCTTTTGGCGGCGGCGCGGTCATGGGTATGACTGTTGTTGGTCTCGGACTCCTCGGCATCATCGGTCTCTTCATCCTTTATCTCCAGATTCCCGTTCTATCCTCGGATATGCGTAGCCTGCTTGAAGTTCTCACGGGCTTCAGTTTTGGTGCCTCCTCAATCGCCCTCTTCGCTCGCGTTGGCGGCGGTATCTATACGAAAGCTGCTGACGTAGGCGCTGACCTCGTCGGTAAAGTCGAAGCCGGTATTCCCGAAGACGATCCTCGTAACCCCGCTACGATCGCTGACAACGTCGGTGATAACGTCGGTGACGTCGCCGGTATGGGCGCTGACCTCTTTGAATCTTATGTCGGTTCTATCATCGGTTCCGCTGTTTTGGGCGCTGCTATCTGGCATACGGCTGGCGCTGAACAGATGAGCGTTGTCATACTACCCATGCTCATCGCTGCAGTTGGTATCATCGTTTCCGTAGCTTGTACCTTCCTCGTTCGCTGTAATGGTGAAAAAGCTAATCCCCAAAAAGCACTCGATAGAGGTACAATCTCTGCTGCTGTTATCGCTGCAGTCGCTTCGTACGCGATTGCTTACTTCGTCCTTCCCCAAGGTGGATTGGCTTATCCCTCTGACGCAAACGTCCTGTTCGAAATTACCAAAATTACCCCTGAAAACGTCTTCTTTACCGTGACGGGTGGTCTTATCGCTGGTACCCTTATTGGTAAATTTACAGAGTATTATACTTCGGATTCTTATCAGTCTGTAAAAGATATTGCTCATGCTTCGGATAATGGCGGTGCGGCAACGAATATTATTCATGGACTTGCCGTCGGTATGATATCCTCTGTTATTCCAGTCCTCCTGATCGCAATCGCAATCTTCGTCGCCTACATCTTCTGCGGTATGTACGGTATTGCTCTCGCTGCGCTCGGTATGCTCGCTACAACCGGTATTCAGCTCGCCGTCGACGCCTATGGCCCGATCGCTGACAATGCGGGTGGTATTGCCGAAATGTCTGGACTCGAAGAAGAAGTCCGCAATCGTACTGACAAACTCGATAGCGTCGGTAATACAACGGCTGCTATCGGTAAAGGTTTTGCTATTGGTTCTGCTGCGCTTACCGCTCTTTCCCTCTTCGTCGCTTATGCTCAGGTTATGGGGCTTAGCGCGATCGACGCTATGAACCCCCTCGTCGTCATTGGTCTCTTCGTCGGCGGTGTTCTCCCCTTCTGGTTTAGTGCACTCGCAATGCTCGCCGTGGGTCGTTCCGCGCAGGATATGGTCCAAGAAGTGCGTCGTCAGTTCAAAGAAATCCCTGGCCTCCTCGAAGGCAAAGAAGGTGTTAAAGCTGAATATAGCAAATGCGTTGAGATCTCTACGCACGCTGCAATCCGTCAGATGGTTCTCCCCGGTGTGATCGCTATCGTCGCCCCCGTTATCGCAGGTGTTCTCGATGTTATGCTGGGTACTAAAGGCGCCATCCTCGGCGGTATGCTGGTTGGCGTTATGATTACCGGTGTTGTCCTTGCAATCTTCATGGCTAATGCTGGCGGCGCTTGGGATAATGCTAAGAAATATATTGAAGGTGGACAGTACGGCGGAAAAGGTTCTAATGCCCATAAAGCTGCTGTCGTCGGTGATACCGTTGGCGACCCATTCAAAGATACCGCTGGTCCCTCGATTAATATTCTTGTTAAATTGATGAGCGTTATCGCGCTCGTCCTCGCGCCCTCCCTCGCTGCAAATGCTTCCTCAGAGTCCATCCCTTCAAGTGATGGTGCGCCTACTCAACTCGCGGCCCCCGCACAGCCCGTAGTTCAGCCTGCTGCTCAACCCGCTGCTGAGTCTACTGATAATGCTCAGCCCCGTATGGATGGCACAAATGGAATGCAGCGTATGCGCCCCGAAAGAGATATGCGTGGTCCTCGCGGTGGCGATAGACGTATGCGTGGAATGCGTTCTGGCGATACCCGTCGTCCTAACGCTGCTCCCAACGGTGAAATCGTGAGACCTCATCGCCCGGATGCGCTTCAGCCAATGCCTGCAGCAGTGCCTGAGCAGTAACAATCAATAAATTAAGCCCGTTTCGGCTGATTTGACCCGCCAATTCTTTGGCGGGTTTTTTTGTTTTTTTGTCCCAAAATAGACTTTTATCCCTTTGCGTTGTCGGGGGAAGTCTCCCCCTGAGCGTCTATCAGCGATGGCCTAGGTTGCATTTTATCATCTATATTCCAGCTCCTAGTCGCGACCACTAGGCCGCTCATTTTCATTCTCCGTCCCTAAATTAAAGCTTCGACCATCGCTGATACGCCGCTACCCCCTCTGTCTGCAGCGTCTAAACGATCTTAAGCTGAATGTTCACTTCGCTTGAAGAGGAAGCTCAAAGATTAACGTGCCTTCAAAGGATAAATAATCGAGTTTTCTTCGGGGGCAGACTCAAATAATCACTGAACTTTGCTCAAAACGATAGGAGTTTACGGATGAACAACAATTTCATGCCTTACAAAATCTTTTAAATTAGCGAATATTCTTCATCAATATGTTTAAAATTATGAGGATTGTTTTAAATGTGTGCTGAATTCAAAAGACTATGCTTAAAAGAGGGGTTAGCTGACCTAAAAAACGTGAATAATTCAAAAAAAAGCTAGAAAATACATATTTCTGCGGTTTTTGGGTTGCAGATGGTTTGTTTTATGGTAGAAGTACCAAGTACGCTATGTCGGCTAATGTAGACATGTATAGTTGTTAGGCTGACACTGATAAAAAACGTTATTCGCTTCGTAAATCGCGGAGCGTTACATGGAGTTCAAAATACGATGACTAAGAAGAGCCTTATACTCGCCTCTATTATCGCTGCGACAATGATGGCCGCTTGCGATGATGATAGTTCAAAATCTGAAGAATATATCACTGGTGGCTCCGTTCGCTGCAGTGGCAATGTCAGTGAGCAGTTCGTGAATGGCAGCTGGAAAGCTGTTGTTGATTGCGCTGCTGACGGCCGTACATGTTCGGAAGGTGTCTGCGTTACGGGTACCTATTCCTGCGACGAAGCAACCTACAAAACTTCCTGCGACAACGACACCGATCCTACGACAAGCGTTGCTGAAAGCACTTCTAACAACTATCTCCGTTATTGCTCCAACGGCGAAATTAAATACACCGACTGCTCGCTCCGTGGTACGGGTGGCTATTGCCAGAGCGGTGCTTGCGTTTCTACGTCCGCTCCTTCATGCGAAGATGGTGCCTATCGTTGCAGCGCTGATGGCGAACATCAGCAATGCTCCAATGGTTCTTGGAAGTCTGATCCCTGTGGCAAGGGCGAACGCTGCAGTGCTGGCGCTTGCATCGCTGACACGAGCTCCAATGCTTGTGATACCGAAGGCGCAAACCGTTGCGTCGGTAAAGCATATCAGACTTGCTCCAACAGCGTTTGGGAAACAACTAAAACCTGTAGCGCTAGCCAAACCTGTAGCGATACTGAAGGTTGCGTAGATAAAGGTCAGACTTCTGCTGGCGGCTGCAAAGCTGACGGCTCCGATTGCGCTAACGGTTACGGCGATACCTACGAAATGGATCTCTCCGCAATCTCTGTCGGCTGCGGTACCGTCGATGGCATCAACTATGATGACTACTGTGCTGAAGAAGATTCTCTCTGCCTCGCTGAAGATGGTGAACCTTCCATGTGTGTTGCGTCCTGCACCAAAGAGGGCGAAACCTCCGCTGAATGCAATGTCTATCAGGATGGCGACTACTACGATATGTACAAATGTATGAAAATCGGCGGGACGCTCGTTGATGTCAACTATGCATATAAAGAATGTAAAGGTACCTCCGGTGGCGGTAGCGGTAACTCTAACTGGTATGTCTGCAATGATGAAGATTGCTCTTTGAGCGATGGCTCCACAATGAAATGTGGTGCTGCTTGTGCCTCTGCTTATGGTTCCAGCTACAGTGCTTGGTGTACTGATACCGAAGTTACCTGTAGTGAATCTCAGCCTGGCGGTGGCAGCGGTGGCGGTTCGGGTTCAGCTTCTTGCGATTACTATGATGCAACAAATGAATACTACGATGAGGCTGGCACAATGACCTACGGCGATGTTTGCAAAGAACAAGCTGGTTATGATCATACGCTCTGCCTTGCCGATGGTACTTGCTATTGCGTTGATCGTGAACCTTCTGCTGATTCCACTTGCGATCCCGGCGAAACTGCTTGGTCACAGGGCGATAACGTTCTCTGCCTTGTCGTCGGTGACGACATCGAATGCTTGTTCGGTGGTGGCAGCGGTGGCGGTTCCACAACGGCCGGTGGCTGCAATGCTGCGGGTACCGATTGCGCCAACGGTCGCGGCGAGTACACCGAAGATGATCCCTCCTACTACTCCGTTGGTTGCGGCGTAGTCGATGGCGTTAACTACGACGATTATTGCGCTCAGCGTGGTAAACTTTGCCTCGCCGAAGATGGTGAACCCTCCCTCTGCGCTGACGAATGCACCAAACAAGGCGAAGAATCCTTGGAATGCAATTCCTACACGGATGGCGACTTCCTCGATGAATTCACCTGCACTAAGATCGATAACAAACTCATCAAGTTCAATACCGGTTACTATGAATGCTTGGGCGGTAGTGGCTCCGGCGGCGGTTCCTCCGCTGCAACCTGCAATTCCGCAACTTACCAAGAATCCTGCAAAGGCAATGTCGTCGATTATTGCAGCCAGGGTGAAATCACTCAGATCGATTGCACCGAAGATGTCGGTGACGAATACTCCTGCCTCATGGTCAATGGCGTCGCCGATTGCTATAGCGATGCTGAACGCTGCACCAAAGCTGGTGACACCAAAACCGTTTGTACAACGTCTATGTGGTATGGCACGGTAACCTATGATTACGAATGTGCAAAAGCCAGCGACGGTAAGCTTTATTGGAGTATGGTCGATGCCGCTCTCTGCGACGATGGCGATGGCTACTGCGCTGATGCCTCTACCTGCAAAGCTGCTGAAACCTGCGGTGCAAATTATACTGGCAAATGCGACGGTCAGATCGCTTACACTTGCGAAGGCGGCAAAGTTGCCACGCTCGACTGCGAAGAAGAAGCTGCTTACTACGAAGATGATTCCGCTTGCCACGTCGTTGGCGGTGTCGCGGGTTGCTATAGCTCCGATATGACCTGCTCCAAAGAAGGCGAATCCTCCAAAGCTTGCTCCGATCTCTGGGGACTCTTCTTCTATGTCGAAGAAGCCACTTGCTCGAAGGGCGATGATGGCAAACTTTACACGGTTTCCAGCTTCCACTACTGCGCAAATGCCTGCAACTCCGCTGGCACCGATTGCGACGCTGCTGGTTACGATGACTAGTCTTCTAGCGACTTAGCCTAAAAGCGGCTTTCTTCTTGGAAGCCGCTTTTTTTGTCTTTCTAGAGTCGCAGCCTATGCCTGCGGCATACGGCTGCCCTGCGACGCTTTTGCCTGCGGCAATACGCGTCTTATCGCCAGGCTATTGCTTCGCAATACGCTGGCTCTTTTTATATGATATAATTTCTGTCTATAGTTTCGAAAGTATATCATATAGTCTAAAATATAAAAAAACTGCGAAATTTAAATTTTACAGCTTATTATATAATAATACTCACTGCAGTCCTACGAAATTTTCATGAAATACTCGGATAACGCTACTGTTGTTTTGTTATATTGATATATAGTCGTTTCTAAACATGAAAAAGACTTAAGATTACTGTTAAATCGCACGCGTCGTGAAGCCGAAAGCAAGTTCGCGCCAGCCGAGGAGCTTTTCATATTTTGAGAGCGTTTGAATACAGTTCGAGGAAACGATGAAACTCCTTGAGGACGCAGCATTAAGGCTGTAACCTCAAGGATTGAGGCAGTTTACGAAGAAATATACCAAAAGCTCTCAAAAGATGGCGCGATAAAAGAGCGTGGGGATTCCAACGGGGCGTTCGCGATACGACGCCCCTTTGGGCCGTCCGCAGGACAGAATGAGAATAAAAAAGTATATAATTCTGTTCGTCGCGGTTAATGAAAATATGTTGTGAAACAGCAATGAATAATATTGTTTTGTATTATAGTGCGTAGCCAATCGTAAGAGCCGGCTTCCAATCCGTCCTGTACGGATTGCTGAATAATCCTGCAATTGCAAGATTTAGACGAACCCCCATAAAAAGACGTTCGGTCAGATTCCATTCAAATCCCAATTCTGCAGGAATCTTAAAATGATCATATCCCCAACAGTGGTCTTCAGGCATATAACCGTCTGTAAATGTAAATCCAATACCTATTCCAAGATATATCCATAGCGTATAGTACGGATGAAAGGTGTACTTCAAATAGCCTTCGATGGATAAAACATCAAAATTATCTTTAATCTCAAAATCACCTTTTTCTCTTCGCCACATCGCGGAATAATCAAGACGGGCAGATAAACCTACACCGCTTAACCACGAATAGCTTATATCTGCACCAATGTTAAAACCTGCAGTACCTGTGGATGTATTTGGAATCTCTGTTTTATCTGCAAAGAGGAATCCTACGTGGCCGACGTCTGCTCCTAACATAAAACGTAGTTGAGTATGTTCAAAATAGTTCTCTTCCATATATTCATCACGCGATTGCTCGGATTCGTTTTCTGCAGCCCCTTCTGCAGCACTCTCTTTTGCAAAACATTGGTTTGCAGAAGTTAAATATACAAAAATAGATAAAAGAAGTATATATATGAACGATAATGCTTGAGCTTTACGCATGTTAATACCAAATTCAATTGTAATATAAGACTATGAGTGATTATTGATATAATCTTTGCAAGTAACAATGTTGACCAATACACTTGGTTAAAACATCGGCTTGGTCGTTGACCTTTGCACGCTTGGAAATATAGAAAATTGTGTGCCAACTTTTAGGGCTACGTTTTTACGCTCCAATATCGCGTTTTGTTGATTTCTTGGCCGTGTTCACTGTTTCAAAGTAGACGCTCATCTTCACGGATTTCAAGAAAATATGTGGCTTTGCTGTTTTTTGGCGTCAAAACCAGCCTCGGCTGACGAACTTGATTTCCTCCATAAATCGGCAAAAATGAACTTCATTTTGGATAAACCCTACCTCAATTGGTTAAACGATACTCCATTTCGATGGGATATTAGGCGTTGGGCAATGAGCGCTTGTGAAACCAATAAAATTGACATCATGTCAAAATTCGAATGCAAAACAGCAAATATGCAGCTACTATCGCTTAGCTGCTTGAGGGCAGCATGTTGGTGTTTCTTTTGTCGTTTTTTGTGGAGACTTTGAGATGGAATTTAGTCAAGTTGTTAAAAATCGTTATTCGTGCAAAAAATTTGATGGTCGCAAAGCGGATCGTAAAGCTCTCGACGAGATACTTGAAGCTGGTCGTCTTGCGCCTACGGCTAAGAATCTCCAGGAGCAAAAATTCTACGTTGTCGAGTCTGCAGAAGGTATTGCCAAAATCGACAAAGCAACGCCTTGTCGCTACGGCGCTGGAACTGTGCTCGTCGTTGCTTTTGATAAAACAAACGTGTTTACTTACCCTGGCGGTAAACGCGATTCAGGTGTGGAAGACGCTTCGATCGTTGCAACACACCTCATGTTGGCAGCGCATAATGCTGGCGTAGACAGCTGTTGGCTTAACTTCTTTGATCCCGAAGCACTCGCTCGTGACCTCGGTTTGCCCGAAAATGAAGAAATTCTCATGCTGCTTGATTTGGGGTATGCTGCCGAAGGTGCTGCTCCGCTTCCGACGCATTTTGATCGCAAACCCGTTGCGGATTATACAAAATACATCTAATCCTATAAGGTTGATGGTATGCTCACAGAATATGCGTGCTGTTACAAATCAGCTGTTGAAAATGGCCATGAGCTCGATTGCTTTTTGGGCGTAGAAGATGAATATCGATTTAATGATTCTCGCTACTCATTCTTTGTCAGCATTACAGATATGCATGTTCTGTGGAATCGTTGTTTGTTTCCTCTTTATGAGGATGGGGACCATGATCTGCCGCAACGGATTATGGATATTCTTCGTAAACTGTTAGAACGTGCTGATGCTCTGTCTATCTATCAGCTGCTTTCATGCATCGATGATTATGAAAGTATAGAACGAACATCCAAAATACCTCTTCCTTTTACAATGGACTTTTCATGTTTGGCGGATGGCATTTGCCAAACAATCAAAGATCACAAAAAAGAATTAATTCATTGTACAGACGAAAAAATATATCTAAATCATCAAAGTGTATATATAACGATAAAGTCGATTATTAAAAACACAAATTCATTAAAGCATATTTATAATTTGTGTTGATGGCATGGGTGCGAAGTAGAGACTAGCATACAGGCATTTTGTAAGACGAACAGACTGTATGCTGTGCGTTTGTTTTTGATGAAACAATAAAAAGCCGCAGACTGTTGGGCAGTTGCGGCAAAGAATATCGTTGTCAATAAGTGCAATCGAAGTTTAGGGTTCGTCGTGCTCAATGAGCTGAGTTGGAATTGGATTGCTCAGTGCAATTCCAACAAGACGAGCGCTTTCTTCGGCGTTTTGCGTTAACATGGGCGTGCTAATCGTAAGTGCACCGGAGGAAAGTTCTGTTTGAACGTGGGAACTTGAGACATCCAAATCATCAATGGCTATCACGATTGTTTCGTTGAGGTTGTTTTTTGTAATGCGTTGTAAGTTTTCTTTGCCATTGGCATCTAATACGAGCTTTGCATGTGGCTTTTGTGTTTCTTTATTGACGCTACCAGCTGCGCTTGAAATCCATTCGTTGTTTATTTTGTCAGTATGCATTTTGACGAGTTTGAGATTCCAAGTTCCGTTCATAACACTGTAGAGTAATTTGTAGCCATTAGGTACGAGGCCCAAATCTTCCATTTCAATAATAAACGATTTTAGAAGGTTGTTGCCTGCTGTTTTGATGCTTTTTGTCGTGGGATCGATAACATCGTTTGCGGCAATGACGTCATTTTGTACAGATAAATTGTATTTGTTGAGATCCTGCTTTTTTAAGCTTTCAAAGACGTTGGTTTGTATTTCTTTTTCCGCTTCAGTATATATTTCAAAATTTGCTGGAAATGTTATGAGTGATTTGATCGCAAGTGTTTGGTTCGCTTCGAGATTGGGTATGTCAATCGTAAGTAGATTATTTTTATCAACTTGAACGTTAGCGTTTTCAAAGCCAAAAGCTTTAAGACGAGCACTGATCGCTGACTGCGTTTGAATACGGGAGACATCTTTTATATTTTTAAGAAACTTATCGTGATAGCCTAATGTGACTTGGTTTTTTGTTGTTGAGATGAGCGAGAGACCATTCATGTTAAGTTTGATTTTATCTAGTTGTTGAACGTCTGCTTCGTTTTCAAACGTGCAGTTGAGCTGCATTTGTTTGTTGTTTCGTTTGCAAGTGATTTGAATATTTTTGTCTTTTGCAAGATCGTTTTGTATTTGGTCTGCTTTGACTAACATCGTTTGATTGATTGTATTAGTGTATTGAATATCAAAAATAAGCCGAGTCGATTGTTCTACTATAGGTGATGGTTGAGCTTGTTCGTTAGATTGAACCGTATTTGTATCTGTTTCGGGAGTTTTAGATGAACAGGCAAACAAGGACAGCGAAGCAAGGAGCGATAGTGCGAGAATGTTTATTTTCATCATTCAAATTCCTGGTTTATTAATTTGGCGAATAGTTATTTTACAAAAGACCCAATTTCGATCAGATTGCCTTCTGGATCAGCAATATAACAGGTGCGTTGTCCCCATGGTTCGGTTGTTGGTTCCATGATACCTTGGGCTCCAGCTGAGATCGTATCTGCATAGGCTTTGTCAACGGCGGCGAAGTTTTCGACGCTGAGGGCAATTTCAAAATGTCCGTTGATGCCCTTGCAGTATGCAAATTTACGCTGTGTCATTTTTTCGAAGTCTGTTTTGCGGTAAAGCAAAAACAAAGTACCGTCTTTTTCTAGGTAGACGTTCGTTGTATTTTCATCTTCTTTAATATCAAAGCCCAATACATCTCTATAAAACCGTACCATCACAGCCATGTCATCGACCATGAGTCCAAAACCGTCTAACTTCATCTGCAACAATCCTTATGTTTGACAGTCTATTTGTGGTTGGCTTTAGACCAACGCGCTTATTCTTACAGCATTTAGTTAGAAGCTGTAAACGAATTGTACGGCTCGATGCAAAATATAAAAGCGGCGCGTATCGCTGTGCGATAGCGACGCTGGCGAGCCGTATGCGTGGAGCGCATAGGCGAGCCAAAAAGTATAAAGAGGATGTAGTTATGGACGCATAAAATAGCACTTATTAATATAATCTCTTTGTGATTGCGGGTATCCATGCAATGAAATTGTTTAAAGGACGTGCGGCATATTTGTATGGGGGATGCTTTGGAGATTTTTATATGAGGGGGAAGCCTCCCCCTGAGCGGCTATCTTCTTCGCCCAAGGCCCTTATTCTGCAAGATTGTTTTGCCTTTGCTTTGATGGATGTGCACTGGATTGCTTTGGCCTTGGGCTTTGCAGATACGCCGCTACCCCCTCTTTGGACGGCCCACGCAATTTTTATAAAACACTCGGATAACGCTACATTATCTTTGTTTTATCGAAATATAGTTGTTTATAAACATAAAAAACGATTGCTGTTAAATCACATGCGTAGCGAAGCCGAATGCAAGCAGCGGGCGTATTGGGCGCGTGGGCGCGCATGTTGAAGTCGAAAAAATATATTTTAAGTCGCCCGTATTGACAAAGTCAATAGGGCGACGGCGTAGCCGTATTCGCCAGCGGCGAATAGGCGAAGCATGAGCAAGATAATACACAAAGATATTGTCATAGACGTTTATGCGTAGCATAAGATTAAGTGAATGCGCTCATGACGCATTTGTCCGGCGAAAGAAGGGGGGCGCTGTCTAGCGTTTTGCTCGAGTTTAGAATTAGGTAATAGGCATGATTAAAAGTCGCTTTGTTTTGTCAGCATTTGCTGTCGCAACGGGATTCACTGCATATAGCTGCACGATCGATGAACCTTTAGGCGAATCGTGTGGTGGCAAATCCGGCGATTACGTCATTTTACTTTCAACAGGTTTGGTCTGTTCTAACGAAAATGCTGATACGGGAGACTGCAAATCTTACAAAGATGCGTTAAAGGCTCATACTTGTCCTGCTGCCTATTATTGTCATAGCAATGAATTTGAGCCAAATCAGGATGCGATCAGTATGAATGTTTCATATTATTGTTCGCAAAAACCCAGTTGTCATGGCGATACGCATTATAATAACACCAATGGTGCTTGTGAAAAAGACACTGTTCAAGCCTGTGGATCAAATCGAAATGACTGTAATAATATAAATCCTGATTGGTTAGTTAGTACATGTTCTAATAGAAAATGTTTACCAACGGAATGCCGATCGGGAATGCATCTTGACCAAGGGGCTTGTGTCGTCGATACGGGGACGAGTTGTGGGCAAACTGCCAAGGACTGTAGTGCTGAAGGTAAAATATGCTCAAACGGCGATTGTGTCGATTCCACTGACTGTGCCTTTGAGCTTTGTGGCGAAGCCTGCGTGAATACACTTGTGACGCGAGCTCATTGCGGGGAGTGCGGAAATGTATGCCTTGCAAATCAGGAATGCCTTGAGGGAGAATGCAAATGCACAGATGACAAGACACTTTGCGGTATTCAATGCGTCGATGTAACGCGTGATGATAGAAATTGCGGCTCCTGTGATTATAAATGTAATGCCAATACGTATTGCTCTGCTGGCGAATGCGTGTTAACGCCGTCTACGACTGTGGGATGTTATGATGATGACGATTGTATGGGTAGCGATAAAATTTGTGTCGACAATGAGTGTGTTACCAAACCAAATATTGTGCAGTGTACAACGGATAGTGAATGTGGCGCCAAACAAGTTTGTGACAACAAAAAATGCCTCGACGTAGAGTGTAAGACCAACAGTCATTGTGGTGATAAGCAAGTATGTGAAAACAAGCACTGCATCGACATAGGATGCACAACAGATAGTGAATGTGGCGCCAAACAAATTTGTGACAACAAAAAATGCCTCGACGTAGAGTGTAAGACCAACAGTCATTGTGGCGCTAAACAAATTTGTGAAACAAATGCTTGTAAAGATGTTGAATGCACGACGAATAGTCATTGCGCCAGTGGTCAGCAGTGTCAGGGAAATACGTGCGTAAGTTCCGCTGTGTGTGAACGTTATCAGACTTCATGTAATGGTGTTTGCGTGGATCTGTCGTCAGATATTAATAATTGCGGATCGTGTGGTAATAAATGTGATGCAAAGGGAGCCTGTGTTTTAAAGCAATGTCAGTCTTGTGATGGCATATATTTTAATGACCGATGTTATTCACAAAAATTGTTGGATGCTTATAATAGAAATGCAGCTTTTAAGTGTTTTAAGGGATACAACGAAAATGAATTTGGCGGGTGTATTGCAGATTCAATTTCTTGTGAACCGGGTTCATACATCCCAGTGGACTATAAAGACAAGGTTGTTAAAGCGTATTGTATTGGCAGTATCGATGAACTGGTGGCACTTGCTAAAGCTGCTAAAGATGGCAAAAAATGGCCTGATGGTAATGCCGAGAATGCTTATATACTTTCAAAAGATGTACAGTTTACTGGTACGAATCTAAAGTCGAATTGGATTCCCATTGGTACAAAAGAATTTCCGTTTAAAGGAATTTTTTTTGGAAATAGTGTACCGATTAAGTTGAATATACGATGCGATTCTTTAGATTATTGTGGAGTTTTTGGATATACTGACGGAGCTGTTATAAAAGATGTTTATCTGGATATGAAGCTGTCTGGGGGGTATATTTATGCAGGATCGTTGGTTGCGCATGCAAATAACTCGGTGATTTCCCGTTGTTTGGTTGAACAGGCAGAAATCTCTATTGTTGATAAAAAGTTGACGAGTGTTGGCGATAATGGCGTCGGTGGTTTAGTGGGGTCTCTTCGTCAAAGTGTAGCTGTTAGTAATACAGTTAATGTTAACCTTCACGTAGACATAGACCATTCTATGGCGGGTGGAATAGCTGGGTTTGCCGAAAGATCACAAATAGAGTATGGCGTAGTTAGTGGTGAAATTGTTGGTAACAAATGGGTTGGCGGGATTGTTGGTGAATTGTTTACCAATGCCTCTATTAATTTCTCTTTTGGTTCTGCCAATGTAATCGGTACGAATCGGGTTGGAGGGCTTGCTGGCGGCATCGATTCTTCATTCAATACGATAGAGAATTCTGCCGTAGTTAGTCGGGAAATTAGAGCAAAACAGCATGGTGGTGGTCTGGTCGGGTTTGAAGATGCAGATCATTTGACAATAAGGAACAATTTTGTTGTCTCGGATATCATCTTGGATTCAGATGCTGGCGTTGGGTTGGTTGTTAATTATACAAATGGTGTGTATAATGATCCAGATCAGTTTTATAATAATTACTTTGTTGGTAAATTTGTAGGAGTTGCTCCGCGCTATCCCTTGTTCTCTGAACTCGACAAAGGAATATATAATAACTATTCAATAAAGCTAGATTATCCATCTCCTCACGAATCTGGTGCGGATGGTTGGATAAATATAAGTGCTTCGGATTTATGGGTAAATGGGAAAAAATTCATTGACGTGTTAAATAGCAATTACAAAGGCAGTATGCTTCCATGGAGTACGCTATCTTGTGTTCCAAATCATCCGAATTTAGAAGGATTTGGTGTATTAAATGTACCTGTTCCTTATTGGATTATCCAAAGCATGCCGCATTCAGTACTGTGCAAATAATGTTTGAGTTTGTAATTTAGTATTTGAAATTTGAATTGTAAAACACCGCATAAAAGCGCGGTGTTTTGCGATGCCAATAGGGGGCCTACGGAGCCGTATTCGCCATTGGCGAATAGGCGAAGTCTCACTGCTGTCCCAGAACATATTTTCATTAACGGTACCGAAATGCGCTCGTTACAGAATTTTATACTTTTCTTATTCTCATTCTGACCTGCGGACGGCCCAAAGGGGCGTCGTATCGCGGACGCGCCTTTGGAATCCCCGCGCGAACATGACTTCGTCTTCAACATGCGCGCCCGCTCGTCTGGTGCGCCCGCTGCTTGCCTTCGGCTTCGCGACGTGGGCGATTTAACAGTAATCTTAAGTCTTTTTCATGCTTAGAAACGACTATATATCGAAAAACAAAGCTACTGCAGAGTTATCCGAGTATTGTATGAATAATTTCGTGGGACAGCAGTGGCGAAGTCTATAAAAAATAATTTAAGAACTTAAGCCGCTTAAAAATGCTATTGTTTAAAATTAGTAATTGTATCATATAGTAAGCAATGCGTTTTGCGCATTTTGCTGCTCATGTGAATCATGACGTTATCATTGCTCTAGCTTGCTTACATATTAGGTTGATGGCATGAATAAAAAGTTGCTTCTACTCTCGGCAATACTTGGGATATCAGCATATGGCTGTTCTATCGACGAACCTTTGGGGGATTCGTGTGGAGGAAAAACAGGAGAGTTTGTAATACTTCTTCCTTCAGGAATTATCTGCCCAAATGATAGCGAAGATTCTGGGGAATGTAGTTCATACAATACTGCATTGAGTGCGCATGCCTGTCCGGCTGAGTTTTATTGTCATAATAGTGAAGAGGAAGTTAATGCCGAAGTAAGCAGCATGGTTTCTCCTTTCTATTGTTCGAAAAAACCAAATTGCTCCGGTAATACGCATTTTAACGGCCAAACGGGCGTATGTGAGAATGATACAGATAATGCATGCGGCGCAGTAGATATCAATTGTAAAAATTACAATACGGATTGGATCGATGGCATTTGTGTTGAAAAACATTGTATTCCGGCAAAATGCAAAGATGGCATGCATAAAGAAAATGAAAAATGTCAGCCTGATACAGTAGAAAAATGCGGCGATGCACTTATGGATTGTAGTATAGAGAACAAAATTTGTCAGGCTGGTAAGTGTGAATACAATATTGTCTGTAGTGAGACTGTTTGTGGTGGCGTTTGCATTGATACATCCACATCGCGCCAGCATTGTGGTAGGTGTGGAAACGAGTGTTCTGGAAACATGGAGTGTATCAATAGTACGTGCGGATGCTCGAATAATAAAACAGAGTGCAATCTTAATTGCGTAGATCTCCAAACGGATCTCTATAATTGTGGACACTGCGGCAATCGGTGTGCGGATACTCAGACTTGTGAGAACGCGCAATGTGTGGGCCATGCGGTTGGTGATGTTTTCTTTATGGGGCATTACGAGCAGGACAATGATACATCTAATGGCAAAGAACCTATTAAATGGATCATTCTTGATATCAATAATGCAGGTCAGTCTCTTGTTATTAGTGAAATGGCGCTCGACGTTAAGCCCTATAATAAAACTTCTGTATCCATGACGTGGGAAAATAGTACAATCCGCTCGTGGCTTAATGGGTATGGAGCTTCCAGTAACACCGATGCAGTGAACTATACAAGTGACAGCTTTATAAGTGCGGCCTTTACAAGTGATGAACAAAAAAGAATCATTCAATCAAAAGTGATCGCAGAAAAAAATCCAAGATACGGGGCACCGAATCCTGGGAATGATACGAATGATAAGATTTTTCTTTTGAGTCTGAGTGAGGCAGAAAAGTTCTTTACATCGGCGAAAGCGCGGCAAGTTAACTCTACGCGATACGTAGTAAAACATGGTGCATCTGTCTTAGGTTCAGAGTCAGGAGGGACTTATACGGACGATGGATCTTGTGCAGATACGCATTGTTACTCTAGCTGGTGGTTGCGTACATCAGGTGATTCTAGTCGAACAGCGGCCACTGTGGCACGCGAAGGTTCTATTAGCACTTCAGGGCAGTTTATTGAGAGTAGCATTTTCACAGTGCGCCCGGTTATGTGGGTACAATTGTAATTAGGATGCGATGGAAGTGTTTAAGTGACGTATCATTATATGCATGCATCATTTGAGTGCAAGTACGTTTGCCTTAAAACGAGAAGCTAGGCCGACCGTATTGCCTTTGGCAATAGGTCGGCAACGAAGCCGTATGCCGTAGGCATAGGCGGAGTTTCAAAAACAAAAAGCCGCGTATCACGAATGTGATAGCGGCTTGGCGAAGCGTAGAGACGTGTATTGAGACGTCTCAAGGTGAGCGCACAACAAGAGACTAGTCTTTAGCGCTATTGCCTTTGCAAGCTAGGAGGGCTTCGTTTTCGGCATTGCAAGCTTTATTGGCTTTGATGTCATCGCAGGAAGCGGCAACCATGCATTTCTGCATAGCATTGAATTCTTTGGGACATTTTGTTGCAGAGTCATCGTTTTTGGCCATAGCAACGCACTGTTCGACATTAGAATCTTCGAAGCAGGAAGCGGTATGTTTGCAAACGTCTTCTAATGAGGGAGCAGCGTCTTCAGCCTTGGCTTCTTCAGGTTTAGCGTCGTTTGCTTTGGCATCGTCAGTTTTGGTTGAGTCTGCACTACCGGCATCAGCAGCGGCTTTTGCATTATCAGCAGTAGAATCTGCGGGTTTCGAATTGCAGCCAGCGAATGCCAATAAGCAAGCAGTACTAGCAAAAATGATAGCGAGGAATTTTTTCATTTTCTTATCCTAGGTTAAGGCTTTGGATTATTTTGAATGTAAAACAAGTAATTGTAAAAAAAGCCGCTTATTAAAAAATAGGCGGCTTATATTATAAGTAGTTATTGTAAATAATTACTTATTCATAGCTTCTTCGACGGCGACGGCGGCGGTAACGGTAGCGCCGACCATGGGGTTGTTGCCCATGCCGAGGAAGCCCATCATTTCGACGTGTGCAGGAACGGAGGAAGAACCAGCGAACTGAGCGTCGGAGTGCATACGACCCATGGTGTCGGTCATACCGTAGGAGGCAGGGCCAGCAGCCATGTTATCGGGGTGAAGCGTACGGCCGGTGCCGCCGCCCGAAGCAACGGAGAAGTATTTTTTACCCTGCTCGATGCATTCTTTTTTGTAGGTACCTGCAACGGGGTGCTGGAAACGGGTGGGGTTGGTGGAGTTACCCGTGATGGAAACATCGACACCTTCCATGTGCATGATGGCAACGCCTTCACGAACATCGTCAGCACCGTAGCAACGAACTTTGGAGCGTTCGCCGTCGGAGTAGGCTTTTTCTTTGACGACAGCAACTTTGCCGGTTGCATAGTCAAATTTGGTCTGGACATAGGTGAAGCCATTGATACGGGAAATGATCATGGCAGCGTCTTTGCCGAGGCCGTTGAGGATAACGCGGAGGGGTTCTTTACGAACTTTGTTAGCGTTACGAGCGATACCGATGGCGCCTTCAGCGGCAGCGAAGGATTCGTGGCCAGCGAGGAAAGCGAAGCATTTGGTATCTTCGGTAAGGAGCATGGAAGCGAGGTTGCCGTGTCCGAGACCGACTTTGCGGTCATCAGCGACAGAACCGGGGATGCAGAAAGCCTGGAGACCTTCGCCGATTTTCTTAGCGGCGTCAGCAGCTTTGGTGCAGCCTGTTTTGATGGCGATAGCGATACCGAGAACATAGGCCCAGCAAACGTTTTCGAAGCAGATGGGCTGAATGTTTTTGGCGATTGAGTAGGCGTCAATGCCTTTAGCATCGCAGATGGCTTTGGCGTCATCGAGATCTTTGATACCGTATTTGGCGCAAACCGCATTGATTTGAGGAATACGACGTTCGTAGCTTTCAAAAAGTGCCATAGTTTAAAGTCTCCTCTTAGTCTTTGCGCGGGTCGATGTATTTCTTGGCGTTCTCGAAGCGGCCATAGTGACCTGTGGCTTTTTTGAGGGCGTCTTCGGCGGACATACCGTCTTTGATCCACTGCATCATTTTGCCGAAGTGAACGAATTCATAACCGCAGATTTCGTTATCTTCGTCAAGAGCGCAGCGCGTGACATAGCCTTCAGCCATTTCGAGGTAACGGGGCCCTTTGAGCTTGGTGGCATACATCGTGCCGACCTGGCTACGGAGGCCTTTGCCAAGGTCTTCAAGACCGGCGCCGACGAGAAGGCCACCTTCGGAGAAGGCAGACTGCGTACGGCCATAAACGATCTGAAGGAAGAGTTCGCGCATAGCCGTGTTGATGGCGTCGCAAACGAGGTCCGTATTGAGGGCTTCGAGGATCGTTTTACCGATCAGAATTTCGGAGGCCATTGCTGCGGAGTGCGTCATACCAGAGCAACCAATCGTCTCAACGAGGGCTTCTTCGATGATGCCGTCTTTGACGTTGAGCGAAAGCTTGCAGGCCCCCTGCTGAGGGGCGCACCAACCAATACCGTGCGTCATACCCGAAATGTCTTTAACTTCTTTTGCCTGGACCCATTTGCCTTCTTCAGGAATGGGAGCGGGGCCGTGGTTCGGGCCCTTGGCAACAACACACATGTTTTTTACATCCTGCGTGTATTCCATGAAATGCTTCTCCTTAATGTTAGTGACGTTTCAACCACTATGGCCGAAACTAAGCGGCGAGCCTTTTAACACCTTTTCTATCTCTGTGGGGGGAGTTTTTTGCACGTTAGGTCGTTACATGTGCCCCTTTCCCCAAAAAAAAGACTCGCTATACCTTTTTTATGGCTTGCGATACGCTATTTGCTCGACGCCGTATTTGAATGCCTCTTGCTAAAAATTCTAATTCTGAACTAATTTGTGAATTAAATTCTATTTAAAAACACGGTACGCATTCTAATAAAATCTGTTTTCTTCACAATTTGCATGATATGCAGCTCTGAGCTGCTTTTTCAAGTCTATCTCGCTTTTGTACAAAACCCGTGACCAACAGATTGCAAAAGAGCGTGTTTAGTAGATACTAGAATGCTTGATGCGTGCTTGTTATCGCTTATTTTGTGTGATACTATTGAATAAAGATAGGTTTGTTTTAGTGTTCGGGAACACGCCTTGTTCTCAATGCTTTGCTTTTCTTGAAAGGTTTTTTTTATGAAAAAGTTTCTACTCTGCCTCGCCGGCGCCTCTCTTCTTATGACCTCTGCTGTTGCTTGCCGCAGTACCGCATCAACCAGAACAACAACTGCTGGTGGTCTCGTTCGCGGTTCTTTTGAAGAAGTTCAGATTCCGGCCAAAGATTTTGAGCCTGTTCAGCTCGTTTTTGCTGAAACGATCGTCAATGATGCGAATTCAGGCGCTTTCATGACATACGATGCACTCCTCCGTGAAGCTGCCAAAGTCAACGCCCATGCCATCGTCAACGTCGTCATTGAAGACGTGACCGTCTGCGAAATATCCAATAACCGTAACAAAGTCTGCTCGACAACCCGTTATGGTTCCGGACTCGCTATCCGTTACACCAAACCCCTTACGCTCGAATACATCATTTCTCACGACAAGCGTGATGTCTTGCGCGATGATGATGTGAGAAAAGGTAGCTGGTTCGGTGGCCTCTTCCACGGCAGCACCAGCAACACGCAGAGCTCAACTGTTATCAACAGAGACTAAGCTCCGCTCTTAAAGTCTTTTTAGCCCCAGCTACTCGCTGGGGCTTTTTTTTAGCCCCAGTTGGATAACTACAGGTACATTTGCGTGATGGGGGGATGCGTCCCCCTGAGCGGCTATTTGCAAGCAAATACGCCGCTACCCCCTCTTGCCGTCGGCTTTAAATGAAATTGTCAAAAATGGTTGACACATTTTTAACAAGGTTTTGAATTAAGCCACTCTTTCCTGAGCGGCATAGAACATTTTCCTTTTGACCATTGGGGGGAGTCCGCCGTTGGTTGAACAGATTCTTCTGTTATTCCAA
>JAZRWH010000201.1:0-3231 GCA_045599585.1 Myxococcota bacterium
GGAACTGACTTTACTAAGGTCTCTGACAGCTATATCAAACGTGTCTGTAATGAAATTAATCAGAGACCTCGAAAAGTACTTGGTTGGAAGACACCGGAAATGGTTTACTCAAATATGCATTTGGATTGACAATTTTCCGACATCCCCCTCCACTCAAAAATGAACGGTAAAAAAGCACCCCTCAAAAACTACTTCAAAATACAAAAGGCGCCGATAAATAAAACGAAAAACTGTAAAAATGCGGCGTAACCTTTTATGATATAGACATTGAGGAATGGCCTAAACCAGCCAGTACCGGTGATAAATGCGCCCCAGAAGGCGCCAGAATGGAGAAATACATGAAACGATATCTTTGGCTGACCAGCCTTTGTGCAGTCGCTGCGCTCTCTGCCGTCGGATGCGATGACGACGATAACAGCTCCAAGGAAACCCCAACCGCACAATGTGGAAACGGAAAATGCGAATCGGGCGAAACATCCGTATCATGCCCGTCAGACTGCAAATCGCCAACAGTGGTGCCGATCTGCGGAAACGGATATTGCGAGATCAACGAGACGAGCACGAGCTGCCCAGAAGATTGCGCTCCCGTGTGTTCGGCGGACGGATGCGATGATCCAAATGACGATCCCGTCACCAAGAGCGAATGCGGCAATCAATTATGTGAAGCGGACGAATCCTACATTACCTGTCCTGCAGACTGTGAAACGCCCAAATGTGGTAACGGCGTCTGTGAACCGGAAGAAGGCGAAAGCTACATCACCTGCTCGGCTGACTGCAAGCGCACTTACGTCGAAGTGTGTGGTAACGGCGTTTGCGGCGCCGGCGAAACACCTGAAGACTGCCTAGAAGATTGCCCGCTCGATGCTGTGTGCGGTGACGGGATTTGTGATGCAGACGCTGGTGAAAACTCTACGCTCTGCGCCGAAGACTGCGGCGATATGGAATGCGGTGACGGAATTTGCATGGTCGGCGAAACAGCAATGACCTGCCCCAAAGATTGTTCTGTTCTCACGATGGAAGAATATAATGCTGTTTCAGAGCGTAAATATCGATTTTTCTACGATCTTGACATTGCACTTCCCGACGGCGATCCCGATATTGATGCGGGAAAGAAAACGCTTTCTAATGAAGATTTCTTCCGTTACCCGTACCCCAGTGCACTTCGTACTGACAAAACCGGCCATCCGCGCCTCTACGGCTTTTCAATCCCTGGGGCAGCCAATACGCTCCCCTTCATCAAAGAGATGAAAAAGTACATCGAAACTGAGCGCGCAGGCTTCTCTGCAGTAAGTGCCGCATTCTTCCGCGCCACGCAAAGCCTGAGCGACAATACTTTCCCGTCGCCGGCCGATACGACAAAACCAGACTCTTGTTATCAGTTGGTCAACGTCGAAAAAAATTCGTCACATTATGGCGAACGCGTCCCCGTCTACGTCACATTCCACGCAGACAGCTCAACACTTTGGGCAGCCAATACGCTCGTCATGCGCCCCGTTCCCGGCGTCGCAATGCATCCGGGCGACAAACACGCTGCAATCATTCAAAACTGCGTCAAATCGAATGGACATTCCATCGATCAGTCCGCCAAACTCGCGCATATTTTCAAAAAAACAGCGCCTGCAGAAATTACATCTCGCACCAACGAATACGTCGATGCACTCGTCGATCTCGGCTACGACCTTTCCAAAATCGTTGCATTCACGGGCTTTGATACGGTTGATGTCGTCAGCGAAATGATGGAAATGGCCGAACAACTCAAAGGCAAAGGTCAAATTGTCAAACAAAATGGCGTCGCCAAAGGTTCGTACATCCGCAAATCCGAATCTGGTTGGGGGTACTTCTTCGCCGGTGAATTCCAAACCGTCAACTTTATGGAAGGAACTTCGCCCTACAATACGCTCGGTTCCGGTCAGATCAGACTCGATGAAAATGGCAAGCTTATCAGCAAACCCAAGCTTGAAACCGTACGCTTCGGTATCTCCATTCCTAACCCAGCGCGCGATCCCATGCCCTCCAAGGGGTATCCCATTATCGTTTACGGTCACGGCACCGGCGGTGACTACGAAACACACTGCGAAAACATGTCCGGTACCACCTCTGCTTACGTCGACGAAGGCAACTGGCTGCTCTTCTCTGGCGTCCCTGTTGCTATGGTCGGTTTTGACGCCGTCCTCCACGGCACACGAGGCAACATCGCAAGTGATCTTGATCTCTATATGGGCTTCTTCGAAAATCCCATCGCCATCCGCGAAAGCTGGCGACAAACGGTCATCGACATGCTCGTCCTCTATGACTTGCTCGAACGCGGTGAAATCGTCCTTCCCAGCCCAGTTGCCGGCGGCGATCCAATCAAATTCGACGCCAGCTACGGCCTTTACATGGGACACAGCCAAGGCTCTCAGGAAGGCGGTCTCCTCCTCGGCCTGACCGACCAAATCAAATCAGCCTTCCTTTCGGCGGGCGGTGGCGGCATCACACAGAGCTTCATGGACCTTGAAATCTCGATGCAATACGGTGGCATTAAATTCGGCCCCATGACCGTCGCTGACCTCGTCGGAACCCTCCTCCTCGGCGTGGGACAGGGTGACCTCACCATTGATGCATTCATCACAAACCACTTCGTTCAGCCGCTCCTCGACCCCATCGAACCCCTCAACTTTACCCACCGATTCATCAAAGAACCGCCCCAAGGCTGGTCCTCCAAAAACATTGCACAAACGATCGGTGTCGGCGATCAAAGTACGCCAAATGCTGCTCAACTCGCTATGGTTGCAAGCATCGGTCTCCCCCTCGTCGGACAGAAATACCTCGATCATGATGCGCTCAAAATGACCGGACTCAACCAATCCGTCAGCTCCCCCGTTTCGAATAACGTTTCCTCGGCAGACGGCAAACAGACAGTCACCGGCGGACATATGCAGTTCGACTACACTGGATCGTCTAACCCACACTTCGTCATTTATCGCATGTCCTCGGCTCGCAACGCCTTCGTCGAGTTCTTCAGATCGATCGTTGATGCTCCGCATGTGCCGACAATTACGGTGAATGAATACTCACAGCACGGATCTTACTAAAGGGTAAAGGTCTTTTAGGGGGAAGTCGGAAAATTGTCAATCCAAATGCATATTTGAGTAAACCATTTCCGGTGTCTTCCAACCAAGTACTTTTCGAGGTCTCTGATTAATTTCATTACAGACACGTTTGATATAGCTGTCAGAGACCTTAGTAAAG
>JAZRWH010000202.1:0-4445 GCA_045599585.1 Myxococcota bacterium
TTTCGTTTAACGTAAAATGAGCAAATGATCGCATCAAACCTCCGTATGTGTAGTTACGCAAAATCATCATACACCGGATTGATGCGGTCCTTCTTCATTTTTATGCATTTGAAACGATAATCTACCGTCTCCCCCTGAGCGCCTATCCTCTTCGCACAAAGGCTTTTATTTTCCAGCATCCATCCTAAATCTAAAACCTTGTGCTTCGAGGATACGTCGCTACCCCCTCTGCCTGCAGCGCCCAACACCAATGAACAATAAAGATAATTCCTTATAAAACAATCAACTTTATACCCAAACGAACAATTTGCAGGCATCTGTATTTGTGATATGAGAATAACTATAACTGCCGCAAAACAGCTGTTAGCTTTTACCAGTAGAACACATTTCAACGCCCAAATGCATCAAATGTTACGTGCATGTATGCATTTATTGCTAGAAATAACTATTTTTTTTGGCACACATTTTTCATAAATTTAACATTTGTTTTATTTTCAGAAACAAAACGTATGAAGGGCATACGATCGTTTCTGATTTAAGGAGTGATATGAAAAAGTATCTCGTATTATTACTTGGCTTGTTAGCTTTAGCGCTCACCACCGGCTGCGGTCCTTCGCTCAAAGAGTATGTTGCCCAGTCAAACAACTACACGAGCTCAATCACAAACACGACAACAGCTTCTGTTAACATCGAAGCCAAAAAAGTTGTCCATGAAGGCGGTGGTATTTTTGGCGCGATCGGTAGTGCCGTGAACACAGCTTCTGCTGTCGGTTCCATCGCAATGAACCACGAACAGGGCGAACGTCTCCAAAAAATTATTGAATCCGAAAAAATTGCGACACTCGTATCTCAGGGCTTTAACGACGGATTTACGGGTCAAACGCATCTTCAGATGATGTCCGCAGATGCTGGCACACCCGATCTCCGCATCAAACTCAAAGTCAATCGTTACGGTTTGTGGGCCGAAAACATTGCAGACAGCATTAAATTCTATGTCAGCGCAAACATCGAAATCATCTTCACACCAGAAATGAAGAGCATTTACGACCGCGACGTCGTTATCCAACGTGAAGCGGCGAACGTTCTTTCGGAAATGGCACGTGCCGTCGAAGTTGAAGTCGAAGGGGGCGTTCCCAACCGCAGAACCATGAATGCAATCGAAGATGCTGGTAACTTAATCAATGGTGCCGCCAACCTTACGGCATTCTTTGAACTCACCGACGAACAGATTGTCGATATCTTCGATTACATGGCATACGATGCAGGTTTGACGATCGCAGACCGTCTCAACAAAGACATCTATAGATAATCTGTTTTCCTAAAGTATGACCATAAGGCACTGCAGAGCAGTGCCTTTTTTGTATCATGACAAAACAAACAATACGTCCAATCACGTGGTACATATTTATTTGTTATTTTTACAATATGCGATTGAAAAACAACTTACACACAATGTTAGAAAGCCCCTAAAAAGCCCCGCCAACGCACGACCACCCACGTGAAGATCGGCAATAAGCGGCGGTGAATAAGATCTCAATTATTGGGTTTAGCAAAATCTGTTTCAACAATCTGCGTCGCACAAGTCCAACGGAAATTATCAATAATAACGGTTGAATCGAAAGAAGAATCGCCTGTATCCCAAATATAGAAATCGAGATTAAAGACTTTGCCCGGTTCGATCGGAGCAGACGTTGTAAGCCACCCCGTAGCACCACCCCCAGTCGTTGGGAAAGCTGAAAGTTCTGCATCTCCATCCACACATTCATTGCAAGTGTTTCCGCTGCAAGTCATATTATTCGGACAGCTTTTATACTGATCACAGGTAATTGGCTTACACGTTGAAAACAAAGAACTATTGACTGTAATTGGATTTCCGAGACTATCAAAAGTAATATTTCCGTCCTCGTCCAGCAGCGAACCATTTTTGTTAATATCGATGATAGGTTTTCCAAATTCATCCGTCATAATTGTAAGGAAGAAGTCATTAAACGGACTGCAAACATAGGACGGATACTCTCGGGAGAAAAAGCGGAAATCGAATTTAAAGCCATTTGCAGAGAGGGGAGCACGCAATTTTAGGTGTAATTTTACCGAATCATTGATCGAGTTTTGACTACTGCAAGCTTCATGGGTCATAAGCGTCTTACCATGCACCGCTTGATAGACGGCAGGCGGTTGCACACCTACAATGCTTGAACAGTTTTCATCTTTCAAAGTACTTCGGTTATAGCGATCTTCTGCGGCACCCGATGAAAGCAGGACGAAATTGCTTCCAGCCTGAGGAAATATGAGCGACGTTCCTGAGGCATCACGCATCGCATCTTTAATATTGACCTGCATGGGATTAATTTTTGAAACATCATCAGCCTGCGTAAGAGAATACTCGATGATACCAGGCTCATTAGAAGAAAGATCGACAACCGGAATACACAGATCCATTGCTTGTGCAAGGGAAAGCGCTGCAGCATTTTCTGCGGAAGAAGTCGTGTTATAATTAAATTCAATCGAAGCATCGCAGGATTCATTATACATAGCACAAGCAGCGAAACCAGCCGAACATGAGATTTCGGGAGATTCGTCTACCAATCCGTTACAATTGTCATCGATCGTATTCCCATAGCAGTCACCTTTTTGTCCGGGATGGACAAAAGCCGTTTCGGCAGTATTGCACATCTTTGGATTATCACAGCAATCCCAAGCAGAGGAAGTCATTGAGCAAACGGTATAACCGTCCCCATCTTCATCCTGTTGGCTATCGGGAATACCATTGCAATCGAGATCTTGATCAGCGAATTCGCACTTAAAGTCAAACGTCGGCAAAACTTCATCAATACACGATGAGACATCCCAAACAAAATTGCCTGACTCATTTTGAATACAATTATAATGACCTGCATGGCAAGCGCCTACATTTTCAAAGACAGACTCGCCTGTATAACAAGGTTTGGATTGTCCGAGCTGGCATTCGGAAGTCCAAAGAGAACCAGGCTCATCGAGAGGCACACACATACCGTCACGCAATTTATATCCTTCGGCGCAAAGGATGGTTACGCACTGACTCTCAATGCAACTCATAAGTTCGGCGTGCTCAGGAAGATAATCAGAACAATTATGATCACAAGCACCACAATGTTGAACAGAATTTTTAAGATCGAAACAACCGTTTTGGCAGTAGGTCAGCGCAAAGTCACAAGAAGAAGCGCAGAAACCATTTGAGCAAACGAGCCCCTCAGCACAGGCCGTACAGTCATTGCCGCAACAATCGTTAGTATCATAGACGCAGAGCCCATTTTGAATATGATATTGAGGTGCACATTGATCTACAGCACAGAGTGCATCCCGACAAATGCCAGAAATCCAACCAGGCAAATTTGTACAGTCCACATTAGCTTCACCACAATTATCGACGGTATCGTCAACACAAATGTTATGAACAAGATGTGAACCCGTTGCACAAAAGACCGTTGTTTCAAGAGGAATATAAGTTATATTTACACTTATTTTAGAATGGTCTTCAGAACATGAAGTTACGCTCAAAAGCGCCATTCCAAATAAAATTGAAGCATATTTTTTCATAAAGTCCTCAACGCATAACAATTTGTACGTGAGTTATAAAACGAATCATCGCCCACGAAAGCGACTCTAACACATGAATTTAAATAAGACTAAACGAAGCCCATTTCAAGTGAGATCACGGCGTGTATGCTGACACCAAAGCCCATTCTATCGTCCGTTATCGAACAATTACAAGACAGAATGGAACAAATTATGCATATAAAATCATTTTTGGTGATCTATCAAAGAAAGCTTTGAAGATCATCGCTATGAACGCGGTTATGTAGCTCACAGCAAATTCATTTGAGTCAATTTTAAATAAATTACGGAAGTATAATAGTGCATGCGAAACTATATTTTAATGATCATCCTACTACAATGTATTTTATCGACATTAGGATGTGAGGATGGGTGTTCTCACACAGACATGGAATGTATCACCAAATGTATCATGAAAGAGTGTAACGAAGGAGACGATGAAGTTGAATGCTATGATCGATGTGTTGAATAAAATAAATTTTCAACATTCAACCGATATACACTGATCAGCGATACAGCTTTGAAAGTTACATCTCAGCCGAACTAAATAAAAAGCAATAAGCGCATGAACGCGAAGCGTTCGAAGCGCGAGACGTTCATCATGTTTTGGCGCATAAGCTACCGAGTGTTCACGCGGCTGGGAGCCGCCGACTTGATTAACCCTGCCCGAGGAACCCGAAGGCAAGCCGGGCGGGGTATGCAACATCTCCCCCCACCTTTTTGCCCGCGCGCCGAAGGCGTGCGGGCTCATCGGCTGAGATTATCCTTGCAAATAACCACAGCATCTCAGCCAGGAGCGCACATTTCTTTACAGTTAATGAGGATATGTTGTGGGACACTAACTGATTGAC
>JAZRWH010000203.1:0-50526 GCA_045599585.1 Myxococcota bacterium
GTCCAGTCTGTTAACGCTTCGTAATTCTGTAAATATCCCATTGTTTAGTCCTCCTTTTTGGACGTTGTTTTTTCGCCTTGATTGGCGTTATTGTTTATCGAACTCGCTCTCATGCACTTCGCGAATTCTTCATAAGAAAAAGGCATACCGTCTTTTAGACACCTCGTGCGATCTCCAGCCTCGTAGAAGTTCGAAGGAATTACTTGTAAAAAGCGGCGCGTAACTGCTGATCCGTCTGCCCCAATCATTTGCTCATTCTGTACATGCGCAATGATGTCGCAGAGAGGAAGCAGAACCTTTCGGCATCGTTCATCGAGCGAAGGCATGATTTTTGTTCGCGTTCCGCTTGCAGTGTCGATCATTCCAACGACCTCATGCGAGGTAAAAATGACTGTCATTCCAAGTGAGTAGAGTTTTGTAACAACGCGACTGAATTCAGACTCCATTTGCTTGTACCCTTTGCCGAATGAAATTTCTGAAACATCAGAAACTTTTGCTTCTGAATTTTTCTTGTTATACGCATCAACGACGGCTTCGGCGCAGAGCTTAACAGCTCGATCAACAGTATCAATAATCAATGTTTTGAAGCCGTGTTTCCCTTTTGAAAGAAGTGCGAGCGTTTCCAATATGTCCATCCATGAATTCACTTCTACCCTGAATGTGCTGAGCGCTGATAAGCCGTGCTCAGTGTCTATAAAAAGGGCGTTCGGAATTTGCGAGCAGAACGTCGATTTTCCTATTTTTGGCGCTCCGTAAAGAAGCATCGAGATTTGTTTTAAATTTGGTTTTGAAGGTTGTGAAGGAAGTGCAGTGATTGTCATGATAAGTTCTCCTTTTGTTAGAAAACGCGTTTAAATTCGTCGCTTATAGTAGAAAGTTCTTCGTGAGGTTTCGATATCGTATATATGCCTTCAAGACCTTCTAGGCGTCCTCTTGCCTTGCACAAAGTCAAGTAAGGGCAACCTGCGTATTTGGTGCATTCTCCCGTGTTTGGGTAGTACGCAGTGCATCGTTGAAGGTCTTTTGCAGCAGAAATGAAATATGATCTAAACTCGCGTTTACCTTCTTCGTTGAAAGGTATGATTTCGCGACGGAAATTTTCGTTTGTTACTGCCTCCAGGCATCGTTCATGAAACTCTTCTTCGCTTTCTTCTATCTTGCGCTTGATCTTTCCGGTTTTGGACTCTGAAAGTCTTTTTTCGAATTCCTCATCAGTTTCTCCAGACCGCATCTTGATCGAAGGCTTATAAATGATGTCGTAAATCGCGCCAGCGACTGGCTTTTTGAATTTACGTTCGATTGCCTGAGCATAGATTGCAATTTGGCTGTCGATTGAAATTCGCCCAATGTACGCATCACTTTTGTCGCTTGTGGTTTTGTGTTCGAGAATCCAAAGCTTGCATTCGTTGTCCTCTAAAACGCCGTCGATCTTACCTGCGACCTGAATTGTGTTGTATTTCCTTCCTTTTGCATCAGTTGCAGGCATTTGAAATTCGTACTCAACTGCTTTCACTTTGTAAGCGGTTGAATCTATTTCTTCGTAGACGTCGATGTAGCGCTGCGCAATCGCCTTAAGTTTGCATTTTTCTTCTTTCGTGAGTTCTTGAACATCTACATTCAAAGGATCGTTCATGAAGTCCTTAATGAATTCAGACCTCCCTTCTGGAAATCTTGAATCGAAGTCTTCTTTTTTCACTTCATTGAAATATCTTTCAAGAAACGCGTGCGTTGCTGATCCAAACGTAAGCGAACGGCTCGCTTCAGAAGGTTTAATCCCCCTTAAGTATTTGTATTCGTAGCACTTCCGGCAGTTCATGAAGCAACTCAACGATGAATGCGTGACCAATATTTTTTTCATGATACACCTCTCTTTACGTGCCTTTTTTCGATGCGTCTTTCAAAACATTTTCATTCAAGCAGCCCAAAAAAATTCGCAAAATGTCCCAAAAGTCAATTTGAGTGTTTTTTTCAAGGTATGAAGTAGCTAATTCAGCGTCTTTAACAGTGATTTCACCAAAGATTTTAACAAGTTCAGAAATTGTCATTTTTACACCTCACAACTTTATACGTCTGAACGGCTTTATATGAACACTTTAGCCGTACTTATGGTTTTATGTCATCAAATATTCTTTAAATTTTCTAAAACGCTTCGCGATCGAAGCGTTTTATGTTTGAACTTAGAGGTCAAGGATGACTTTGCCTTCGTCATCAATGCTGCCGTCTGTTTCAGTCACAATTACTCTAACGCCGTCCAAATCCATTTCATGAGCTGCTTTTAGAGCTTCGGCTTTGTCTTCAAACCAAAGTGTGTCGTGTGTGGTGTTGTCGTCGCAATAAAAATCAAGTGCGTACATCATCTTCAATTCTCCTGTTAGAGCGTGGTTTAACGGTCAAGATTGAAGTTTCTAGTTTCAATCTTGAAGGCCTTAAGGGCTTTTGCCCTCTTGACACTCGTGCTTATATACGAGATTAAATGTTCATGCAAATCAAAAAGGCAAACTTTCTTAAAAAAGTACAAAAACAGAAAAAGCTCCCTTCGCGACGCGGGAGCTTTTTCAGAAATTCACGTCCGGAGGTAGAAACGCAGCTCTAACCCTGCCTGGCGAGTTTTAGGCTGTTAGCCCTCGGACATGCTCGACAGCCTCCGGACTTTGGTTTACTCTCACATTATTATGTGGCGTGTCAATCGTTTTGTGTTCGTATTGATATTCAACTTGATTAAACCTAGCTCATAGCTAGCTTGCAGCTACGTTTTTGGTAGCAAAACCTAGTTCATAGCTAGCTTGCAGCTACGTTTTTGGTAGCAAAACCTAGCTCATAGCTAGCTTGCGATTTTCTTTTATTTTTCAAACACTTAGCGTTTTTTCTCCCGTGGATAAGAATGGAAAAGAATAAAGAATAGAGGAGATAGTGCGCGCGCGCTGAAAATGCGCGGACGCCCCCCACCTGATATAAAAAGTGATTGACTCATTCTCAACAAAAGTTGATTAGTACGACTGTTGGAATTCTCCAACAAAAAAACACGGAGCGCCAAATGATCATTACTAACCTTCGATTAAACTCAAGCTTTCGTTATTTCTGGTTAAAAACCGTTACTGGAACTGATCTGTCAGTTCATTGTGCTAAATGCCTAATCGGTGAATACGATAATCGAGTTGGAGTTTCAAATAAAAACGTTCAGAACATTGAACTTGACGGAGAAGTTTATTATATGTGTGGAGTTTCTAGCCCATACAAATGGGAAAACAACTTTCACTGCGCATTTATCCGTTCGGAAGGAAAAACAATCGACATAGAAAGAAATGGCGTTTCACTGCACATTGAAGGTGCTGAGGAGTTGCCAATATCGACTGATTACATTGATCCAAGTAATAAACACGCAGCTCATAAAACATTTGCTACATGCAGGAATTGGCAATTCGCCCACTGGTTTCAAGCGAACGTAAAATAGTTTCAACAAGGCCTTTGTGCTTGTTGTGCTTAAAGCCGTTCGGATACTCCATGTTAAATTCAGTTTCCAGCGATTCTACATACTGTTTTCTATTTAAACTTTTTGGGTATTTGCAAACAAAAGCAATCATATTTCCTGATTTGATTGGTGTGTATTCGACAACATTAAAATATTCTGATAACAACTCCTTTAATGTATCTTTTGAATGATATTTTTGAAATGTAATGTTTCCATTTTTATACTGAAACGTTCTGTTATCTTCTGTTAAAGGCTTTTTATACTGCGTGTATGTTTTAGTATATCTCAGTCCAACGTGGTTTTCGTTTTTGTAAACGGTATCTATATTTCGCGAATTGCAAATCAAAACCCCTTCTTTTTTTAGTAAAGAATTACATGTTGTTAAAACATATTTCTCAAAATTATCATTCGTTGTGCTGTTTAATACACTATCTAAAACGCAAACATCAAAAAGCCCATTCTGCTTTATTTCTGAATTTAGAGTGTTTATTTGACGGATCGGAACGCTGATATTAATGCCTTTCCCTGAGTTATAAAAAGGTTCATAATCAAAAAACTTGAATCCTTTACTTTTTAAATCGAAACTATAAACACACTTTCCTGCGCCAAAATCGATGTATCGTTTACTTGCGTCTAGGTTAGGGATAACTAGATTTTCATATAGTGTGCTTTTTGTGTCTTTTGACCTAGGTTTTTGCACTGCAAACTGACCAAAACTTTTTTCTGAGAACTTAGAAAGATCGTAAATTCCATAATTCACTTTTAAGAATTCATTGAATTGTCGCGACTCATCTTCATACATCTTATAAATATAAAAGTCTTTGCCTAAAATTTTGCAAGCAATAGCGTAGCTCTTGAACATTAAAACCTTACCAGATTCATTACAAACGCATGCTACATAGTCGCCGAATTTGCAGATATTATGCAAGTGCGTATCTGTGTTTGCTGAAATCACGTCAAAGGTTACAGACTCACTTTTGACTTTCACAAAACTATGGAACGGTAAGGACGAAATATCTTTTATGAAAACATTAATCTTATCTTCATCAATATCATTATGAATAATATTGAAATTTATTTCATCAGAGGTTGAAATGACACTTTCTGAAATGAATGCAGGCGTGCTTGTTATTCCTACTTGCAACATTGCCTTTGTCCTTTGATGACCAGCAATTATTGTTTTTTCCTTGTTTAATATTATTGGTTGGACTACACCAAATTTAGAAAGACTTTCACATAAAATATTGAATGATTCTGCGCTTATCTTTCTCGGGTTGTAGTCAGCTGGTTTTACCGCTTGTATATTGTAATTTTCAATTAATCTCATTGTAAAATGCTTCTTATAAAACCAAAGGTTGAATTGTTATCTGCCATGTACTCTTGTAATCTCATTTCAAACATAGCCGCTTCTTCTTCAGAAAGTTCAAGCACAATGTCTTTATATTTTATCTTTGGTGTGTATGATTCTTTTGGCTTATGTTCAAAGTTTTGTTCATTCGATAAGATAATATCATCTTCTTTTGCATAATCGTTATATGAATCGCCTTTCTTTCTATCGATGATTGAGTCAGTTTTTGTTGATTCTCTTACACCAAAAGATATTTTTTTCATGTCTTTTGATAATTCATCAATGTTATCTGATTTGAATTCAGGAACTTCAAAGTTGAAATTTTCAAGATCGAAGTCACAAGAAGCAAGCTCAAGCAGTTCCTTATTGAGTGCAGGAATATCCCATGCGGAAAGTTCTTGTGATTTGTTATCAATGATCCTAAATGCAGCAATCTGTTCCGGACTCAGATCATCCGCAACAATACAAGGAACTTTTTTTAATCCTAAATTTTTTGCGGCTTCAAATCTTGTATGACCACAGATTATTTCATGCGAACCGCTGATTACTAATGGAACTTTAAAACCGAATTCTTTGATCGATTTCTCTACATACGGAATTGCATGTTCATTGATTCTTGGGTTGTTTTTGTATGGTCTAATCTCGGATATGCCTAACATGTTTATGCTTATTTCATTCATTTTTCATTCTCCTTTAAAAATAGATACTGAAACAAACCGAACAAACAACTAAACTAATGTTAGTATATATAGCATTATTTGATTGGAGGTTCATTGAAAAATCATGGCAAAACTAACGAACGCGCAAAAAACATTAGTGGACTTGATAGTATCAGGAAGCTCATACGAAGAAGCTCACGCCGAAGCATACCCAAACTCAGTTAATTGGACGAGGCGAGCAAGGCAAAACAACGCAGTAAAACTGCTAAAAAAGTCAGTCGTTCGTGAATATTATGACGCCCAAAAAAAAGAAATCGACGCGAAGAAGGCAGAACTTGCTAGAGAAAAAGCCCTTTGGTCATTTGATCAATCAGTTGGAACATTAAAATTTGTTATTGCTGCCGCTGTTGATGACGCAAAATTTATAAAGGCTCAAAGAGATGAAGGTTTAACGAATGAACGCGTTATGACTGCTCATACCGCAAACGCAATCACACACGCTGTCGCAGAGTTGAACAAGCTGTTCGGTGTTTGTGATGAAATCAATAAACAGAAAGAAACAGATAAGATTGTATTCATAAACGATTACGAGGTTTACGATGAATAGTATTTCTTTAAGAGAGATAATCGGAGGCGCATACGAGGAATTTTGGAATTTTAAGGGTAGGTATAGAGTTGTAAAAGGCGGTCGAGGCTCGAAAAAATCAACCACAACATCGTTGTGGATAATTTATAACATGATGTATTTCTACTGCAAGTACGGGCTAAAACCTTATGTTTTGGTCCTGCGCAAGGTGCTTGCGACACATCAAACATCGACGTTTAATCAGCTACGATGGGCAATAAACAGGCTTGGAGTTGGTGCGCTATGGAAAGCAACGAAAAATCCACTTCAACTTGTGTTTATTCCTAGCGGTCAGGCGATTTATTTTCGCGGCCTTGATGATCCTCAGTCGATTACATCAATTACAGCAGATGACGGTTATCTCTGCTGGACCTGGATTGAAGAAGCGTATCAAATCACAAACGAGGACGACTTCAACAAGATAGACATGTCTATTCGTGGCGAATTGCCTGCTCCTCTCTTCAAACAGCATACTCTAACACTCAATCCTTGGTCGGATAAGTCGTGGATTAAACGACGGTTCTTTGATATTCAACACGATGATACGCTTGCATTTACGAGAAACTACGATTGCAATGAATTTCTTGGCGACGATGACCGAGCAATATTCACTCGAATGCGGCTTGAACAGCCAAAGCGTTATGCTGTCGAAGGTCGAGGTGAGTGGGGAATAAGTGAAGGTCTAGTATTCGATCGTTGGGAAGTAAAAGAGTTCAATCCGAACGATTTAATCTGTCAGTGCGCTTCAACAATGATCTCTAAACCTAGATACATAAAGCGCTTCGGTTTGGACTTTGGTTTTTCAAACGATCCGTGTGCTTTTATCGCTTTACTGATAGACGAAGAAAGACGCGAGATTTACGTTTGTGCAGAGTTTTACAGAACAGGCATGGTGATCGAGGACATATACAAAGAGATTTGCGATCTTGGTTGTCAAAGCGAACGGATTGTTTGTGATTCAGCTCTTCCAAATATGATTGAGGAGCTTAGAAAAAAAGGCCTTCATGGAGTACGAGGTGCCAAAAAAGGCCCAAATTCCATCCTAGACGGAATAGCTCGGTTGCAGGATTATAAAATCTATATCCATCCATCTTGTAGAAACGCAGAAGCCGAGTTTTCTACATACGCTTGGAAGACAGACCCTCATACAGGAATTTCAACAGGAACCCCCGTGGATGAATCAAATCACATTATTGACGCAATGCGGTATGCGACCGAGGATCTTATCAGGCAGGATTTCAGATGGGCAAAACTGTAAACTTCATGTAATAAAAAAGCCGCTCGGTTGAGCGGCTTCAATATGCTACTTACTTAAATATTCCCTGACGGAAAAGCGGCTTGGCCTCTGTATTACGATAACTGAATCAGCAATTCCATTGTTATCACTGACTAAAACAAATTCATCGTTCTCAAAAGCAGTTAGCATGGTTTTCATAAAGATATTTGGTAGTTGAAGAACCTTGTCGATTGTTCCTTGTTGAGGTTCCTCAGATAGTCTTACCGTGTATGAAATATCATCATTATCCTTTCGAGTATCGCGTCTTTCAATTCCTTTGATGCGATAAACCGTCATGATGTACGGTTCGCCTGTTTTATATTGGAAGCTGATTGTATTGGATATGGTCATTTTAACTTCTTTGTTTTATTGGAATTTTATTCAATATAGTTTTATCTGGAGTTTTCTTCGGCGTCTTTGCGGTCGTCCTCTTCGATTTCATTCCAAAGATCATCAATTTCCTTTTGCATATCATCAAGCCATGACGTGTCATTCTTGCCTTCTTTATCGACTGTGCTAATCACGGTTCGACAACGACAATTTGGGTGCATTGGAGGATAATTGACGCCTACTTTTGCCTCGGCTACCTCAAAGATTTGATCATGAAGTTTTCCGCAAATCTCGCATGTTCGCGCGTCCTCGGTTGCCATAAAGCTATAATATTTAATGCCATTGTCTTTATAGCTTTGAAGCTCAGTAGCATTTGAAACACGGTTCATCTCCGTTCTAATGAGTCGCTCAGCAGCCTTTTTGCCACTTTTGACGTGGCGTTCCATTTCTTTGGCCATGCGCTTGACGCTCAAGCCGTTTGTGACTCCGAGCTGAATGGTGCGTTCAAGGTCTTTTGCCATTTCCTTCTGATCTTTCCAGACCTTTTGGGAGTAGTTCCCACCATGCCAAACGGCCTTCGTAACCTGATCAACTTCATCTTTGCTCACAGCGTCCAAAGACGCTTGAAGCTCCGTCGGAAACTGCTTCTTGAACGCCTTCGCGCCTTCTTCGGCTTCGTCCTCAAGGACATTTTTAACGATTGCTTCCTGCCTTGCTGCCGTTCCGCTTGTGATCGTTTCGATCGATTGTTTGAGTGCTTGAATTCGTTGAACAGTCCTGCGCGTTCTATCTTCACGGCCTGTCCTCACGTTTTCAAGACCGTAAATCTTACGACCTTCTTTTTCTCCAAACTCTGCGATGAGATCATCGAGACGCTGTTTTTGGCGTTCGCTCCAAGCCTTGAGTTCTTGCGGCGTCAACGGCTTTTGCATCATCGCGCGCGTGATTTCTTGAGTTCCGACTTGCTTTTCAAGTGCATCAAGTTCGTCCTGAAGCTCCTTTAGAGCGGCGCCATAAATCGCATCTTGGCGACGGACGGCGTCATTCTCACGCCTAATACCGTCGCTGATGGTCTCCCAAACAATAGTCTCCTGCGCCTTGCGATCTTTCCAATACGCAGGAGTTGTTTTTTTTCTTGATTTGTACTTTGCCATTTAAAGCCTCTTTTTTTAGATTTCTGAGGCTTCAGCGTCGCTTGGCTTGTAGTTGGTTGTCTTCTGTGATTGAACGCGCTCAGACGCAAAATTTGCCAATCTAGCGCCCTCTCCTGAGAAGCCGTTTTCTTCGTCTGTCTTTTCCTTTGCGATTCGTTTCAATTCATCTTTAGGATTGTCGACATAAGGATGTTGGGCAACTCGCGTTTCAAGGCTAAGAAGATCAACAGAATTCATCAGGTTTTGGATTGTTTCAGCATCGTTCGCGATGATTTCCATTGCCCAAATAATTTTGATTGTTGAAGGATCGTGTTCGCCTTGCCCTTTGGCTTTCAAGTCTTCGCAAATAAACCAACAGACCTCTTCAAGACTCGCAGAGAAGTTGCTTCCCATTTCCTGGCAGTCTAAGTCTAAATCTGCGTATCTGAATTTAATTGCAACGCCGCTCAGATCGCCTTGCGAGGCTTCTTGAGTATCGACAGCGAATGCGCAGTCATAAATGTCCTTTCTTAGGCGGTTTAGGTGCTCTTCGGTGGCAGCTGTTTCTATCGCGTTTTGAAGAACTTCGATGCTGCTGTCAGGATCAGTGATGATCGTGTTGAAGGTTGCAAGATTTCTAATAATTTCTTCAACCTGTCCACGATATCCCTTGATCACGCGCGTTGAGTTCGGCGTGTCGCAGAGAAGGTTTGAAATGTTGCTAGTGTTCAAGTCGTAGTCATCGATAAGACGCTTTACACTCGTCAGAATTCCTTGCGATTCGTCGTTGTATTGGAAGCGAATGAACGGAATGCGTCCAAAAGCAGCCGCTTTTCCATTGACGTTGAAATGTGGCTTTTCTGAAATTTTAATAAGTTTTCCTGTTTCTTCTTTGTATGAAACAACTTTTTTGTCAGTCCACACCTCATAAATCCATGTGAAATTTGATTTATTCTGAAGAAATTCAGGCTTCTCAGCGTCCTGCTCAATCAGTTCGACGCTGCCATCTTTGGACTTCGGGTAACGACGAACAAGATATTCAATAATGGTCTGCTCGTCGTCAGTATATTTCACACCGATTGATTCCGGTTTGATACGCATGAAAGAAAGATTTCCGGCTTCGTTGTAGTATGCGAGAAGCCAACCTTCGCCTGTCAAAACTGCATCTTTCGCGACCTTTCGAAGAGTGCGTTTAAACGCTTTTCCCATCACCCCCTCAGCTTTTTTGACAAGCGTTTTGTCGCTTCCGTCGATGTTGAATGGCTTACCCATCAGATAGGCGACTTTTTGACGAACGATCTTTTTAACGAAAGCGTGAGAAAGACGATTATTCGTCAAAAGTTTCGCTTCGACTGGATCACCTAACGGTCCAACGACCATTCTCTTTCTGCAACAAATTTCGTTTTCGTTGTCGTAGTATCTGCGCGCTTCAACGATCTTCGAGATGCGTTTTTTATCAAAAAGATTGACGATTAATTTTGTGTTTATGTTCAGTTCAGCCATATTTCCCCCTTTTATATGATTACTTCATGCGTTCCATCGCTACCCCAAGAGCGCCCTTCAAATCTGACAAAGTGTGCTGAAAATTATTAAAAGCAGCGGTATTGTCTTTGAGGGCGTCATTTGTTTGCTCAAGAAGACGTGCCGTTTCGACGGCGTTCTTCGTAATTTCTGAAGAGTTACTCACAATCGTATTTCGAAGCTCTTTTTCTAAATCCGAAACTCGCTTGTATAGATACACAACGATAATCGCGAGAACTGCAACGATTGTGTAAAGACCGTATGTAGAAAGAGCTTGTGCTCCCTGAGAAATTTCATTCATTGCAAAACTCCCGTATTGCGTCGATTTGCGCAGCACATACATCAAGCGCGGATCGAACGTTTGAAAGATAAATTAATAAATCTCTGTTTGTTTCAAGGCTTCCGCTCTCAGGCTTGTTACAAGGCTCCATGAGCGCTTTTGGCGGTTTTATCGTCACGACTTCCACTTGTGCAGAAGTTGAAGCGCACGACGTCAGGCAAAGGCGCGTTAAGCCAATCGCAAGCAGAAGCTTCATTCTCGATTTCGCTGAGTGTCTTGACATTGTTTTCAACTGCTTCTTTTGAGGTTTGTAGAAACTTAGAGACGACATCATTTGCGCGTTTGATGCTCTCCTGTGCAGCCTTATAGTTGATTTGAAGTCGTTCAATCTGTTCAGATGCGGACTTAAGTTCTGCCTTTTTTCGGTCTAGTTCATGTGATTGTATGAAGACTGTGATGATCATCGCGACGCATAGAAAAGACGCGCCAAACACTGCATACAAAACTATGCGTTCTTTTTTCATTGTGATATGCCTCCTTTCGTGTGTAGGATTGTTCATGGACTTTTGACCATGATTCATTCCGTTTAATACGACAAAGGAGCCCAAATGAATATTGAACAATTGATTAAACTCGGCGTTGATTCATCATTGGCAGAAAAAATCGTTCAGGTTGCGAGTGCTGAGATTAAGGATCTGAATGAACAAAACGCCAGTTTGAAGAAACAGCTCGATGATCAGATTGAAAAAATTGCAGACTACGACAACGCGATTCGTTCAAACGGTCAACTCTCCAAAAAAGTTGGAGAGTTGAAGGAGCAGCGCATTTCTGATTTATCCAAATTCAAGGCTGAAATGCGTACGTTTAAACGCGATTTGCTTATTCACAATGCTTTAACGACAATGGCGGACGCGAAGTGTCTTGATGTTGATATTGTTAGGGGTTTGATGGATTTGAATAAAATCGATATTGATGAGAGCGGAAATCTTATCGGCTTCGAAGATCAAATCAAATGCATAAAGGAAAGCAAGCCTTTTCTTTTTTCTTCTGACGGACAAAAAGAAGACGTTAGAAATTCCTTCGAAATCAAGGGAGAAACGCCGTCGACAGGAGATGACATTTCAGAAGCAGCAGAAATTCCAACCGAAACAGCTCAGCCTCTTTCAATTGGCGCGAGAATAGCCAAACTCAGTGCTGGACGTGCGATCAATCTTGGACGGCCTACCAATGAGATAAAATCCATTTGACAAACATTCATCCCTTTGACGATAATACCAATCGTTGTCTGAACGACGGTTCCTGCCGCTTAGCAAATCTTCACAAACGACTGCCATTGCTAAGCGCGCATTTCTTTTAAAATAGAAAAGAATTCCGCGCAGAGCTCCTTCTCTATCTGCGTTGAAAAATAGCCTCGATTCTTTTTTTTAACAAAAGCTCAAACCGCCCATCGAGGCTTTTGCGGCTCTAGCTCAAAGGTAGAGCGACCGACGGTCTAATCGGTTGATGCGAGTTCGATTCTCGAAAGCTGCTTAAACCATAAGAGTATCTCCATAAGAAGTGTTTGGGTTGTTTCTTTTTAGTGGGCGTTTTGATCGTTGTGAAACGAACAAAACGACTTTGGGTGCTTGGCAGAGTGGTTAATGCATTGTTATGAAACAATTTCGGATGTTCGAATCATTCAGCACTCGTTAGAGGATTGATCACATAAAGTGATTTGGGGGAATCCTCTTTAATCTTCAATCGTTGCGGAAAGACGATTGAGGCGTTCCTCAAGCCGGCAAACGATAGTTGAGGATAGGTCTTTCATGGATTATCCAGACCTCAATAATGCATGTGACTACGGGAAGAGATCGGTGAACTAGATGTCGAAAAATGATATTCCGGTCACGACATTGAACTTCTAAATATCAAAAAAAAGCCAGATCAATCGATCTGGCTTTTTTTGTTAGTGCGGCTTCGAATCGAAAATTGAAAGCCTTGTCCTCATTCGCTCTCTTCGAAGGCATCCACCTAATGCATTTTGAACAGATCAACGATTGCGTTTTTTGTGCGCAGCTCTCTTGGAACGCCATTTATAAAAACAACCGTTCCAATTTCGCCGTCTGTGAATTCGTGTTCTGTGCCTCTAATCCGCATTACCATTACACGATTTTTGTCATAGAAAGCGGCTCCGCGCGGCGTAATCCTGCAGACGCATTTAATCAGTTGTTTTATGTCTTCTCTTTTGAAGCTAGGTAGTCTTCGATACATTTTTTGGCAGCTGTCCATCCATGACAAATTGCGACTGAATAGCCGTATGAATTCAACATTCGCATCATTGACTTTTGGTTTTCGCTCGCTTTGCCGCCTTTGGCTTTTTTCATTTCAATCCAAAGGCCACAAAAATTTCTGGTTGGATATGCCAGAAAAAGATCAGGAACTCCGCTTCTGACGCCTTCGGCTTTGAGTTTTATAGCGACGCTCATAGCTCTAAAACCGCCGTTCGGGATGGCAAAAAGTGCACTTTCTGGAATCCCGAAATTTTTACATGCGAACGCCCACCATTTAATCAGTGCTGCCTGCTCTTGATGTTCTAACTCTTTCATGACTTAAACCGTTTAATTTGTACTCCCGAAACCGCCATTCCGCGTTCGTCCTCTTTGCTTTTCATATCGTTGCAGCGCCTCGAGATTGTCTTTAGCATTCTGAAGTCGTTGAACATCAAAAGTTATTGGCTTCTCTCTGAGTTCAATTTCATGATTCAGATAGTCAGCCGCCTTTTTTAAGTCTTGAACAGAATCTTCGGTTTTCTTACCGGCTCGCAAGACGTACTTTACGACGTTACCGAGGTTGAAAGACAGACCGTATGCATCGATCACATCGATGGCTTCAATGCCGTTTGATTGATAATATTTGTTATTCATTGAGCTAATCCTTTTTGATGTGTTTTACTTTTTCCAGAAATCTGAACCATGATTCATTTCCGGAAATCCCAGTGACTTCGTTGATGTCGTTGCCAACAAAAGGTCGCGGGCAAAGTTTTCCAGTTACATCATAGTGTCTAACGACGTTTGAAAGTGAGATGTTATGAATTCTCATGATGTCAGCCACGAGTTCCGCTGCGCGATCAATTGCTGCGTCAGAAAAGAACCAATCGCGATCTTCGGCTTTGTACGAAGAAAGATTTTTCTTATGGTCGCAGATATCAATGCCGATAGAATTTGCATTTTCGCACATCCAAGCTCTTGGCGGCTTTTTGCATTGAAGCGCGAATTTCTCACAAACGAGTTCGTGACTTCTTAATGATCCTACATGGTAGGCTCTGTATGAGCAGTCTAAAAGCGAAATGACGCGATTTTCATCTACGATGTAATGCGTTGAAACGTCTTTTTTCGTGCCTGTGAAGTATTTTTCAACAGCAAGTGCATTCCGATCTGGCATTGCTGGATAATGAATGACAATGTACTCAATCTTGCAATTTTTAGGTCTACAAGCGTAGTGCGTCGTTTTTTTCTGCATAATTCACTCCCAAAACCACTCAACATCTTTGACTTCTCTTACAATTTCGCGCTTTTTGTGTTCAAGTTTTCTCACAGATGTAACTTCGTATTCAAAGATGCAACACGAATCGACATGACGGAAGAAATCGCCAGGCTTAATATCTCCTTTTTTGGAAAAGGCGATTGCTTGATCGAAGTTATCGAAGATTTGTTCAATTGTTTTTAAATTTTGTCTTTGGTTTCCATCGCCAGAATCCTCTAATATAAACACAGACACTTTCCAAAATTTTGAATGAAATTCCATCACTTAACCTCTTTTTCTTTCCACTCTTTTTTAAATTTCATTACGGCATATACAAGCCCTCTGGCTTCTTTTGTGGCTCCGAATCTCTTGTAATTGTGACCTCCCATGTTGTATGCGATAACAACATCTTCAAAGCGATCGAATTTTTTTTGAAGGCTTTTGATATATCGAGCTGCCGCGCGCGTTGAACAAACGATTTCTTCTCTATCGTCGCAGCCGAATCGCGAAGCCGTAGCCTTCATCAGCTGCCAAAACCCCTTAGCGCCTTTCGGTGATGTCGCATTTGATTTGCATCCAGATTCAGCTGCCATGAGAAAAAAGAAGTCTGGATCAACGCCTTCGTTGCTCAAAATCGATTCTACGACGTCTTTGTACTGTATGCACCTAACTATGCGACTATCTTGCGCAAACGCCGTCAGAGGCAAAAAATGCGCAAGAAACAGGCATAAAAAAAAGAAAAAGGCTTTACACATCACAGCGTGGTTCGACGAAGAAGTCGCCCCATGGCGAATACGACTCTTCATTGATGCTTAGTGTCTTTGCGCATGTGATTTTCGCAGCGATTTCGTCCGCGAAATCATTTATCTCTGCTTCTGTGCGTTTTCTTGCCCAATCAACGCTGATAACGTTCGTCCCGTTGCTAGTCAAACCATCTTTCAAATTATTAATTTCCGTTTGAAGTTTATAGAGATAGTCAGGATTTATGGCGCTTTCGCACAAACGGCCTTCTTTTTTAGAAAGTCTTTCGTTTATGCGCTCCTTGCATTCCAAAACGGGAACATTGAGGAAAATTGCAGCTGTGGGCTTCATAATGTATCTAGCCATTATGTGATGAAGACGAACGTATGTGTTCCATTGACGCGGTTCGAAATATTTATCAATTCTCTGAACATTGGCGAAACATAGATCACCAAAGTATGATCGATCCATGACAAACCAGCCTTTTCCACATTGTGCTCCTTCTTGCGCGTAGCAAGTATCAGCAAATCGTCGCGTTAAAAGTTCGACTTGCATGTCGAGCGCATAACGCTCAGGTTTGTTGTAGTAGTCTTTAAGATATGGATTTGATGTTTCGTCAGGCTCGGCGAGTAGTTCTGCGCGCAACCCCAATCGTCTAAGCGCCAAAACTAAATTCAAACCGAAATTCGATTTACCTGCTCCGATGTTTCCTTCAATTACAACAAAACCAGACGTTTTCATTCATCCTCCTCGAATGTATCTAGGATAGAAAGTCTTGCAAGCGGAGACATGCTGATTGCAAGGTCTTTTATTGCTTTGGGTGTCTGCCTTGGCATCGTGCCATTTGTGATGAAGAGCGCTTTTCCTTTGGCGCCTGCTAAGCCTCTGCAAGCTTGTATAAACGTCTGCATCAGTTCATTAGAAACAGATGTAGAGGCTTCTTTACGCCCAATTTCAAGACATAAGAAAAAATTTTCAAGGTCCTTTTCAATTGTTCTGCTCTTCGGTGCCTTGTGATCTTTTGCGCGTTTGTCGCACATAGCGTCAACACTTTCGTCGATGTACATTGATGTTTTGATTCTCATAAGCCCTCCATTTTCTGCGCTTTTGGAGTCATGCATAGTATGTAACATTTGAAACATGATAACACAACCACGCGTGAACTTTAGACCACTCGTATGGAGGAAATTTTGTCATGTCTATGAAAATGAAATTGTTGGAATTCGCAGGAAAAGTTGAATTCCTCGCAACAGGTGATCACTACATTTCTCTTGGTCATCATGCTCCGCGTGCAACTGCATCAACCCCAGGTAAAACCATCGTCGTAAATGATCGTCGAATCTTACGCGCAGGCATTTGTTGGGAGGTTGATGGCGTTCCAGTTGGTCTCGTAGCAGATAATTACGATTTGACCGATGGTGATGCACAAATCGCATGCGTTGTTCACGGCGTCGTTAATCGTGACAAACTCCCTGTGCCTTTAACTGCTTCGCAAGAAGCCGCGCTGCCTTTGATTTACTTCGTTGAAGGCGAACGCCCTTCTGATGATTCCAATGCGTTCTTTTTAGTTCAAGTTGCTCACGATTCAAACGCAACCGTCGTTCCAGAAGAAGGTTCGAGACGCGTCGTCAAAAAAGGCGGAAGTTATGCCTTCAAAGTCGAACCTGCTGCATCTCACACAGTCTCAAAAGTCGAAGCGAACGGCGACGAACTTCAGGCGGATTCTGATGGCGTCTATACAATTGATAACATTTCCGAAGATGTCGATGTCGTTTTAACGATTGCTTAATAGGAGAAATTCAAATGCCTTTTTCTGAATACTTTAACGCCAGAGAGCTTGGTAATTATGCTGAAGCAACCCTTTCGCAGAAAGGGCAAATGCTCTGGAATCAACTCTTTCCTGCTCAGTCAATTCCTTCCCTGAATATACAGTGGGTCAAAGCAAAAAATAGCAATTTAAAACCGCTTCGGGCCGCTGCTCTCGGTGAGAAGGCTGCGCGCCGTTCTCCTGCTGGCTTTCAGGCTATTCAAAGCGAGCTTCCATTTTTCCGTGAGGCTATGGTCGTAGATGAACGACAACGTCAAGAAATTACAAACGCGCTTGTCTTGTATGAAGGAAAGCAGGAAATTACTGATCAAATTCTTCAAAATCTTTTTGAAGAGCACGCGCAGCTTATCTGGGGAGCTTATGCCAATTGTGACATCATGATTGGTTCGCTTCTTACGACTGGCAAGATCGAATTCAGCTCTGATGTAAATGATGGCAGAACGAATAATTACACCTACGACTACGATTTGAACGGCGAATGGCGAAACAAAAATCTCCTTCAAGTTGAAGCAGGTAAATATTGGGATGCAACGTGTAAAGCAGATTCTGAGCCTTTAGATGACTTGCTCAAAGCCATTGAAGATCAGAAGGAACGTGGTTGGTACACAAGCAAAATCATTATGAACACTGCAACGTTTAGAGGCCTTTGTAAGTCAGAATCTCTTACAAAAGCGATTGCTCCGCTTGGTGGCGTTGTTCGTCGTTCTCAAGTTCAAGAGTTCATCGAAGACGAAACAAAGTGTCAAATTGTTATTTATGACCGCTTGATTCAGACAGGAGCAGGCGTCGTTGAGAATGTAATTCCTGATGGGAAAGTCATTCTCGTTCCCGAAGGTGAACTTGGTCGTATGTGTTTTGCTGCTACGCCAGAGGCATACAACCTCCAAATGGGCAAAACTAAGCCTAAAAAAGACATCGCTGTTTTGTCGAACGGAGTCACAATTCTAACTCGCGCAGAAGACAACCCTGTCGACTACGAAACAATCGTCAGCGCAACAATGCTTCCTTCATATCCGATGATGGACGCCGTCGTTTGCCTTAATGTTTTGGCACCTGTGTAAGAAATTAAAATCATGCGAAGCTCAAAAGAAATTTTATCAATTAAATGCGCAGGTATTGAAGGCGCTACAGTCACAATGCAATCACTTGCGCTTGAAGAAACAAAGGAATTTATTAAGAACTATTGTCACTTAATGACAATTCCTTCTGAAATGAATTTCGTTTGGGCGAACATGGCTTTTGATCTTTTGCAAGGCGCATACATAAAGACTTCTTCGGCTGAAGTCATAGACTCGTTCAAACCATGCGAAATCGATAGTGTTAGCGCTGGCGATATGAGTTTCAGCCGAAGCGGAGATTCAAAGGCACACAAAGTTGATCTTGATTCACTTCTTTTGAATTACAAAGATCAATTGAATCAATTTCGTCGTGTAAATTGGGGCGTCCCGCGCGGTCAATTTTGGGGGTTGTGATGTCTTTGTTGTTCAATGATACAATCACAGCACACCATTTTGAGAAGGTTGTGCTTTCTGATGGCAGCACGTGCAATAGGCGCGTAAACCCTTTTGTACAAAATTTGAGATGTCAAATCTCTTACGAAGGCGACGATTCAGGAACGCCATCTTCAAAAGAATCAATGCCTCAACATCGAGGATTTAAAGTGTTTATCTTTGGAACTAATCATGGCTTCAGAAGCGGCGATTTCGTTGTTTTGAAAAGGAATAAAACGCCTGTTTACGAAGGCGTGATTGGTGATCCAAAGATATACAACAATCTTATTATTCACACAGAATTATCGCTTGAAACATGGAGAAAGCTAGAGGCTAATGGCGTCTAAAAATTCAAATATTTTCAAGCTTGAAAAAAAGCGCATCGACTTGATGAAAAAGCAATTTCCTCAAGTTAAACAGCGCTTTTTTGTTACTGAATCCAAAGAACTTTTAGCTGCCATTGTAGCTCGAACTCCTGTCGATACAGGTAGATTGCGCGCCGCTTGGAGAAGCGCGCCCGTTCGGTTTGATGGCGGGATTTGGGTTATTTCATGCAGCAATAGCGTTGAGTATGCCAAATATGTTGAGTTCGGTCATCGATGGATAAGAGGTTCACATTCATTCAAGAGGCTTGAAGACTTTAACCCTGAAACGGATAAAGCCGGGTTTACGAATGGCGTTTTTATGGCATATCACGGCGTTGAAGAAAGAAAAAAAGATATTAATTCACGATGGAAAAACTATGTTTCTTCTTGGCTGAAGTTGTACGGAGATCATAAATGAATTCTCTTCTTGTTGTCAGCGCAGTATGCAAAAAGATTCACGAAGCATTCCCTGAAATCCCGATTTACAGAGAAAAAATCCAGAGTGACTTTGAAACACCGAGCTTTTTTGTTTGGTGTGAGAGCTTTGATACATCTCCGCTTCAACGGAAAAATTACGAAATCACACAACACATCGTAGTTTCATTTTTTCCGTCAAACAACGAATTTAACAAATACGCGATACTAAACGAAGTTGGTTTACATCTTCTTTCAACGCTTTATTCGATAAATGTTGAATACTCTTCTGGTAGTAAACCGCTTTTGGCATTTAATCCTACATTTCAAATTGTTGACGAGAATCATCTTTCTTGGTCTTGTACATTCACGCTTTCGTCAAATTTGGATTGTTCAAATACACATAAATTTAACGGGTCATTAACCACAAATGTTCAGGAGAAATGATAATGGCATCAGGTGGAACTTGGCAAACACAGAATAAAATTAGAGGCGGCGCTTATATCAATGTCGTAGGGAAGCCCAAAAGCGTCTCAAGGCTTGGCGAGCGCGGAACGATTGCGATTGCCGCGCCTCTCGATTGGGGAGGTCAGGTTGTTGAAATTCAATCGCAGCAATTGATCAACGGAGAGGCGTTGAAAATTGCTGGAATTAGCTATTTCGATCAAAACGCATCTGCATCTTCAGATGCTTCAAATGCAACTGGATTCAATGTGAAACTCGCGCTTCAAGGCGCAAAAAAAGCCGTTATTTATAGATCAAATCTCACAAGCTCAACGAAGGCTTCTGCAAGTGTAGAGCTTGAAAGTGACAAAGATTTAACCGTAACGGCGAAATATAATGGCGCGTTCGGTAATAGAATCAGCGCTTCCCTTGGGTATAACAACGACGTCACTCCGCCGCTGTTTACCCTTAAGACTTACATTGATGGTGAATTGAGATCATCCACAGAATCAACTGAAAAGCCGATAGGTGACGATTTTGTTGATTTAGTGTGGCCTGAGCTTTCTAGCTCGTATGATTTCGTTGAATTAAATGACGTTTTGTTGTCTTTGAGCGGAGGTACAAGCGCGGCGTCTTCGGCTTCTTATGTTCAAGACGCCATCACCTACTTTGATACTGTCGATTTTAACGTTTTTATTGTTCCTGATACGACGAAAAATTCGATCGTCTCAGAAGCAGTTAAATCGTGGCGCGAAGATCAAGGAAAAAAAGTTCAGGCTGTTTTGTATGACTACGCAGGCGATAACGAAGGAGTGATATGCCTACCTTCCGGTCAAGGTTATAAGCTCAGCGACGCAACCGAAGTTTTCCCAATTCAAACAATCTTTACCGTTGGTGGCATGACCGCAGGAGCTTCGGTAACACAATCGCTTTCAGGTGATGTTATTCCTGACGCGGTCGAAATTACAGGCACTGGCCCACGTTCAAACGCTGAAATTATCAATGCTTTGAAGTCTGGAAAATATGTTTTCAGCCGTCGAGAAGGCGATGGCGCCATTGTTTTGGAAAAAGACATCAATAGCCTTCATACTTTCACGCCTGATCATGGATATGTTTTCAGTAAGCAGCGACCTTTGCGCGTCATGGATACATCATGCAATGACATTAAATTGCTTTGGGTTACGTCATACCTTGGAAAGGTAAACAATGACAACGCAGGGCGCGCAATGTTTAAGGCTGATGTGATTTCATACTTCAAAAATCTTGAAACGATTGGTGCAATCCAGAATTTCGTTGCTGACGATGTCAGCGTTGAGCCTGGCGAAGATGTCGATTCTGTTGTCGTTTTTATCGGTATTCAGCCTGTCGATTCAATGGAGAAACTTTACGCCAAGATCACAGTGGAGGGTTAAGATATGGCAATTTTTAAGGCCAGAAACGCAATCAATGGCAAGTGTTGCAAGGCGCTTGCTACGATTAACGGAGAAGTCTTTGATCTGTGTTGGATTAAGACTTTTGATGCAAATGTTGAAAAGTCTAAAACAGACGTCCCCGTCATGGGTGACATTTGGATGCAAAAAAAATCTGGCGGAGTAAGCGGTAGTGGAAGCATGACCGTTTACTACTGCTCGCCTGTTTTCCGAGATATGATCACGCGTTTCATCAATAGCCACGTTGATGAATATTTTACTATGACCGTAATCAATGATGACGAAAGTTCCTCGGCTGGCGTCCAAGCCGTTGTTTTCAACGACGTGAACATCGATGGATGTTCTGCCGGGAAATTCGATGTCACAACTGATGCGCTCGAAGAGGATATTTCGTTCACTTTTTCAGGCGTTGAGTATATCAGCAAGTTCAATACAAATTTGACGTAGTGAATAGCAACGAGTAGAAGCAAAGCTCGCATAAAACAGTGCGAGCTTTTTTGTTTATAGGAGAATTTATATGGCACTTTCACCACTTCAGTCGTTTCTTATCGAGGCTGCGCATGAACCTAAAACACAAAAAATTCACCTTCACGGGCGTCTCAAAACGCAAGAATTTACAATCAAAGGTCTTACACTTTCTGAGCTAGACGAAGCGCGAAAGCGCGCAGTTAACCCATCTGCAAAAGGCGAAGACCGCGTTAGTTCTGTTGAAGTGACAGCGCAAACCATTGTTGCTGGTTGCATTTCTCCAAACTTCAAAGACGCAGAATTTATCGCTCAATTAGGTGTTACAACGCCGTCAGAGTGCGTCCAAAAGGCTCTATTGGCGGGCGAGGCGAACGAGCTTTGCGCGTTGATACTAAGAGCGTCTGGCGTTGTAAAATCTAACGAAGTCGAAGAAGCTAGAGAAGAAGCGCGGGACTGATAGATGCGGGGGATGCTGAGACGATGTATTGCTACTATTGCTTGCATCGTCTTCGGTGGAAGCCGCACGAATTCGTTAACCTTCCTCTTCGAGAAAAAGCTCTCGTGATAGCTATGATCGACGATCGTATAAAGCAAGAGCAGAAACAGGCGCTTGAAATAAAGCGCAGACAGAATCGAAAAGGAAGGTAAGATGGCAGAAAATCAACTCACAACAGAATTTGTCGTTGTTGATAGGACAACTCCTGTCCTTGATAAAATATCGAAGTCAGCTGATAACGCGAGCGCGAAAATTGACCATTTGTTGTCTTCGTTGAATGGTTTCGGTAAAGTTTCTTGGACAGACTTTTTTTCTCAGTCCATTCATAGCGCAGAAACGGCAATTTCTGGGATTACATCCGCGCCTGCGATTATGTCGGAGTCTTCCGAAGCGCTTAAAGATTTTTATCAAGCTTCGAAAGGCTTTTCTGACACAATCGCAGAAAAAACCCATAGCGCAAAAGAGGCTTTTTCGCGTGCGTTTGACGGCCTTGTGGAAACGTTCGGGGTTGACCTAGACGACAGGTCAACAACTTTCGGAGAAATTGTACACAATGCGTATGAACGTATTATGCAGCCTTTTAGAAATCTTGTAGACGTCGGCTTTAAAATTCAAGGCGCCGTTGGAACGCTTGACATGATCTTTAGTAAAATCGGTCAAATGGCAAAGGCTGTCGACGCAAATACGATGCAGAATGCACGCTTCAAAATGCTTGCGAATGCAAAGGGATATACTGGAGAAGCAGCAGATAAAGAGTCAAGTCGTATGATTAATGCGTCTTATGCGGCTGCGTCAGAACTTGGCATGTCTGCTTCAGAATTCAGTAATAATCTAATGCGATTCGCGAATAACTCTGCGTTCAGTTCATTTGATGAAGCAAATGATTTCGCAACATTGCTGAATAAATCATTCATCGCGTCTGGATCAAGCGCAAGCGAGGCAGACAGCGCCGTTCGCCAGATGCTCCAAGGTCTTTCAAAAGGACGGCTTGGAGGCGAAGACCTAATGTCAATTCTAAGCGCTGCGCCACAAGTTTCTGGTCTTCTCGAACGCGCTGCCGAACGAAAAGACAATGTGGCAACGGGGACTTATACAGGACAAGCTCGCCAACTCGGAACGGAAGGTAAACTGACAGCAGATGTTATTAAAGACGCAGTCTTTGGTGCAAGGGCGCAACTCGAACAAGACTTTGATTCAATCCCGTTAACGTTTGATACAGCAATAACAAGAATCAAAAATCGCATAGAGTTCAATCTTAAACCGATCCAGGAAAGAATCAGCAAATTGTTAAATTCCAAAGGAATGCAACGCATTTTGAAAGGCGCCGAAAAGCTGATCGATTTTATCCTTACTGGTGTTGATTTGATTAGCAGACCAATTTTTTGGCTTCTTGATAAGGTTGGCGAGATTGTTGATGGTATTGTGAGTTTGTTTACGGGCGAATCACACGACGAAGAAGACGAAGCCGCCGAGGCTGTTGTGAATCAAACAGCGGTCATGAAATTGCAAGAAGAGCGAACGAACAATATTTTAGAAGATCAGCTCGATGTAATGTCTGATTCATACGACGTCTTTAAAGGATTTTCAGAAGATCAAGTGAAGTTATTTCAACGCGTTGAAAGTGGACTTGGAACAATCACACAAATTCGTGATAATGCTGCAAAAAATTATGAAGAGAACAGCGTAAATGAGATCATTCGTAGTAATGACGAAATGTATCGAGGATTGTTCACAGACAAAGCTGGTAACGCATTAACTCCTGCTGAATACTTTGGATACAAAAAGAACGCTAACGGAAGCGAATCCTTCGCGCGCGACGTTTCACTCCTGGACTACAAATGGATTTATGATAATTTCAGAGACCGTTTTGTAGACGACAACAATAATGATATTTTAAAAATTCGATCAACATCAGAGCGCAACGCTGCGCTAAAAAAAGCGTCTGACGCAAGAAACGATTTAAACAAATTAACTCCTGACGAACAACTAACCTTATTTGCAATGAAAAATTCTCCTTCATCATACTTAGGTGAGGCAATTGAAAAGTATGCAAAAAAAGTTGAAAAGATAGCAACGCCTGAAGAAATGGAAGCGTTGAACAAACTCACACAAACAACAGTCGAACGATTCAAAGATGGCGTTGCGTCTCAAGAAACGATCAGAAAATCTGGTAGTTTATACAGCAACCAAGAGAAACAGGAAATCGCAGAACTTTTGTATCAAATTTTAAAATCAAGAGAAGAAGCAAACGAAAGCCTAATGAAGCAAATTGAACTCTTTGATGAAGCCGTAGAGCTTGGAACGAAGAACACGCCGTATATAAAAGCGACTGAACGCAATACGCGGTCACTTCACATTGATCGTGACAGCATTCTGTTCATGAAAGAAATGGCGACAGCAGAAATTATCAATCGTTACAACAACATTGCTTCGTCCGTCGTACAGAATAACACGTTCAATAATACGCCGTCTGCGTTCCGCGCAGGGAATTTGAGCCGCGCAATGCTTCAGGCTGCAGACGGCCGACAGCTTGCACAATAATTTGGAGGTGTAGAATGTCATCTGAAGTTCGCATTACATTTGAATTCTCAGGCAATCCGGAGAAATACGTCCTGCCTGTGCTCCCTCCGCAAATTCAGATTCACACGCCGTCAGGAAATGAATCAACAGAGGTCGTAAAACTAGGTGAAATTACAATTCTGAAAAGAAAAAAATTGCGCAGTTTCACGATTGACGCTTTTTTTCCAAGTACAGCTAATGCCTACTCTTTTTGTGTCACGAACGACAATTTTAAGCCGCCTTCGTACTATCTATCTGCGTTTGAAACGGCAATGGAAAGGAAAATCCCTGCAAAAATCACGATCGAGAATGTAGGCTTGAAGTCTTTTTGGGTAAGCATTGAGAATTTCACAACGACATTCGGAAGGACGAGCGACATAGAATACTCCATTGAACTAAAAGAGTTTCGCCCATACGGACAGCTAACAAAGACCATAGATAAAACTGAAACGCTCTTTGGCATTCAATCAGAAAAAATACTCGATTCAACAGGCAAAAAGAGGCAGTCGAACGGTTTTGCAATAGGTGACAAAGTCATTGTTTCTGGCCCTTACTTCGAGAATCCAGATGGAAGATTTCAGGCATTACAGCCTCCTTTAAATTATCTGAAAGAGCCGTTTAACGCTGCTTTGGAAACATTGTGGGGTGCAAGAAATGATTATTTTCCAGGAAAGCTCGATGCGCAACGATGCATCATTTGCAATAAGGCAGAAGGCAAATTAATAACTTTTGATGTACCGTTCGCAGCAGACCAAGATGTTACAATTCCTCAAAAATATAACATCCAAGTCGCAGACCTCGAAAAGCGAACCGTCATTGGATGGGTTCAAGAAAGCCAGATCACGAGGATTGAATAATGAAAACTGATCTAGAAATTTATTACACAGATTCAAGTGAAACATCCAAAGATTGGCTAGAAACGAATCGCAACGAAATTTCTGACATCGTTGAGCGCGTAACGATTTCAACGACGCTTTCGTCTGCAAGCGGAAAGGCTGAACTTCAGATTGTCGGTGACGGCGCAAGCTTCAATTTCGGGAGCAGAATTGAAATTGAAAATGGATTCCGAACAATCTTTGTTGGTTATCTTTTTAGTGTAAAGATGACAGACACAGACCGTTTTAGCGCCACATTCTACGATCAAACGCGATATCTAAGGAATACTGATTGCTACGTCGCCGACGATGTTACTGCATCAAAGATGTTTCGTGACCTTTGCGAAATGTCGAACATAAAGGTAGGGCGCGTCGACGAATCGAAATACAAAATCTTTAATAATGTTTACGAAGGTCAGTCTCTTTGGGATATGATTCAAGACGCAATCGAGCAGACGCTCGCGTATGAAAACAGGCTATTCATCATTCGAGACAATGCTGGAGAGCTTGAATTTATTGATATTGAGACGCTGGCTTCGGATTTTGTCGTTGACGACGAAGGCGTTTGCTCTGGATTTGATTATTCCGCTGGCATAGATAATCAGACGTATAATCGCGTTAAGCTTGGATATGAAAGCGAGTCAAAAGGGCGCGTTTGGGGGATTGCATACAACCAAGAGCACATCGATAAATTCGGCCTCCTTCAATACTATCAGCTGTACAGAGAAAAGCCGAAGATTGACATTGAAGAAATGGCAGAAAAGCGCCTTGCGCTTTCCCTTTTTCCGACTTCTTCTGTTAGCTTGGAATGCTTCGGAGATTGGAATGTTTCCGCAGGAACGGGCGTGATGCTGAATCTTTCATCGATAATGGCTTTTAACGGAATGCGCGGATTTTATGTTTCGAGTTGTGAACATTCCGTTACGTGCGACAAACACACAATGCGCTTGACGCTGGCGACAACGAATTTTAGTGGGTAATCAAAATGGATATTGCAGATAGTCTAATTGAAATCATGCGCAAAACTGCGAAAAAAGAAGCGAAACAGCATGAGGCGGGAATTGTTTATGGAAAAGTCACGCATGTGAACCCGCTTCGCATAATGGTTAATAATTCTTATGAAATCGGCGAGAATTTCATGGTCGTTTCGCCTTGGTGCAAGCACACAGTCATAAAAATTCCAACAAATGATGTTTTAAAGCATGATCATGAAATTGTTTCTGCGCTTAACGATGTTCAAGGTGTGACATCGGCTGGTCCAGTGACGTTCATTCCTGCAAACATAGAAATTCCAACAGACCCTCAAACAGGGCTCCCTGACATGGACAAAATGTCAGAAATTGGCGGCGGTTCTGTGCTTTCTTTGAATCATGATCACGGAGGACATACCGTAAAAGCGCTCCCTGAAATCCTTCTTTGGAGAGGTTTGAAGGTTGGCGACATGGTACAAATAATCCGCTTTCAAAGCGGGTCTGTTCATTGGGTCATTGGCAGGGTCGAAGGCATGACGAATGAAGGTCAGGTTGACTCAGATTTTAACATTGTTGGAAATGAGGAAGAGCAATCATGATTCCGAAGTACGCGCAAAATTCTGATGCAAATTATGTACAATACAAAACCAAAACATACAGAATTGATTTCGAAAATAAAAGGATCATTGGGTTTGTTGACGGTCTAGACGCTATGACGCAGGCTGTTAAAAAAGCTTTTTTGACCGAAAGATATTCTGAACAGATTTATTCTGGCGATTATGGCATTGAGCTTCAACGTTTAGTTGGCGAGTCGACTTCTTTTGTCGAAGCTAACATTCAAACAACTCTCGAAGAGGCGCTTCAAACCGACGGTCGCATTAACGAAGTCAATGATGTGAATTTGAATATAAATCTCGATGTTGTGACAGCTTCATGTACGATCAAAACAACGCTAGGCGAAGCGGATGTTTCAATCGAAATTTCAAGAGCTTAGGGGGATATTGTGGGCGTTTACGATTATTTGAACAAATACACATCAACGGCGCTGCTCAAAACTGCGCTTGCATCCGTTACAGCGCAGGTTGATAAGCGCGAAGGCAGTGTCATTTATGATACGTTAGCGCCGCTCTCTTTTGTAAGTGCAGCCGTTATTTCGCTTTTGAAGCAGGCGCTTGAAAACACTGACATCCAAACCGCTCAAGGAGATTGGCTTGATTTGGTCGCGTCGCAGCCACCTGTTGGTGTTTACAGAATTCCGTCAGTTCGAGCACAGCTTCTTGCGATTGCAACACCTTCAACAATAGACATCCCGATCGGGAGCCGTTTTACAAGCGCTGGATTGGGTTTTTTTTGGACTGTGACTGCAAACGGCGTTGAGCCTGGAACCTATATCATTACATGTGATGAAGGTGGTGCTGAGCAGTCAAATGACTTCGGAGAATTGACGCCTGAAAGCAGAATTGAAGGTTTGAAATCTTTTGTCATTGACGATCAAAAAGCGCCGATTGTGTATGGATCTGACGAAGAAAGCGACTCTGAATTTCGGCTTAGAATATGGAAAAATATCAAAACAGAGTCCTACGGCGGGAATTTTTATGACTATCAGACGTGGGTTTTCGATAAATTCAAAGTCTCTGAATTCGGCGCAAGCGTTGATGGCATGGTCTTTTTCCCTTCAACGCGAAGCTCTTCCGGCGAAGGCGGCGTGATTAACATTTTCCCGACGCAGCAAGGCTCACAAGGCGCTTATTTACCTGCAAGCGAAGACGTCTGCACGCGTTTAAAGGCTTTTCTTGACCCTGAACTCACCTCTGGTCTTGGAGCCGGCTTTGCTCCTGTGGGACATAAGGTATTAGTCACATCTCCGTCATCTGATACATTCGATTTGAGTGTAAAAGTCGTTTTAAATGAAGGCGACACGCTCACTGATGAATTGAAACAGCTCGCAATTGAATCACTTCAAAATTACTTTGAAGAAGTTCGGTCGCACCTTGTAACAACGAACGGCGAATTATTCCCTAATGCTTCAGGAAGCGCAGCTGGGTACAAATACACTCTTGCATCCGATCGTGTATCTGCTGCTCTTAGCGGATCTGGAACAATCTTCGCAAGCGTTCCGGAGGTGAGAAGAACTTTTGGGAGTATTATTGGACCGCTTCTAGATGTCACATACAATCCGACGGCTTTAGATTGCAATCTTCCCGTTGTTGGTAACATCATTATTCAGGAGGCATGAAATGCCTAAGCGCTTCAAAGACATTCACGATCAACGCTTAAATAGGCTTAATACAAGGCCGATTTTCCCTAAAATTTACAATGGATTTCGTGAAATTGACGCCATTTCCGAAGGCGAGAATTCAATTCTACAAGTCTTGAAAGACTGCGCAGAGAGAGCATCAAAAGATAAGCTTTTGACGCGTCCATATGGAGAATTTGTAAATATAATTTCAGAAGAACGCCTAAAAGAGTGGGAAGAAGAACTGTCCATTCAAGTTCAAGAAGGCGCGACAATTGAACAAAGACAAGGTGCCGTTTGCGATTATATCAGCCGTTCTCGCGTGATAAACGACGATTATCTACAAAGACTTGTAGACCTCGCTGTTGGTGAAGATAAGTATATTGTTCGTTCTGACAGCGACAGATTGACATTAACGATTTCAACGCCTCCAAACATTGAGGACGAAGGCACGCCCGAAGATTTGTCGAATGCAATTGATGTTGTTTTGCCTGTTGCGCCGCAGAATTTAAGCGTCTCAGGCGGCGTGTCATTTGAGCTGTTCAAAAGCTTTATTGCAAATTTCGTTTATGAAACAGCTGTTAAAACTGGTCTAGGTTATGTTGAATGGACTCCTGCGCCTCCTGCCGAAAATATGATTTATGGCATAATGCAAGAAGGTGAAGGAGATGATGTCCAGCTAACGACGCCCAATGATGTAATGAACAACGATCAAGAAATGGTTGAAATTCTTGGCGAAACGGGCATTATTCCAGCCCCGACTTATTATATTTATTTGGCATTTGTTGGTTACAAATCCGTTTCTGGAGTTGGCGCTCTTCGAGCAGCTGATCCGTCACTAGGCCTTTCACAAGCGAAATCAATTTCAGATGGCGTTTACGAACGAAAAGAACCTTACATGATCCGCGCCACACGTGATGAAAATGACGCAATATCAGCGATGGATGTAATTAATGCCGTTCCAGGATACTACGCTGTAATTCGAACAGTTAATGTATCGCCAGATGTTGTTGTTCAGCGCGTTTATTCGCGTTCTGCTGCGTATCAAAACTTGAATTTGAGCACTGCATCCGGAGCTGAAGTTTTTACATATAGAGAAGGCGAAAATACGACGGCGGACAGTTATTCATCGACATTGAAAGTTCTTTCTTTGCGATCAAACAACGGCGCAGAGCTTGAACTAAAATCAGAATATTTATTAAGAGTCGTTTCAAATAAAATCAAATTTTACAACGGTTTCACATCATCGATTAATTGGTGTTACGTGGAATTTGTCAAGATTTAAAAGGGGGATTTATGGCTACAGGTGGTTTTAAATACGCCAGAGTTACACTTCAAAAAACTTCTGAAATGAAAGCTTCAAAGACCGTTTTTGCAAAGGCTGTTCACAAAGCGCGATGCGAAGCGTTCTTAAGGGCTTCAACACTAGCAGAGCAGACATGGACCAGCGTTGACGTTCCTGTTGGTGGAGGAATTTACAGAACTTATTCAGAGAGTGTTAATAAGAGCGATTCCGAGACACAAACCGTTTATGTGCAGGATTATGCTGCTCAAGAGTACACGAACCCTTCATTTCTTGGGTATGTAAGTGTTTTCAAAAAAGGCGCTGCTGAATATATGATTCTAACGGTCAACACTTTTGATTCGTCTGGGTTTTCAGAAACTGCAGTAAATCTTGGTAACAACAAAAAGCTTTTAGTAGGAAATGGATATTTGGGTTTCCCTGCAACACTCGCTCACGCGTATGCTGCAAATGGTTTTGCGAGTTATGATTTAAATTCCAACACGGCTCCAGCTTCTGGTGAATTGGTTCCGTATCCTTGTTTTGGCGCATATTGCCACCCAAGCAGAGGCAATGATTACACAATCTTATCAAGATATTCGAGCGATGAGTCATATATATTTGGATATAATATCAAAGATGATGTTATTATGGCTTTTTTAAAAAGCGACACTTGGAATGGTTGCAAGTGGGGAATTATCGGAAAAATCTTTTATGACGATTGTGTTGGTGGAAATCCTTATGGTGCAATCACAAATAATTTTTCGAATTATTACGAATACAATCAGGATACTTACAAAACAAAATTTCTTATACCATCAACTGATTCATGTGTCGCCCAAGTGCTCGGCTTTAACGGCAAACCATTTCCCGTTTACAGAGGGAACACATACTCGATCCTGCCAATGCTGACGCCCTCATACTATGCGTGTGAGCGCAAATCCTCGTATTCAGGTGAACTGAAATTTGGCGCGCTTTGTGTTTCTATTCAAGTACCGGCCAATTCGACAGGTTCGGAAAGCGTCGGTGAAAACGGCGAAAACGTCAAAGGATTTATAAATACTGATATTTTGCGAGTCATTCCAGCGCAGCGTTCAAGGTCAGATGGTGCGCTTCTTAAAGACGGTGAGTTTATCACGCTTGAGAACGGATCATCCGAATGGGGCGTTATTGGAATTTGTGTTGGTTGGGACCCATCAAATCCTTCGCTTTACTAAGAGAGGCAAAAAATGATTTTTGACGAATCTTTAATAACAAATTCTGGACGGCTTCTTCTTACACGAGCCACATCTGGAACAAAACTTATATGGTCGAGATGCGGATGTTTTGACGACAGTTCTGCATCACAATCTTCATACAATCTTCAAAATCCTGTTGCGCTTGGGAATGCCGTTGCAAGCTTTAACGAAGGAGGCGGTGTCACGGCTGTTTCATGTAGCATGACAAATGTCGCAGAAGGTTGCTCTGATGGTGACGCACTTGCTTTCGGCCTTTGGGCAAAAATTGAAGGCGATCGAGAAGAAACACTCGTTCTAGTTTCTAGAGTAACGACATCACAACCGACACATTTTCCTGCATACGATGGAACAGCTCGCACAAAGCTTTCAGCTCTTATCGACTTCTCCATAGCGCTTGCTGAAGGCGTCCTTACATCAATCAGTGTCAGCCTTGCGCAGTATGCGCTCGCATCAGATCTTCAACACGAAATTGAAACTCGCGAAGATCATGAACAGAATTTTGTGAATTTGTCCGAAACGCAAGTCATTGATGGTGAAAAGATCTTCAATGCTGACGTTCATGTAGGACGAATCCTTTCAGATTCGTACTCGTGTGTAGGCACTCCTGACGATCATTTTGATGAGATCTACGCTGATGAAATTCATGGAGAAATGTTCGGCGACGTAACTGGAAATCTTACAGGTAATGTCACTGGAAACGTAACTGGAAATCTCACAGGCGACGTCATTGGAAATCTTACAGGAGACGTCACAGGTTGCATTCCAAAGCCTTCAAGAGGAAGCTCAGTCGTCAGCGTTCCGTATGGCGCAATTGTTGTCGCTTATGGCGTTACAGCTACGACGGGGAGCACGATTACAATCTCACCTAATTCTGTTTATGAAGGCTCTCTTTCGAATGAAAGCGGCGTCAATTACATCTCTTCAGGAACGTATGTCGCGCTTTCTTTGGGAACGCCTTTGATTTCTACGCTTCTGATGAGAATTTCTTAAAAGAAACATAACATCACAAACAACATAATAAAGTCCGCATTAACAGCGGACTTTATTTGTTTTAAAATTTTGAAAATTTTCATTTGTCATCATAATGACACAAAAAGATTGAATGTCGGAGGTTGCCATGATGACCAATGAGATTAAAAGAAAGATCGCTTCCCTCGTAAAGAAAGGCCTGTCCATTTACAAAATTTCAAAGCTTTTGAGTGTGTCATGGGGAACGGTTCGAAAATACGCGAAATTTTGCGCTCTACACGCTCCCAAATTCCGAAGGCACAGTTTTACGCATGTCGAGCCTTATCGTGCTGAGATAGCGCGTTTTGTTGCAGAAAACAGCACTCTTGGAAAGCAAAGGATGACAGGAAAAAGGATGTTTGATGTTTTGAAGCAGAAGCATCCGAACATCACATTCGGTTTGAGGACGTTTCAGCGATTTTTGAAGGTCAACGATTTCAAAGCGCCTTCTGTGGCAAGTGTTCCACTTGAACACGAGCCAGGATGCGCACAAATCGACTTTGGAGCTGCAAAATATTACGAACACGGCGTTTTGCATGATGGAAAATATCTCGTTTTGTCATTACCGCATTCAGGCATGATGTTCGCTGTTTTGCTTCCTTCTGAAAATCGCCAGTGTCTCGTGTTCGCAATGATGAGGATTTTTAATAAGCTTGACGGCGTTCCTATTCGAATCAGGATTGACAACGCTTCATCAATGGTCAATCGAGGCAAACGATACAAAATTAATGATGAATTTCAGTCGTTTGCTGACTTTTTCGGGTTTGAAATTGAACGATGCAATCCAGCGCGAGGGAATGAAAAAGGCTGCGTTGAACGTGCCGTTTCAACTGTTCGTCAGAATTTTTTAAGCCCACCTCCGCATTTTAATTCACTTCATGTCTTCAATGATGATCTTTTGAGTAAGTGTGAAACGCTGAACATTGGGAAGAGATACGGAACAAATAGAAGCAAAAAAGAACTTTTCGAAGAGGATAAATCAGCACTTCTTCCAATGCCAAAAGATGAATTTAAGCCTGTAACATACACCATACGCAGGACGGATAAATGCGCTCTTCTTGAATTTGACGGTCACAGATACTCAGCAGGCTCAAATCACCCAAATGAAACAATGGTCATTGAAGCCGGACTTTTTTGCGTTCAACTGTTCACAGAAACAGGAAATTTTGTCTGCAGGCATGAACGCTGTTACACAGAACATGACTCCATCGATCTTTCATCATACGAGGAGTCATTCGTTGAATGTCCGCGCGCGTTGCGCGGGAGCGGTCTGATGTCAGATGAGGAAGCCTCAGCAATTGCAAAGCTTTCAAAGTCTGAGCGCAGAGACGTGATCTGTAAACGGTTCGAAGAAATCTTCGGCGTGATCAACTTTGGGAGCTATAGGAAAGAACATGAAAAATACAAAGATTTGTTCAACGATAAGTGATTCTGAAATTTGCAAAAAGCTTCAACTTAGCTCAATCACGCTGGACATTCTCCACGACGGAGGAGAAAAGGCGAATGTTTTAAGGGAAGCGCTTATTCAAGAGGTGATGTTCAAAAGATCAAAAAGGGCGCGCGTGCTTGCGCAGAATGCGCACTTCCCAAATCTCAAGACATTCGACGATTATGACTTCGAACACGTTGAATTTCCTAATTCCGTGTCTTCAAATTATTTCACTGGAACACAATTCATCACGGATAAACATGGCCTTTTCCTTTTTGGACAACCTGGAACGGGGAAAACACACTTCTCAATCGCGAGCGGAATTGTTGCGTGCAAAGCAGGAATGCGAGTCAGATTCTGGCGCGCTTATGATCTTTCTGAAGCGATGAAGCGCGCAGCAGGAAGAAATGAACTCGAAAAGTTCCTGAAAGATTCGCGAAGGTACGAATTGAGCATTATCGACGAATTCGGCTTTTATCCGACGGATGCTGAGTCAATGAGGCTCTTTTTTGAGTACTTCAGCGCGTCCGTTTACGAGCGTCAGGCGTTCATACTGACATCGAACCTTGATTTCACAGAATGGATCGATCGAAGCGCTGAACCCAAAATGGCTGAAGCCGTAATTGATAGAATTGCGCATGTTTCGCATCTTCTGAAATTTTCAGGTGAAAGTGTACGATTCGAGAATAGCCAGATGCGAAAGGATAAAAAAAAGAGCGCCTAAGCGGCGCTCCTTTGAAATATTTCTACTTTGTCAAACGTGAAGTAACGAATATATGTTTATTAGTCCCGTGTCAAGCTCCTATTATCGGCGATCGTTCACAACGCGTTCATCGTGATATTCAACGAATCGTGATGAAGAGATTATGTGTTTGCAATTTGGACAAATTAAATCTTCAACCTCCCTGAATCCTGATGGCTGATCAATAATGCGATATTCAATTGTTGAACCGCATTTAATGCATTTAATTCGGCACCATTCACCTCCGCTTTGAACTTCTTTTAAATATCTTCTCATATCACTCATTTATTTAATAATCCTTCTTTCTTCTAATTCAAGATTTGAAGCGCTTCTGTATAAGTCATTATCATAATCTACTCCATCCGATTTCATCCAGCTCTTTCATGTGTTCAGCTCTGTTTTGTGCGTAATTCATCATAATTCTGCGCGTCAACTCCATCGTGCTCGGTACTGACAAAGACTCGTTGTCCATCTCATCAACTTCTTTTTTCTTCCGCTTCGACGAATACAATTTCACTCGATTCTGTTGAATAATTGCTCTGCATTTCGCGCATCCGCCTGAAAACCATGCGTTTCTAAAAGGCAACTCATACAACTCACCACATTTGCATTGAATTGTATGAAGCTCCTTTCCTTCTTCAAAGCGCACGCTGACACATGCCAGCCCTTGCTTGTTTATGTATCCAGAGACATTTGGAATGAGTCGTTTTCGATTTGACATTTTGCGTTCTCCTTATGCTCTTTTCTGAATGAATGAGAATGCAGTTTTCATTGAATTGATGTTCGTACTATCAACGAACGCTGAAAGTTCAACTTTGTTCATCTCTTTGATTTTAGGAATGAATAGCTTGTCCAATAAAACCCTGAACGTCATTAGAGAGCGCCACAAACGCGCAATCATTCCATCTACGCCGTCAACCTTTTCTATTTTTTGAATGCTCTTTAGCGTTCGGCTTTTTATGTACTTTCTTTGTGTCGCGCCGTCTGCACCTCTCCAAATCGCCCAAACAGAAAAAGCCATAAAGTCTTCTGCGCAAGCTTTTGGCCAAGTTTCTAAAACGTTTTCAGACCATGCAGGGCTACAAATCGTCGCAAGAGATGTCACGCGAACATTGCTCCATATTTCAACAGCTGCAAGCATGGCTTCGATAAAAAATTCTGCATTACAAAGCCTTGCAAGTGCAATCTTGTCTGAAAGTATATTGTCTGTTTCTTGATCTAGAATGTCGGCCAACATCAGAAAAAGATTCACGGCCTTTTTTCCAATGAGCGCAGCTGCTAGCGCTTCAGGCTCGCCCTTATCCAGAAGCGGTTTTAGTGCCAAACCTAGTTCGCGTCCAAACGGTTTGAATTCTGATTTTTGAGAGTCCCATGCGAGTGTTTTCGTTGTCATTTCTACGTTTCCTGCATTTCATGTTGTTGATGAAATGTCGCGGACTCTCAAATTTTCGTGTCGTTTGACAATGCTTACCGCAATTATCAATACTATCATCCTCGCACCCACCATTATACGAATGCTTACCATCCGGACACGCTGATACCCCCCAACCACAGTACTTTTGTTTTCCTGACACATTACAATTCATTTGAGAAGGGCATCTATCCGAATAAAAACTTGTGTAATATTTATAATACTCAGTTGGATCAATCACTTCCCCATTTTGAGTGACTTCAATCCCATCCCTCGTACAAACATCGTCCTCATCAAGCGTACAATAAATCCTTATACCATCGCTCAATTCAATATACTGAATATCATCGCAACGCTTACCATCCTTACCGATCACCCCTTCGTAATCTTCGATATAGGAAGCATCTAAAGCACAACCGGCAGCCGATGCGGCAACGAGCAAACAAGCTAATTTTAAAGCGAATCCATAATGAGCGCTTAATGTATTTCGTTTCATGGGACCATTCCTACAACTAAAACACGCGTTATCCCCCTAATCACAATGACAGGGAAATTCATGAGTTCTTAAAATGTGCTCGTCTTTGAACAACGAGTAAAAGCTTGGAGGGGGTAGCGGCGTATCGCCTTTGGCGATAGACGCTCAGGGGGAGACTTCCCCCTCAAAATAAATATAAAAATCACAAACACAGGCACTCAATACGATAACGATACTTATCGTACTATCCACTCCAAAGCTACACTATGTTACAAAAAATAACAACAAGAAGTGTGAACAAGTGTGCTCTTTGTCTACGTACGAAAACCAGGCATCATGCAATACGTTTGATATTTACCGCTCTGGACACTGCTATTAACACTAACATGTCTCATATATTAGATCTGTTTGTGAAATGAGCGCAGATCTGTGACAATAAAGGCTGAACTAACCTGTATGCGACGCAAGAACTTGCAAAAAAAAAGCCCCACAATCAGCGTGGGGCTTAATTTATAAATTCTAATCTATGTTAGCAAATTGCGAACGATTACAGTCCACAATTTGCTCCATATTTATTAATCCCATTAATATTATCTATTTTAACATCCACTCCATATGTACCCCCAGCACTACAATGCTTATAGATTTCTACAGCCATTGGACACGTTAGATTACTATCCTCTATAAGTCGTATATTATCACAGAACTCTAAACTATCAATTTTCAAGGTTTTAATATTATTTCTTTCAAGCCACAAAGAGTATTGAATCATGCTCAAACTATTCAATAAAACAGTCTCCAAAGAAGTGTTATCCATAATATAGACATCATTAATATCCGCGACGAGTTTAGGAATTGATACAGATGTCAATTTTGGATTATTCCTAAAATTAATCGTGCTATCGCAGAATTCTCCTACATCCATTCCAGCGTACTCCATGCGAACAAGATTTTCGAATTTTACGCTTGTCAAAATTGAGTTATTTATAATCGAAATATATGACATATATTTATCATCCATATATCTCAGCGAAGGCAAATCTAAACTATAAATGCCAGTATTATTAATATCAATATAGCTCACATACGCAAGTTTGGGCAAGTCTACGACCATCAGATTTTTACGATCCTTAATAACCAAAGCACCTCCAATATATTCTAATTCTTTAAGTGCCAAAACGCTCACATCATCACTAACAGTTAAATTTCCAAGTATACATTTAACATTCGCGTTTGCGTTAGTTTTACTGCTAACAACCATATCAGCTTTATAACAATTAAAGAAAGGATAGCAGAGATGATCTGTTTCACTATAGTATCCGTCTTCACATTGCTTGAAGGAAATACATTTATTAATGCTCTCGTCGTAATAAAATCCTTTTTCGCAGGTAACTTCACAACGACTATTAACACATAAAGCAGATGACATATGATCTATTTTGCAAGTATTCTCGCAAGCGCCACAATGATTAAGATCAGTTTTCATGTTAATACATTGATTACCGCAAAGCGTATATCCCGAAACCGTGCAAGCCCCCTGACAAGTACCATTGACACAATATTGTCCCGATGAACATTGTTTTCCCTTGGATGAAGCGCTCGTGGCACCGCAATAATTATTGTCTGATTTAGGATCGATACACTTGATCGTATTAGACGTTTTGCCACTGCCAACATTTACATAACCCGTGGCACAAGTGTACTGACAGTTGCCAGCACTACAGCTATTTGATGTGGCATTTTGAATCGCATGTTCGGAACATTTATAGCCGCAAGCGCCGCAGTTACTTGCATTCGTTGATTTAATATTAATACAAGTATTACCCGATGAAGTTGAACAAAGTGTTTCGCCAATATTCATACAACTATTTTGGACGCAACTGCCCTTAACACAAACTTTACCCGTTGAGCAAACTTCACCTTTGTCTGTAGCACTCGTTGCACCGCAGAACTGATTGTCTGTCTTCGGGTCAATGCACTTAATCGTTGATGATGTGCTCCCCGTACCAACATTTACATACCCATTGGCACAGGTGTACGAACAGTTGCCGCTACTACAAGTCGTTGAAGTCGCATTCTGAATCGCGTGTTCGGAACACTTATAACCACAGGCGCCGCAGTTATCTGCATTATTGGATTTAATATTAATACAAGTATTACCCGATGATGTCGAGCAAAGCGTTTCGCTAGAATTGGTACAGCTGTTCTGGACACAACTACCATCAATACAAACAGTACCTGTTGTACAAACTTTGCCTTTAGAAGTTGCACTCGTTGCACCGCAGAACTGGTTGTCTGTATTAGGATTGATGCATTTGATGGTCGATGATGTGCTACCCGTACCAACATTTACATAACCCGTGGCGCAGGTGTACGAACAGTTGCCGCTACTGCAAGTCGTTGAGGTCGCATTCTGAATCGCGTGTTCGGAACATTTATAACCGCAGGCGCCGCAGTTATCTGCATTATTGGATTTAATATTGATGCACGTATTACCGGACGTCGTCGAACAAAGCGTTTCGCTAGAATTGGTACAACTATTCGTAGCACAACTACCATCAATACAAACTTTACCCGTTGAACAAACTTGACCTTTAGATGTTGAACTGGTTGCGCCACAATAATTGTTATCGGTCTTGGGATCGACGCACTTAATCGTAGCAGACGTTTTGCCACTGCCAACATTTACGTACCCCGTGGCACAGGTGTACTGACAGTTGCCGCTACTGCAAGTCGATGAAGTCGCATTCTGAATCGCATGTTCGGAACATCTATAACCGCAAGCACCGCAGTTGTTTGCGTTATCGGATTTAATATTAATACAAGTGTTACCGGACGTCGTTGAGCAAAGTGTTTCGCTAGAATTTGTACAGCTGTTCTGAGCACAACTACCATCGATACAAACAGTACCTGTCGTACAAACTTTGCCTTTAGAAGTTGCGCTCGTGGCGCCGCAGAACTGATTGTCCGTTTTAGGATCAACGCACTTGATCGTCGCTGACGTGCTACCCGTACCAACGTTTACGTAACCTGTCGCGCAAGTGTACTGACAGTTGCCTGCATTACAGGTTGTCGAAGTTGCATTCTGAATCGCGTGTTCGGAACATTTATAGCCACAGGCACCACAGTTGTTTGCATCTGTAGATTTTAGATTGATGCACTTGTTACCGGACGTCGTTGAGCAAAGCGTTTCGCCTGAATTTTTATCACAGCTGTTCTGAGCACAACTACCATCGACGCAAACTCTACCTGTTGAGCAGACTTGGCCTTTGGCGGTAGCGCTCGTGGCACCGCAGAACTGGTTATCCGTTTTAGGATCGACACACTTGATCGTCGCAGAAGTACTTCCCGTACCAACATTTACATAACCCGTCGCGCAAGTGTAGGAACACTCGCCGTTGGAACATGCCGTAGAGGTTGCATTCTGAATCGCGTGTTCGGAACATTTATAACCGCAGGCGCCGCAGTTATCTGCATTATCGGATTTAATATTAATACAGGTATTGCCGGAAGTTGTCGAACAAAGTGTTTCGGATTTATTCGTACAACTGTTCTGGGCACAACTACCATCGACGCATACTTTACCCGTTGAGCAAACTTGACCTTTGGCGGTAGCGCTCGTGGCACCACAGAACTGATTATCTGTTTTGGGATCAACGCACTTAATCGTCGCTGAGGTACTACCCGTACCAACATTTACATAACCCGTCGCGCAAGAGTACTGACAATTGCCTGCATTACATGTTGTTGACGTTGCATTCTGAATCGCATGATCAGAACATTTGTAACCGCAAGCTCCGCAGTTATCTGCATTATTGGATTTAATATTGATACAAGTATTACCCGAGGACGTGGAGCACAGTGTTTCGCTAGAATTTGTACAGCTGTTCGTAGCGCAACTACCATCGACGCATACTTTACCCGTTGAGCAAACTTGACCTTTAGCTGTAGCGCTCGTTGCACCACAGAACTGGTTATCTGTTTTGGGATCAACGCACTTAATCGTTGCAGAGGTACTACCCGTACCAACATTTACGTACCCCGTAGCGCAAGTGTACTCACAGTTGCCAGCGTTACATGTTGTCGAAGTAGCATTTTGAATCGCATGTTCGGAACATTTATAACCGCAGGCACCGCAGTTATCTGCGTTATTGGATTTAATATTAATACAAGTATTACCTGATGACGTGGAGCACAGTGTTTCGCTAGAATTTGTACAGCTGTTCTGAGCACAGCTACCATCGACGCAAACTTGGCCAGTAGGACAAACTTTACCTTTAGCGGTAGCACTTGTTGCGCCGCAGAACTGGTTATCTGTTTTAGGATCGACGCACTTGATCGTTGCTGCAGTACTACCTGTACCAACATTTACATAACCCGTCGTACATGTGTAGGAACACTCGCCACTGCTGCAAGTCGTTGACGTAGCATTCTGAATTGCGTGTTCGGAACACTTATAACCGCAGGCACCACAGTTGTTGGCATCTGTTGCTTTAATATTAATACAAGTATTGCCGGACGTCGTTGAACAAAGTGTTTCGGAAGAATTTGTACAACTGTTTTGGGCACAGTTACCATCGACGCAAACTTGGCCCGTAGGACATACTTTACCTTTAGCGGTAGCACTTGTTGCGCCGCAGAACTGGTTATCTGTTTTAGGATCAACACATTTGATTGTAGCAGACGTTTGACCACTACCGACGTTAACATATCCCGTAGCGCAAGTATATTCACAGTTTCCTGTATTACATACATTCGAAGTAGCATTCTGAATCGCGTGTTCGGAACACTTATAACCGCATGCGCCACAGTTATCTGCGTTATCGGATTTAATATTAATACAAGTGTTACCTGACGTCGTTGAGCAAAGTGTTTCGGCTTTATTAGTACAACTGTTTTTAGCGCAGCTGCCATCGACGCAAACTTCACCGTCATCACATTTTTTACCACGTGCCGTAGGACTTGTTGCGCCGCAATAATTGCTGTCCGTCTTCGGATTAATACAAACAATGGTATTAGACGTTTTACCAGTACCAACGTTTACGTAACCGGTTGAACATTCATACTGGCAAGCACCACCAGCGCAAACGCTTGACGTCGCATTCGGAATCGCATGTTCTGTGCAAACAAAACCACAGCTACCGCAGTTATCTGCGTTATTCGAGTTTACGTTGATACATTCTTTACCAGAGGATGTAGAACACAACATTTCATTGGAACCACACGTATTCTGTTCACAGTTGCCATTGACGCAAACCTGGCCGCTTGCGCATTTTTTACCGCTGTTTGTACAAGAGTCGATCGTACCAGTAGCGCCACAATACTCACTATCCTGCATCGGATCGCGACAAAGACCGCCGCATTTGACCTGATTGCCAATACAAGCTGCGACGCATTTGCCGTCAACAACCGTATAACCATTAGAAGCGTCACATTTTTCTGCAACACATTTGTTATTTAAACACTGACCACTTACCCAACCTGCCGTCGATGCACAGACCAAACCTTTTTGGCCGCAGTTATCGAGGTCGTCATCAACACATTTTTGCTGTGCACTATCGTAGTGCTGACCAACTTCACCAGGTGCGCCAACATTACAGTCTGAGGCACAGCTTTTGGCATCGACAGAAGGTTTAAATCCAGTTGAACACGATTCAACGATGCAAATACCGTTCTCGCACCTGCCACCAGCCCACTCGGTGACATTTTCTGCGCATTTGTAACCAGCCTGACCACAATCACCAATCGTGTCGTCTATACAAATGCCTTTATCCGAGTGTTGTCCTGGTGGACAATCGCCTTTGCGACAAGCAAAGATCTCAACGGCTTCACCGTCTTCTTCATTGATCACAGTTTCGGCTAAAACTCGATCGTATCCTGTTTCACAAGTTTCAGCGTTACATTTACCTAAAGTACACGTGCCCGAATCCCAACCGATACCACGATCGCAACGATTACCAGTACTGCCGCAGTTCTCAAGATCATCCTCTACACATCCCTGAGCTGCGTTATCGTAATGTTGACCTGGTCGACAGTCGGATGCACAGCTTTTTTGATCTGCAGATGGCTTAAATCCACGCTCACATTCATCAACCCGACACGATCCATTAAAGCATTCACCAGAGACCCAATGCGGTACCTGTTCAGTACAACTATTGGTGCTACCGCAAGCGTCTACACTATCCGGCACACATGCGCCATCATCAAAATGCTCTCCAGGATCACACTGCGTGGATCCGCCGCAATAATTCTGGCCACCTTTTTGTTTACAATCGATACGCGAAGGGCATCTGTCCGAACTAAAGCTGATATAGTACCGTTCGTATTTTGAAGCATCGATGATCTCACCTTTCTGCGTTACTTCAATATCATCTTTGGTACAAACCGCGCCATCTTCTGTTTTACATTCAATCCTAACATCGTCGACTTCGATGTATTGAATATCCTTACACGCTTTGCCATCTGCGCCAATTACGTCTTCGTAATTGTCTATGAAGGTTGAATCTAATGCGCAGCCAGAAAAAGCTGCAGCTGCGGCTAGCAAACAACTCAACCTTAACAGATTGCTGCCGCTTGAACTTGATGAATGTTTTAACATAAGCTCATGCTCCTGTTTAAATACACTGACACCATCACTCTAATAACTACATTAGAGCCGTAACAACTACATCTAAATTTTCCACTCATCATTGTGTAACGAGCGTTTCATTGAGAGGGGGTAGCGGCGTATTTGCTTGCAAATAGCCGCTCAGGGGGAGGCTTCCCCCTTTAAAAAACCAAACTTAGTAACATCACTCAATACGACAACTCTAATTATCGTATACTAAATCAATAATTACACATCTTAAAAAAAATAACAACACTTTGTAAAATAAAGTGTTCATTTATTTTACACTTTTTTGCCCTGTCTATTCGAAGATTAAACCAAGAAAAGGCAACAACGACGCTAAAATGTGAAGGCGGTAGAACAGGCGAACGCTTTCCCATTTAATAGACTCGAATCAAATGACACATCGATTCATTTATACACATGTAGTTATAATAACTACCTTTATAAATGAATATCAGTCCGCAAAGAGAGGCAAACTCCATGCTCTGTATAGACGACCACAAAACAAGCACACAGAGCATGGATATTGAATTTAGATGAGCATAAAAAATGACAATTAAAACAAACCGGGCTGATAGGGATCATTTTGGCGTGTGACGGGATCACGACCGAAATACTGATAGGTTCGCGCTGTCGCAACGCGTCCTCGCGGAGTGCGCTGCAGGAATCCTTGTTGAAGCAGGTATGGCTCATAGACATCCTCGAGGGTATCAGCCTGCTCACTCACAGCAGCAGCAAGAGTTTCGATGCCCACGGGGCCACCACCGAAAAGATCCATGATGGTCAACAAAACGCGATGATCCATCTTATCGAGGCCACATTTATCAATATTAAGTTTTTTTAGGCTACTATCAGCGAGTTCGCGCGTGATTGCATTCATTTTAAAGACATTGGCAAAATCGCGGAGGCGGAGCAAAAGTCGATTTGCAATTCGAGGTGTTCCACGAGAACGGCGTGCAACTTCCAAAACGGCATCTTCATCGATAGAAATATTCAGCAGTTTGGCAGAATGACGAACGATCTGCGCCAGTTCTTTTTCGTCATAATAATCCAAACGCGCAATATGGCCAAAACGATCTCGCAGAGGGCTTGTCAAAAGACCGCTACGCGTCGTAGCCCCAATGAGTGTAAAGCGTTTGAGCGGCATCTTAATGCTTCGGGCCTGAGGGCCTGAACCGATCAGCAGATCAAACGTGAAATCTTCCATTGCGGGATAGAGATTTTCTTCTATCACGGGATTGAGGCGATGAATCTCGTCAATAAAGAGAACATCGCGTTCATCGAGTGCGGTTAAGATTCCTGCCAGATCACCTTTTTTTTGAATTGCAGGACCGCTTGTTTCCATGATGTTGACACCGAGTTCGCGTGCGCAAATGCGAGCGAGCGTTGTTTTGCCAAGTCCGGGGGGACCACAGAGCAAAAGGTGACAAAGCGGTTCCTGTCGCATGCTTGCAGCTTCGACAAAAATGCGAATGTTATCCACTTCGGCAGCCTGACCGACGTAATCAGCGAAACAAAGCGGACGCAGTGATTCCTGAACAACAGATTCTGCGTGGCTTAAAGCTTCTGGATTTAGCGTTTCATTTTCTCGCATAGATTATATAATTTAAGTTATAATATATAATATTACAAATGTTGTAAACACCAGCGAATTTCTTCTTCAAGCGGGAGGGATTCACCGCTTTCTTCAAGGCGTTTAATAACATTATCAATGGAACTCTCAGGGAACCCCAGCCCAGCAAGCGCGAGACGCGTATCAGCATGCGGAGCAAAAGCCGGAACTTTGGTTTTGGGGCCAAGACCAACCGGAATGTCGCTGCAAAAATGACACGATTCAAGCACTTTGGAGAGATCAATCAGAAGTTTTGCAGCGAGTTGTTTGCCTATGCCCGGCACAGCTTTTAAGGCAGCATCATTCCCAGCCCACACGGCATTTTGAAGTTCAGCCGGCGTATAAGTATTAAGGATTGCGAGCGCAAGTTTGGGCCCAACTTTGTTAAGTTTGATGAGTTCCAAAAAAAGCGTTCTTTCGTCCTTAGAAACAAAACCAAAGAGCGTCATTGAATCCTCACGGACCTGTGTCGAAACATAGACGCTGATCTCATCGCCGACCAACATTGTTTCGAGACTTTTTTGCGTCATAAACAGACTGTAGCCTACGCCACTCTGTCCGGCTTCAACGATCACTTCGCCGCACGCCATGCTGACGTCTATAATTTTTCCGTGAATATAGCCGATCATTATACGTCGAGCTCCACGACAGGAGCAAAACCTACCTGACGCAAACCTTCGTACAAACCAATGCTGACACTCGTCGCCAGATTAAGGCTACGAATGTGATCTTTGCGGATAGGAATCGTAACGCAGCTCTCTTCAAAGCGCATACGAACAGCCTCGCTCAAACCGCGCGTTTCGGGGCCAAAGATGAGGGCATCGCCAAGCTTATACGAAACCTCTGTAAAGGCACGCGGCGTCTTAGTCGTAAACAAATGCATCTGTTCAGGACGAAATATTTTTACTATCTCTTCAAAAGACTCGTGAACTGTAAGATAGACATTCGGCCAATAATCAAGTCCAGCACGTTTGAGTTTCGTATCATCGAGATCAAAGGCAATGGGTTTAACGAGATGCAAATGGGTATTTGTTCCGGCACAAAGTCGCGCAATCGTACCCGTGTTGGGCGGAATCTCAGGTTCGACGAGAACAACGTGAAAATGCTTATCTTGAGCTGTGCCTGCTTCAGGCGCTGCAGGATATGTTTGAATCATTTGTCTTTCCTTTATATGATTAATGAACGAATGAATAATAAGCGTAAATCTTTAACCGTGTGTTCTCGCAAATTCGCGAATGAACTGTGCGAGCACTTTGCAGGACTCCAGAGGCATTGCATTAAAGAGAGAGGCTCTCAGCCCACCCGTTTCGCGATGTCCACGTAGTCCCATCATATTATTATTTTCGGCCTCAACAACGAACATTTCGTCCAATTCTTTGGATGGAGCTCGGAACGACACGTTCATCAAGGAGCGACATTGAGGCTCGCCAACATGTTTAAAAAAGCCATGCGTCTGATCAATGGCATCACGTACGACAGCAGCTTTTTCGGCATTTCGCTTTAGCATCCCCTGCAGGCCACCGCGTTCTTCGATCCAATCCAACATCTGCTTCATCATATAGATAGCAAAGGTTGGGGGAGTATTTAACATAGATCGCGCCTCAGCCTGCCGACGATAATCAAACATCGAAGCGCGAGGCGCATCGTCCAACAGAGATTTGTGCATTATGACGACGCAACAACCTGGAATTCCAAGATTTTTTTGTGCCGAAGCAAAAATAACGCCGTGTGCATCCACATCGATCGGACGACTAAAAATGTTACTACTCATATCGGCGACAACGGGCGCTGGCGCATTTTGAGGCGCTTCCTGCCACTCAGTCCCCATAAAACTATTGTTCGCACAATAATAAACGTAACGCGGATTTTCACTATAATGAATCTCATCAGCCGTTGGAATATGCTCATAGCCGGTCTCTTTGCCATCATAAGCATAGTAAACCTGTGTGTAGAGCGCCGCATCACGCATTGCATTGCGCGTCCAAAAACCAGTATGAATACAGTCGATATGATCACCCGGACGCGTGAGGTACTGCGGCAGTTCACAAAACTGAAGCGTCGCCCCCCCTTGCATAAACAAAACGATATAGTCGTCGCTAATGCCGGCCAAACGTCTAAACTGCTGTTGCACATCATTCATCAAAGCGTCAAAATAAGGCGCACGATGACTGATCTCCAAGATACCAGCTCCGCATGAAACATCCCATAACGCAGCCTGTGCCTTTTGAATAACTTCTTCGGGCAGCATTGCAGGTCCGGCTGTAAAATTTATCTTACGCATATTCATAGATAGTATCTTATTTAAACAAATCGAGGGTTGCGTTCCTGACCATAATCAGACTTGGCAACTCTAAATTACAAATCTAAATCATCAGCTTCTTCGGCATGTTCCATAATAAATCGAAAACGCGGTTCTGGCGAAGATCCCATGAGATCCGAAACGACTTCTTCTGTTAGTTCTGCGTCATCAGGCGCCACTTCTACGCGCAGAAGATGGCGCGTTGCCGGATTCAACGTCGTTTCATACAACGTCGACGGCATCATTTCACCTAAACCTTTAAATCGCGAGATTTGAACATCTTCGATCTTTTTGTGATTCTTGCGCAAAAGTGCGTCGCGCTCTTTTTCATCCAGAACCCAATACGTCTTTTTGCCTATATCCACACGGAAAAGCGGAGGTTGTGCAATGTACACACAGCCTGCGTCGATGAGCGGACGCAGACGACGATAGAAAAATGTCATGAGTAGCGTCGAAATGTGATGGCCGTCACTATCAGCATCAGCCAAAATAATCACTTTTTTGTACCGAAGTTTATCTATCTTACACTCTTTGCCGAGCGAGCATCCAAGAGCATTTGCAATATCGCTCAACTCTTTGTTTTCCATGACTTTGTCGGAAGAAGCTTTTTCAGCATTCAAAACCTTGCCTCGAAGCGGCAAAACCGCCTGCGTTCGACGATCTCGCCCCTGTTTTGCGGATCCACCTGCCGAATCACCTTCGACGAGAAACAACTCGCATTCATCTGGATTACGCGATGAACACGTCGTAAGCTTGCCTGGAAGACTTTGACGTCGCCCCGTGCGAGACTGCTGCGTGACACTCAACGCCGCGGCGCGTGAAGCCTGACGCTTTTTAGCACTTAAAATGGCCTGCTCTGCAATCGCTTTGGCCGCCTTCGGATTGGCATTTAAAAAAGCTTCGACGCCATTTTTGACGGCATTCGAAATCCACGTTTTAACTTCGGGATTCCCCAATCGACCTTTTGTCTGTCCCTGAAACTGCGGTTCTGCGATAAAAATACTAATCGCCCCAAAAAGCCCTTCGCGTGCATCTTCAGCTAAAATCGTCACGCCTCGCGGAATTAAATCGTGAAGCTCCATATAGGCTTTAAGTGCACGCTGAATGCCGTCTCTAAAAGCACCTTCATGCGTACCCCCATCGGGCGTAGGAATCGCATTGACAAAACTCTGAATTTGTTCCGTCGACTTGTCACACCAACACAACGCAGCTGAAAATCGACCTGCTTCAGGCTCCTCACGATCAATCACGCTGATCTCAGATTGGATCATTTCGGCTGACGCCCCCTGTACCATGTGCGTCACCATGTCCGAAATGCCACCCGCAAAACAGAACGTCTCTTCCGTCTTATTAACGCGATCACAGTACGTGATTTCTAAGCCACTCAAAATATAGGCTTTGACCTCAAGACGCTCACGTATCAAGTCCGTATCAAAAACGACAGTCTCAAAAATCTCAGGATCCGGCCTAAAAAAGATCGTCGTGCCCGTCAATCGACTCGTGCCAACACGCTTCACTTTGCTCTGCGGCTCACCACGCGAATACGACTGCTCAAACGCTCCACCATCGCGTTCGACATGAACACGAAAATCAACGCTTAATGCATTGACCACGCTCGATCCAACACCATGAAGACCGCCTGACGTCTTATAGTTGTTCGAATTAAACTTTCCACCGGCATGGAGTTTCGTCAAAATGACCTGAAGTACGCTCATTTTTGCCACAGGATGCTCGTCTACGGGTATCCCACGTCCATCATCTCGAACGGTCATCGATCGACCATCTTCATGAAGCGTTACCCATATATGCCGTGCATACCCGTTCATGGCCTCATCGACGGAGTTGTCCAAAATCTCCCATAGTAAATGATGAAGCCCACTTTTACCGGTCGAACCGATATACATACCAGGCCTTAACCTTACTGCCTCAAGCCCCTCAAGTATCTCTATATCTTTCGCCGTATATGTCTCGCTCACTTCTTTGCCTCCATGCACAGACACAGTCTCCCCGTGCCTCGAAAAAACGGCAAATATCTTATCTGTCCAAACCCTAAAACGCAAGACAGACTAAATGTGAACGTTTTTACATAATTCAAACCACTTGTTCAAGTGAATTTTTGCGCTTGTTAATCCTATACAAAAAAGGCGAACACAATTTCGTGTTCGCCCAAGCATTCAATTCAACTATTAATCCATATCAACGAACAAAATGCCTACTGCCCAAGGTGCAACCGCATAGGGATCAAAATAAACCCGAACACCCGTTTCGGTACGCACGATATTTGTAAAGTTTTCGCGAACAGGTTCCGTCCCAGCCTCGATCATGCTCATGGGATCATCCACATCTTGCAATTTTTCAGGTAATTTTGCCCGCGACACTTCCGACAAACGCGCAAGCGCCTTCGCTTCATCCGCATCGATGAGCGACAACGGATCCAATCGCGCCCCCGTTTTGGTATCAAAACTCATGGTTTCAAGCGCAAGCGCATCGTGCGCCCCACCCGTGTACGATCGCAAATAAAACAGCAGATCGACAGCATCAGCATCTACCCGAATCGCTTCGTACCACATACCATAAGAATACCGCATACCGTCGGCAAGCGCTTCTTCACTGATTTCACTACATATCGGCGCGATTTCGTCGTGCATGCGCGCATCATAAGCCTTCACAAACGCCTCAATCTGCGCATCAATCGCCGCATTGCCAACCGTCGGATAGACCAGGCGAATATCCATACAATCCTCCTGACGCTCCGCAACATGCTCGACAGCTTCCATCGCAACTGCCGCAACTGGCGCAGCACTCACCGTCGCAGTCTTCACCTCAGCCCCCTGCTGACTCGCACAGCCTGCCATCGCTAATCCCAAAACCAATCCACCAACAATGAACTTTTTCATTCCCATGTCCTCTCTGACTTAAATCTCAGTTATGAGGGGGAAGTCTCCCCCTGAGCGGCTATTGGCTTGCCAATACGCCGCTACCCCCTCCCCCGCAATTCGTGAAACAACATCTAATACGTTTCTATGCCCTATACAAATAAAAAGCCCCGCACGGGGGCGGGGCTTAGAAATGGTTGAAGAAACCATTTACAAACAATTGCAATTAATTACAAGCTCTTGCCTGTTTATTACAACCATTTTCACAAATTGTTTCGACCTCAACCCCATTAATACATTTATAATATATATTAACATCTGTATTGCTACACCAATTCTGATAATCAGAATGATCGCAGTTATAATAACATAAAGTTTCATCGTCATTTAACTCATACGTTCTATCGGTATAACACTGACATATATTATTAATACAACTACCACCATAACCACATGAATCGGATGTACAATTTTCTACACAAGCACCTTTACTATTTTTATGATATCCTAAAGCACATTCACTACAATCAGATGAATCATACCCAAGCTTACAATCACATGAGCCGTTAGCATTAATTTGTTCAGTACCAAGTATATCACAAATAGTAGTCGATACACATTCTGATGCTGAATTCATAATATAACCTTCTAAGCACTTGCAATCTTGATCCATATGATAGAAGCCGTTTAAAACTGAAATGTTTAAACACTGATCGACACATGCATACGTACCTGCTTTACAAGAGACCTTACATAAGCCACTCTGACATGTATAACCACTAGCACAAGACTTATCTATAGAACTTGTTGAGCAAGCACCACAATGTGTATTATCTTTATTTGTATTAACCTCACAACCATTGGCAATACTACCGTCGCAATTATCATAACCGACTTTGCAGGTTAATTCTGTATCTGAACACGCAGTTGCATTCAATGTTGCGAGACTTGCTTCACAACCATTCGATTTATTCGCATCTGTATCACAATAACCAGATGCACATGTTGTACAACTGCTCAAATGTAAAGCTGCAAGATCAAGACATTGACCATTGCAAGCTGTCTTGCCTTCGGCGCAACTGTCC